>NZ_JBHVRR010000015.1:0-127099 GCF_042885635.1 Streptomyces sp. NPDC058045 | reverse complement strand
CGTGTCATATCCGGTATTAGACCCCGTTTCCAGGGCTTGTCCCGAAGTGCAGGGCAGATTACCCACGTGTTACTCACCCGTTCGCCACTAATCCACCACCGAAGCGGCTTCATCGTTCGACTTGCATGTGTTAAGCACGCCGCCAGCGTTCGTCCTGAGCCAGGATCAAACTCTCCGTGAATGCTTCCCCGTACTCGGGGCAACACCACGAGAGCGGAACAACCAGGCGGAATAAGCCCGATCATTCACAGCGTCCTCGCTGTGTCTTCTTCAAAGGAACCACAACCCACACACAACACAATGAAGCGTGTGCGCGAGTCGGGGTATCAACATATCTGGCGTTGACTTTTGGCACGCTGTTGAGTTCTCAAGGAACGGACACTTCCATCGTACTCACCCAAGCAGCTAGATACTCTCGGGCTTTCCTCCGGGTGTTCCCTTCGGTGTTTCCAGCTTAGCAGATTCGATTTCCTTCTCTGCCACCCGCTGGAGCGGGCTGCCGTTCGGTTTCCGCTTTCGCGTTTCCCTTTCGGCGATTCTGACTGTATCAGACCTCTTCGGCTCTGATTCCCCGTCAGCGGGGTTTGTCATTGCGGTTGTTGGACCGCTTCGACGTGGTGAGACCTTAGCGGAACCCGGTTCCCCGACCTAATCGGGGTGCGTTCCATCGAACGCGGATTCCCTCATTTCGCAAAAGCGCACGGAAACGACGCGGCAAGTGACTGCCGGTCGTGTGGTGGAACTTCTGCGGAATGGTGCCCGGGATCCGACCGAGGTCGGCGCTCACATCGGGCAACTCGGAGGACACTACGGGCCGCCCCAGTTTGTGTCAACCGTGTGACGTGCCGCCCTCCCGGACGTAGCCTTTGGGGCATGACCACGCATACGCGCACCCAGCAGTGGTGGGCCGCCTGACGGCGGCCGCGTCAACGTATGCACTCAACGGCCGCCTTCTCGGCGGCCGTTCGCGTTTCTCCTCTCCGGAGCCGGTGGCCGAGGCGGCGGCTTCGACAGCGGAGAGGAACGAACGCCCATGTACACGACCCGGATCTTCAGCGGGGTCAAGCCGACCGGTCATCTGACCCTGGGGAACTACCTGGGGGCGATCCGGCGGTGGGTTGATGTGGATCAGCACCGGTCGGACGCCTTGTTCTGCGTGGTGGACCTCCATGCGCTGACCGTTGATCACGATCCCGGCAGGGTGCGCAGGCTCAGTCGGCAGGCGGCCACCCTGCTGCTGGCGGCGGGCCTCGAACCCGAGCTGTGCACCCTCTTTGTGCAGAGCCATGTGGACGAGCACGCTCGGCTGTCGTATCTGCTGGAGTGCGTGGCCACCGACGGTGAGATGCGGCGGATGATCCAGTACCGGGAGAAGGCGGGGCGTGAGCGGGAGCGGGGCGGCGGGGTGCGGTTGTCGCTGCTCACCTATCCGGCGCTGATGGCGGCGGACATCCTGGCGTACCGGGCGGACGAGGTGCCGGTCGGGGAGGACCAGCGGCAGCATGTCGAGCTGTCCCGGGATCTGGCGGTGCGGTTCAACCAGCGGTACGGGCAGACCTTCACGGTGCCACGGGCCACCCAACCGACGGTGGCGGCGCGGGTGATGGACCTCCAAGACCCGAAGTCGAAGATGGGTAAATCCCATGATTCCGGCTCCGGGATCGTCTATCTCCTGGACGAACCGGAAGTCATCGAAAAAAAGTTCCTCCGCGGCGTGACGGACAGCGGGTTCGATGTGTCGTATGACCAGGAGGCGCGACCTGGGGTGTCGAACCTGCTGGAGATCCTCGCCTCGTGTGAGGGGACCACGCCGCAGGAGTTGAGCGGTGAGTTCTCCTCGTACGCGGCGTTGAAGAGGCGTACCGCGGATGCGGTGGTCCAGTTGCTGAAGCCGGTCCAGGAACGGCATCGGGAGCTGGCCGCCGACCCGGGACATGTGGACGCAGTGCTGAGGAAGGGAGCGGAACGGGCCAGGGAACGGGCGAAGCCGACGGTGGACGCGGCATATCGGGCGATCGGGTTGCTGCCGCCCATGTGACGGGTGGGAGGCGGGAGTTGAGCTGTAGGGAAGGGAGGCAGGTCAGGAGTTGCTGCCGGAGGCCAGTTCGCGGCTGCGGTCGCGGGCTGCTTCCAGGGCTGCGATCAGGGCCGCGCGCACACCGTGGTTCTCCAGTTCGCGGATGGCGTTGATGGTGGTGCCGGCGGGTGAGGTGACGTTCTCACGGAGCTTGACCGGGTGTTCGCCGCTGTCGCGGAGCATCACGGCGGCACCGATCGCGGCCTGCACGATGAGGTCGTGGGCCTTGTCGCGGGGCAGCCCGAGGAGGATGCCCGCGTCGGTCATGGCCTCGACCAGGAAGTAGAAGTACGCCGGCCCGGAGCCGGACAGGGCGGTGGTCGCGTCCTGCTGCGACTCCGGTACGAGCAGGGTCTTGCCGACGGCTCCGAACACCTCCTCGGTGTGCGCGAGGTGGGCGTCGGTGGCGTGGCTGCCGGCGGAGATGACGGACATGGCCTCGTCGACCAGGGCCGGGGTGTTGGTCATGACCCGGACCACGGGCGTGCCTTCGGTGAGACGGGACTCGATGAAGGAGGTGGGGATTCCGGCTGCGCCGCTGATGACCAGGCGGTCGGCGGGGACGTGCGGGGCCAGCTCGTCGAGCAGGGTGCCCATGTCCTGCGGCTTGACCGTGAGGATCAGGGTGTCGGCCTGCTGGGCGGCCTCCGGGTTGCTGACGGGTGTGACGCCGTGCCGGGCCCGGAGGTCGGCGGCGCGTTCGGGGCGACGGGTGGTGACCAGCAGGTCCGCGGGTGCCCGGCCGGCTCGGATCATGCCGCTGATCAGGGCCTCACCGATCTTGCCGGTGCCGAGGACTGCGACTTTCTGTGCCATGGTGCGGTGCCTTCCCGGGGTGCGTCGTCCTGGGCTCATGGTCGCACTCACGGGGCTGGTCGCGGCGTGGGTGTCCGCTGGGCGGACGGGCGGCGGGGCCGGGTGGCGGGCGCGGTCAGGGGGTGCGGCGGCGGAGGGTCGCGGCACCGAGGACGAGGACGAGGAGGGCGCAGCCGGCGACGACCAGGGCGTCCCGGACGAAGTCGGCGGTCAGGTTGGAGTGGGCGAGGACCTGGTTCATGCCGTCGACGGCGTAGGACATCGGCAGCACGTTGGAGACGGCCTCCAGAACGGGGTGCATGGCGTCGCGTGCGGTGAAGAGGCCGCAGAGGAGGAGCTGGGGAAAGATCACGGCCGGCATGAACTGCACGGCCTGGAATTCGGAGGAGGCGAACGCGGAGACGAAGAGACCGAGGGCAGTGCCGAGGAGGGCGTCCAGCAGGGCGACCAGGAGCAGCAGCCATGGCGAGCCGACAACGTCGAGGCCCAGGCCCCACAGGGCGAGGCCGGTGGCGAGGGCGGACTGGACGACGGCGACGGTGCCGAAGGCCAGGGCGTAGCCGGCGATCAGGTCGGCCTTGCCCAGCGGCATGGCAAGCAGGCGTTCCAAGGTGCCGGAGGTGCGTTCGCGGAGGGTGGCGATGGAGGTCACCAGGAACATCGTGATGAGCGGGAAGATGCCGAGGAGGGAGGCACCGATCGAGTCGAAGGTCGCGGCGCTGGCGTCGAAGACGTAGCGGAGCAGGAACAGCATCAGGCACGGCACCAGGATCATCAGGGCGATGGAGCGGGGGTCGTGGCGGAGCTGGCGCAGTACGCGGGCGGCGGTGGCGAGGGTGCGGGAGGCGTTCATCGGGCGGATTCCTTGCCGGGCGTGGCGGAGGGGGACTGCTGGGGCGAGGCTTCCGCGGGCTGGGAGGGGCGGCGGCCGTCGGCCTCGTCGACCAGGTGCAGGAAGGCGTCCTCGACGGTGCGGCAGCCGGTGCGGGTGCGCAGGTCGTCGGGGGTGTCCTCGGCGAGGATCGTGCCCTCGCGCATCAGCAGCAGCCGGTGACAGCGCTCTGCCTCGTCCATGACATGGGACGAGACGAGGAGAGTGGCGTGGCGTTGGGCGGCGAGGCGGTGGAAGAGGTCCCACAGGTCGCGGCGGAGCACGGGGTCCAGGCCGACTGTGGGTTCGTCCAGGACCAGGAGTTCGGGTTCGCCGAGGAGGGCGACGGCCAGGGAGACGCGGCCCCGTTGGCCGCCGGAGAGGTTTCCGGCGAGGGCGTCGGCGTGGGAGGTGAGGGCGACGTCCTCGATGGCGCGGGTGACATGGCTCCGGCGGCGGTCCGCGGCTGCTCTGCCGGGATTGAGGACGGCGGCGAAGTAGTCCAGGTTCTGGCGCACCGTCAGGTCGTTGTAGATGGACGGCGCCTGGGTGACGTAGCCGATCCGGGGGCGCAGGCCGGCGCTGCCGGCGGGGGCGCCCAGGATGTCGAGGGTGCCGGTGACCTTGGCCTGGGTGCCGACGATGGCCCGCATCAGGGTGGACTTGCCGCAGCCGGACGGGCCGAGGAGTCCGGTGATGCGGCCGCGGGGGACGGTGAAGTCCAGCCCGCGCAGCACGGTGCGGGGGCCGCGGACGACGGTGAGGGCGGTGGCCCGGACGGCGGGAGGGGTGCCTTGTCCGCCGGGGGCGGAGGGAGGCGAGGCTTTATTCATCATGCGATGAATAGTGCGCTTGGTTGCGGCGGGCGTCAAGGAGTTGGGGAGCGGCGGCGGTGTGGAGCCGCGCGGTGGCGGTGCGGGTGAGTGGTGGGGCGGCTGGAGTGCGGCAGCGGGACGGAGAGGGCCTGGGTAGGTGGGCCTGAACTGGCGGGAGTGGAGGGGAAGTTGGGTGGAGCGGCGGCCCGCGTATCGCTGCCGTGCATAAGGCCCGCGCCCGCCCCGCTGCCGTACGTGGGGGCAGAGCCAGAAGGGGGTGGGCGGGAGAAGGAACCGGCGGGACGTGCGGTAGCCGGGAGACGGATCGGCTGGGCGAAAGGGCGGGTGACGAGAGGAGCCGGTGGGAGAGGGAGCGGGCGGCAGGAGGGCCGGGCCGAGCTGGAAGTGGGGGGAAGAGAGGTGGGCGCGAGAAGGAGCGCCTGGGAGAAGGCATCGGCGGGAGGAAGGGCCGGCGGAGAAGGCGGTGGCCGGAAAGGGGTGGCCGGGAGAAGGGTTCGGCGGAAAGGGGGCCAGCGGACAAGGCACTGGCCATGGGTCGGCTCGGTCACAGGGCCAGTCTCACCCCGTAGGTGCGGGGCGACTGGTTCGGGTCAACTGCCTTGCTTCTTGTGGGACTTGGCGGAAGAGGCACCGCCGCTCCCCTTCCCGCCGCCCGTCTTGCCGTTGCCGCCGCGGCGGGACGGGTTGCCGGTGCGGCGGGTGGTGCGGCGTTCGTACTGGGTGCGGGCCTCTTCGTACTCGGTGCGGTGGAGGCGTTCGCCGGGGGCTTCGGTGAAGGTGCGGAGGAAGTAGGCGAGGAGGGCGCCGACGAAACCGATGAGCATGAGGCCGCGTACGGAGGCCTGGGAGTCGGGGTCGTGGCGTGTGGAGAAGCCGTCCCAGGTGCGGCGGAAGGAGAGGGCGCTGCACACCACGAACATCACGATGACCAGCAGGCTGACGAAGGAGCCCACGTCGGCGATGGTGAGGCCGTCGTAGGCGAAGCGCAGGACGAAGCAGCCGGCGGCGGCCAGGGCGAGGGAGCCGATCGCGGCGGCGACGCGGCGGAGTGGATAGCCGCCGTCGTGTTCCACCCAGGTGGTGCCGAAGAAGGGCAGGGGCTCGGGGCGGGGGCCGGGAGTGGAGGCGGGGGTGTTCGGGGGGCCGGGTGCGTCGCTCACGTTCCCGATTATCCCCGGAGCGGGATCGAAGCCGCGGCGGGGAGCCGGGCAGCCCCGCGCCGGCCCCGCCCACAGGGACCCAGCAGTCACCACCCCGTCACCGTCAGTGCGCCGGAACGCACACCGTCTCCTCAGTTGGACGGAGTGCTACCGGACCGGGGGTTCGGGTGGGTGGGGGGAGGGGTTAGTTTTGGGTCGAACAACGTGGCGGGGTGGTGCCGGAGGCCGATGGGTGGCCGGTCGGCTCGGAGACGGACGGGGAGGCCGGCGGAGTGCGACTGCGCGCAGGGGACCCGGAGCAGATCGGCGGCTATCCGCTGGAGTCGCGCCTCGGTGCCGGCGGCATGGGCACGGTCTATCTGGCGCGTACGGAGTCCGGGCGGCCGGTCGCGGTGAAGCTGATCCACCAGCAGTTCGCGGACGACGAGGAGTTCCGCATCCGCTTCCGGCAGGAGGTGGCCGCGGCCCGGCGGGTGAGCGGGGCGTTCACCGCCGCGGTGGTGGACGCGGATCCGGAGGGCGAGCATCCGTGGATGGCGACCGCCTACATCCCGGGGCCGACGCTGACGCAGCGGATCGCGGACCAAGGGACCCTGGCGGGGCCGGAGTTGCGGGGGCTGGCGATCGGGCTGGCGGAGGCGCTGCGCGACATCCACCGGGTCGGGGTGGTGCACCGCGATCTCAAGCCGTCCAATGTGGTGCTCTCCCCCGAGGGGCCCCGCGTCATCGACTTCGGTATCTCGCGGGCCGCCGACCACCAGACCCTGACCATGACGGGCCGCGTCATCGGCACCCCGCCGTTCATGTCGCCCGAGCAGCTCCAGGCGCCGCGCGAGGTGGGGCCGGAGTCGGATGTGTTCTCGCTGGCCACGCTGCTGGTGTACGCGGCGACGGGGCGGGGGCCGTTCGACGCGGACAGCCCGTATATGACGGCGTACCAGGTGGTGCACGGGGCGCCGGTGCTGGGGGCGGTGCCGGGGCCGCTGCGGGCGGTGGTCGAACCGTGCCTGGCGAAGACGCGGGGGGAGCGGCCGAGTACGCATGAACTGCTGGTGCGGTTGCGGGACTTGCCGTCGGAGCTGGCCGCGCCGGAGGGGGCGCGGTGCATCACCTCCGAGACCGACACCAGCTCGTTCAAGGGCCCGCCCACCGACACCTCGGCCGGCCCCGACACCGACACCAGCACGGGCTTCGGTACGGGCTTCGGTAGGGAGCCCGTCCCCGGCCCGGCCGCCCGTACCGCATCCGGAGCGGACCCCGGAGCCGAGCCGGACGGCACCTCAGCCCCCGAAGCCGACCCCGAATCCGAATCCGAATCCGGCACCCGCACCCGCACACCCGCCGCGTCCCGCCGGGCGCCCCGCCGGCGTCGTTGGCGTACCGCGGTCGTGGGGGCCGCGGCGGTGGTGGCGGTCAGTACCGGGGTGGCGTTCGCGCTGGTGAACGGGGGGTCGGGGGACGGTGACGGGAAGGGCGGCGCGGTGGCGGCGGCCGAGGTGGCGTTGCCCGAGGGTTTCGCGCCGTGGCGGATCGCGGTGCGGGGCGGCAAGGGCATCCCCGACGAGTTGCGGTGTGTGGCACCGGCGGCCGGGGGTTCCGGTGGCTCGGCCGGTTCGACCATCAGCGGGCCGGGCTCGGGGACCACCGCGGGCGCCCGCCCCGGGGACTCCGTCTACTGCGGGGGCGGTGGTGTGCTGGGGGTGCGGCTGCGGGCCTCGGACGGCAAGCAGGTGTGGAAGCGGACCAGCCCCGGAATCCCGGTACAGGGTGTGCACTTCATCGGGGTGAGCGGCAAAGCCGTACTGGGTTACCGGATTCCGGCCGGAGGTGCCCCGGGGCAGGAGATCGTGGCGTTGTCGGCGGCGGACGGCCATGAGGTGTGGTCGGCGCCGGTGGACAGCAGGACCGCCGTCTTCACCGGGCACTCCCATGACGCGGCTCTGCTGGGCGGCACCGTGGTTTCGGTGGACCCGGCGCGTACCCGGATCGTGGCGCGGGACGCGGAGAGCGGGCGGACGGTGTGGACGCGGACGTTCCCCGCGGGCACCGAGTGCCTGCCGTTCGTCGCGGGCCACCGCTTCTACTCGATGTGCGTACCGGCGTCGGAGGCCGAGGCGGCGGCGGTGCGGACGGCGCACTTCGCCACCCTGGACCCCCGCACCGGGGAGCCTGGACGCACGGTGACCGTCGGCGGGCATGTGGTGCCGGTGGGCGAGGCCGGGGGTTCGCTGGTGCTGCTGCGGGAGCATCCGGACGGGGTGTCGTACGACGGTTTCGACCGGGTGATCCGGCTGGATCCGGTGACCGGGCGGACGCGGCAGGTGCCGGTGGAGCGCCACTCGGACAGCGTTCCCGGGATGGCGGGCGGCACGTTGTACTTCGCGGGGGCCGACGGGCGGATCACCGCGGTGGACCCGGCGAGCGGCAAGCCCCGCTGGGCGCGGCTGACGCCGGTGGAGAACCCGTGCGCCCCGGTGCTCGACCGCGGGACGCTGTATGTGAGTTCGGCCAGCGGGCGGGTGTCGGCGCTGGAGGCGGGAAGCGGGCGGCTGCTGTGGAGCAGCGATCCGCGTTCGGGGAAGGTGAGCGGCGGGGACACCGCCTCGCCGCGGGTCACGGTGGCCGGCGGGGCGCTGGTGGTCGCCGCCGGGGACAATGTGCTCTTCACGCTGGACACCGCCCACCCCCAGGCCGGCTGAGCGGCCTCGGCGGCGGACGGTGTCGGGCGGCCCCCGCGGGTCAACCCCCGCGGGTCAGCAGCGCGGGGCGATGTAGCCGTCGCTGCCGGTGCGGACGTAGGTGTCGGAGACATAGCGGCCGCTGCCGATGCGGTCCCAGATGCTGGAGGTGCCGAGCGGGCCGGTGACGGTCTGACCCGGCGTCTGGCAACTGATCGACACCTGGGCGCCGACCGGTACGGTGCCCACCTTGCCGTACGAAGTACCGGGCCCGGAGCGGACGTTGACGGTGGCGACCACCGTGTAGCGGGCGGCGGCGGCCGCAGTGCCTTCGCCGCTCTCGGCGCTCTCGGTGGCCGCGGCGGTCTCTTCCGTGTTGGAGCTGCTGTCACTCATCAGGTACGTCCCCCTTCGTTCCTGGGGGGCGTGCGCGGTGCACGTCCCACGGGAAGGGGGACGCCCCGCGGGCCCGAACAGTTGCGCGGGTCGCGGGGCGGTGTGCCGGGTGGGTCAGGACGAGAGGCGGTCCACGTCGCGGACCGCGCCCTTGTCGGCACTGGTGGCCATCGCGGCGTAGGCGCGGAGCGCGGCGGACACCTTGCGCTCCCGTGCCCGGGGCGCGTACACGCCGCCGAGGGCTTCCCGGCGGGCGGCCAACGTCGGCTGGTCCACGAGGAGTTCGATGGTGCGGGCGGGGATGTCGATGCGGATGCGGTCGCCGTCCTCGACCAGGGCGATGGTGCCGCCGGACGCGGCCTCCGGGGAGGCGTGGCCGATGGAGAGGCCCGAAGTGCCGCCGGAGAAGCGGCCGTCGGTGACCAGGGCGCAGGCCTTGCCGAGGCCGCGGCCCTTGAGGAAGGACGTCGGGTAGAGCATCTCCTGCATTCCGGGGCCGCCCTTGGGGCCCTCGTAGCGGATGACGACGACGTCGCCCTCGGCGACCTCCTTGCGGAGGATCTTGTCGACGGCCTCCTCCTGGGACTCGCAGACCACGGCGGGGCCTTCGAAGGTCCAGATGGACTCGTCGACGCCGGCGGTCTTCACCACGCAGCCGTCCTCGGCGAGGTTGCCCTTGAGGACGGCGAGGCCGCCGTCCTGCGAGTAGGCGTGCGCCACGTCGCGGATGCAGCCGGCGGCGGCGTCCGTGTCGAGGGACTCCCACCGCTCGGACTGGGAGAAGGCCTCCGCGGACCGCCGGCAGCCGGGCGCCGCGTGCCACAACTCCAGGGCCTGCTCGGTGGGCGAGCCGCCGCGCACGTCCCAGGCGGCGAGCCAGTCCTTGATGGACGGGGAGTGCACGGTGTGCACGTCCTCGTTGAGCAGCCCGCCCCGGTACAGCTCGCCGAGGATCGCGGGGATGCCGCCGGCCCGGTGCACGTCCTCCATGTAGTACGTGGTGGTGGGGGCGGCGTTGGGGGCGACCTTGGCCAGGCAGGGCACCCGGCGGGAGACGGCGTCGATGTCGGAGAGGTCGTAGCCGGCCTCGGCCTCCTGGGCGGCGGCCAGCAGGTGCAGGATCGTGTTGGTGGAGCCGCCCATGGCGATGTCCAGGGCCATGGCGTTCTCGAAGGCGGCGTGGGTGGCGATGCTGCGGGGCAGTACCGAGTCGTCGTCCTGCTCGTAGTAGCGGCGGGCGATGTCCACGACGGTGGCGCCGGCGCGCTCGTAGAGGTCCTTGCGGGCGGTGTGGGTGGCGAGGACGGAGCCGTTGCCCGGCAGGGAGAGGCCGATGGCCTCGGTGAGGCAGTTCATCGAGTTGGCGGTGAACATCCCGGAGCAGGAGCCGCAGGTGGGGCAGGCGTTCTCCTCGATGCGGAGGATGTCCTCGTCGGAGACGGACTCGTTGACCGCGTCGCTGATGGCGTTGATCAGGTCGAGCTTGCGGACGGTGCCGTCGACCAGGGTGGCGCGGCCGGCCTCCATGGGGCCGCCGGAGACGAAGACCGTCGGGATGTTGAGGCGGAGGGCCGCCATCAGCATCCCGGGGGTGATCTTGTCGCAGTTGGAGATGCAGATGAGGGCGTCCGCGCAGTGCGCCTCGACCATGTACTCGACGCTGTCCGCGATCAGGTCGCGGGAGGGCAGGCTGTAGAGCATCCCGCCGTGGCCCATGGCGATGCCGTCGTCGACGGCGATGGTGTTGAACTCGCGGGGCACCGCCCCGGCGGCCTGGATCGCCTCGCTGACGATGCGGCCCACCGGCTGGAGGTGGGTGTGGCCCGGCACGAACTCGGTGAAGGAGTTGGCGACCGCGACGATCGGCTTGCCGATGTCCGAACTCGCCACCCCGGAGGCGCGCATAAGGGCACGGGCGCCCGCCATGTTGCGGCCGTGGGTGACAGTGCGGGACCTCAGCTCGGGCATCGTCGCTCGCTCCTTCGATGGGTATGACTCGTCCGAGCCTACGCCGCCCCTCCACGATCCGGACCCGCCGTCCGCTATCCGGGACGGGGGTCCCAGGGCCTGTCGGAAGGGCCGGGTCAGGCCCCGGTGAGGTGCTGCTGCACCACCGGCGCCAGCCGCCGTACCAGCTCCTCCACGTCGGCCGAGGCCAGCGGGTCCACCTTCAGTACGTAGCGGAGCATGGCGGCGCCGACGAGCTGGGCGGCGGCCAGCTCCGCGCGGATCGTGGCGTCCGGCAGTTCGATGAACCCGGCGATCCGGTCCAGGAGTTGGGCGGAGACCAGGCGGCGGAAGACGGCGGCCGCGGCCTCGTTGTCCATCGCCGAGCGCATGATCGCCAGCAGGGGGGCGCGGGTCGCCGGGTCCTCCCAGGTGGCGAAGAAGAACCGGGTCAGCCGCTCGCCGGCCGCCTCCGGCGGGCCCTCCGCCATCTTCTGCGGGGCGCCCAGCGCGGGCGCGAAGGCGATGTCCACGGCCGCCGCGAAGACCTGCTCCTTGGTGCCGAAGTAGTGGTGCACCAGCGCCGGATCGACCCCGGCGGCCTTGGCGATACCGCGTACCGAGGTCTTCTCGTAGCCGCGTTCGGCGAACTCGCGGCGGGCGGTGAGCTGGATCAGTTCGCGGGTGCCGGGGCCGACGCGGGTGCCGGCGGGGCGGCCGCGGCGGCGCGGGGTGTCCGTCATGCGCGGGGCACCCGGGCGGACGTGGCGAGGTGGAGCCGGGTGAAGGCCAGCGCCTCCGCCAGGTCCGCCTCGCGTTCGGCGCCGGACATGGCCCGCCGGGTGTTGACCTCGACCACCACATGGCCGTCGAAGCCGCTCACCGCCAACTGCTCCAGCACCTCGGCGCAGGGCTGGGTGCCGCGCCCCGGCACCAGGTGCTCGTCCTTGCCCGAGCCCGTGCCGTCGGCGAGATGCACATGGCCGAGCCGGTCGCCCATCCTGGCCACCATGGCGAGGGCGTCGGTACGGGCGGTCGCGGTGTGCGAGAGGTCCACCGTGAAGTGCCGGTAGTCGCTCTGCGTCACATCCCACTCGGGGGCGTAGGCGAGCATCTCGCGGTCGCGGTAGCGCCACGGGTACATGTTCTCGACGGCGAAGCGCACATCGGTCTCGCCCGCCATCCGCCACACGCCGTCCACGAAGCCGCGCGCGTACTGGCGCTGCCAGCGGAACGGCGGGTGCACCACCACCGTGTCGGCGCCCAGCTTCTCGGCGACGGCGCGGGCCCGCTGGAGCTTCACCCAGGGGTCGGTGGACCACACCCGCTGGGTGATCAGCAGACAGGGCGCGTGCACGGCGAGGATCGGGATGCCGTGGTAGTCGCTGAGGCGGCGCAGCGCCTCCACGTCCTGGCTGACCGGGTCCGTCCAGACCATGACCTCGACGCCGTCGTAGCCCACGCGCGCCGCGATCTCGAAGGCCGTCGCCGTCGACTCCGGATACACCGAGGCCGTGGACAGCGCGACCTTCGCGTCGGGGATCCGCACCGCTGGTTCTGCCACGCCCACAGCCTACGGGGCGCCGCGGCGGTCACGGTGTGGTGCCCGTCTCAGCCCGCGGCCCCGGCCCGCTCAGCTCATGTGGTCCAGGCGGCGCAGGATGACGCCCTCCCGCAGGGCCCACGGGCAGATCTCCACGCTCTCCACCCCGAAGAGGTCCATCGCCCCCTCCGCGACCAGCGCCCCGGCGAGCAACTGGCCGGAGCGGCCCTCGGAGACACCGGGCAGCTCATTGCGCTCGTCCCGGGTCATCGCGGCCAGCCGCGGCACCCAGTCCTCCAGCGATTTCCGCTTCAACTCCCGCTGTACGTACAGGCCTTCGGCGGAGCGGGCGGCCCCGGCGAGGCGGGCCAACTGCTTGAACGTCTTCGAGGTGGCCACCACATGGTCGGGCGCCCCGAGGCGGCTGAACTCGCCGACGGTGCGCGCGATCTCGGCCCTGGCGTGGCGGCGCAGCGCCCGTACCGCGTCGCCGTCGGGGGGATCGCCGGGGAGCCAGGCGGCGGTGAGGCGGCCGGCGCCCAGCGGCAGCGACACCGCGGCGTCCGGTTCCTCGTCCAGGCCGTAGGCGATCTCCAGGGAGCCGCCGCCGATGTCCAGGACCAGGAGGCGGCCCGCGGACCAGCCGAACCAGCGGCGGGCGGCGAGGAAGGTCAGCCGGGCCTCGTCGGCGCCGCTGAGGACCTCCAGGTTCACCCCGGTCTCCTCCTTGACCCGGGTCAGCACCTCGTCCGCGTTGCGCGCCTCGCGGACCGCGGAGGTGGCGAACGGCAGCAGATCCTCGACGCCCTTGTCCTCGGCGGCCTGGAGCGCGTCCCGCACTGTGGACACCAGGCTGGCGACGCCGTCGGGGCCGATCGCGCCGTCCGCGTCGAGGAGTTGGGCCAGCCGCAGCTCCGCCTTGTGCGAGTGCGCGGGCAGCGGCCGCGCCCCGGGGTGGGCGTCCACCACGAGCAGATGCACCGTGTTCGATCCCACGTCGAGCACACCGAGTCTCATATACGGAACGCTACTGCCGATCCGGGCCGGGGCCGTCCGCGTGAGGGGTTCGTCACGCATACCCTGGGGGTGTGCCAAAGACGAAAAAGGCGAAGGACGACAAAACCACCGCTCCCGCGCAGGGCAAGCAGGGGAAGCCGGGAAAGCCGGGAAAGCCGGGAAAGCAGCAGGCGGACGGCAAGCGGGCGGCGCAGCGGACCGCCCCGGTCGGGGACGAGCAGGGTCTGGACTTCGCCCGCGCCTGGGTCGAGTTCCCGGACCCGGCCGACGTGGAGCAGGTCTTCCGCTGCGATCTGACATGGCTGACCTCCCGGTGGAACTGCGTGTTCGGCAGCGGCTGCCAGGGCATCCAGGCGGGCCGCGCCGACGACGGCTGCTGCACCCTGGGCGCGCACTTCTCGGACGAGGAGGACGAGGAGCGGGTGGCGGGCCATGTGGCGCGGCTGACCCCGGACATCTGGCAGCACCATCCGGTGGGCACCGGCACCGGCTGGGTGGAGGAGGACGAGGACGGCGAGCGGCAGACCCGGCGCTGGCAGGGCTCCTGCATCTTCCAGAACCGCCCCGGCTTCGCGGGCGGCGCGGGCTGCTCGCTGCACATCCTGGCGCTGCGCGAGGGCCGCGAACCGCTGGAGACCAAGCCGGACGTCTGCTGGCAGCTCCCGGTACGCCGCACCTACGACTGGGTCGACCGGCCCGACGACACCCGCGTCCTGCGGGTCTCCATCGGCGAGTACGACCGCAGGGGCTGGGGGCCGGGCGGGCACGACCTCCACTGGTGGTGCACCTCGGCCCGCTCCGCCCACGGCGCGGGCGAGCCGGTGTACGTCTCCTACCGCGCGGAGCTGACCGAGCTGATGGGCAAGGAGGGCTACGACCGGCTGGCCGAGCTGTGCGAGCAGCGCCTCGCGGCGGGCCTCCCCCTGGTCGCCCCGCACCCCGCGGACCCGGCCCGCGCCTGATCCCGGCCCCCGCCCACCGGAGGCCAACGGCCTTGCGGCGTACGGGACTTGGAACCTGGCCCGGCGCCCGGCCGGTGCGCTGCCGATGGCGGAACCTTTCAGCTCGGGCCCGGGGCCGGGGTGCCGGTGCCGCCCCCGGGTGGCGGGTCGGAGTCCCCCGGGCCGGGCGTGGAGCCGGTCGGCGTGGGAGTCGGCTCCGGACTGCCCGGCCCGGTGGGAGTGGGGGTGGGCGAGGTGGACCCACTGGGCGTCGGCTCCGGCGACCCGGGTGGACTCGGCGTACCGGGCGTACCCGGCACCGTCCGCGACGGCGTCGGACGCGGGTACCCGGACGGCCGCCCCCGCCCGTGCCCGTCGACGCGGACCACCGCGCCGGACGGCTCCAGCGTGATCCGCGCACTCCACGGCCCGGCGGGCTGCCGGCCGCGGTCCACATACACATGCACGGTCTGCGTACCGCCCGCCCTGAGCGTGCCGGAGGTACTGCTGAGGTAGAGCCAGGGGGCGCCGGTGCGGGCCCGCCAGCGCACCGGGCCGCCGGCGGCGCTGAGCGTGATGACGGTGGCGCCGCCCGCCGGGCGCGCGGTCACCGTGAGCCGGCCCTGCCCGTCCGGCGCGTGCGAGGCGCCGCCGGGGCTGATCACCTCCACCGACACATCGTGCCGCCGGTCGCCGGGGCTGAAGCGCGGGTCCGGGGTGCGGCTGGCGTTGCCCGCGTTCTCGTACCGGTCGCCGTCCCGCCCGGAGTCCAGCGAGCGGTTGCCGTCGGATCTGCTGGCGGTGACGGACCGGCCGTCGGTGCCCTCGCCGATGATCGGGGCACCCCGGTAGGCGGCCCACAGCGCCAGTACGGGGGCGGCGACCACGGTGGCGACGACGGTGGTGGTGACGGCGCGGGCCCGGATCCGGTCGCGGCGCGCGGCGTGGTCCCGGGGGTCCATGGGGAACCCGCGCCGGTCGTAGCGCGGCCCGCCCCGGCCGCGCGCCCCCCGCCCCGCCGCCGGGCCGAGCGCGGCGCGGGGCGCGGGCAGCAGGGGCAGCGCCGAGGGCGTCAGGCTGGTCCCGGGCCAGGCACCGGCGGCACAGCGCTCCGCGGTACGGCGGCAGCGGGGGCAGTCGTCGACATGACGTACGAGTTCGCGGCGGAGGGTGGCGCCGAGCAGGAGCTGGTGGTCGCCGGTGAGCCGGGCCACGATGGGGCAGCCGCCGGACTCGACCACCGCGAGCGCCGCCCGGGTGCGCTCCACCTCGCAGGCCGCGGACGCGATCAGATCACGGGCGGCGGCCACCTCGATCCCGACCACCGCGGCCACCTCGCGGGCGGCGAGACGGTGGCGTACCGCCAGCTCCAGGGCCTCGCGCTGCTCGGGGGTGGTGCCGGCGGCCTCCGGCCAGGCCAGCAGCGCCAGTTGACGCCGCTGCTCCCGCTCCAGAGCCTCCCGCTCCGCCGGTCCCTCGCGGTCTGCCTGCTCCTGCTGTTCGTTCTGTTCCGCGGCTTCGCGGTCCGGCCGGGGGGCGGTGGCGGCGGGGCGGGTGGCCCAGTCGGGGCGGTGGGGCTCGGCGGGGGTGCGGTGGCGGTCCGCGGTGGCCGTACCGTATGTGTGCCCCGGCGCAGCCGTGTGCCCCCTCGCGCGCCGGTCTGCGCCTGTGTGCGCCCCTGTTGCGCGGCCCCCGTCACGGTGGCGGGACTCTGCGTGCCGGGCGCCGGAGAGCTGCCGCAGGCAGGACCAGCGGGCCAGGGCGTAGAGCCAGGCGCGGCGGTCCCCGTCCTGCGGGCCGCGCGACCCGCGCCGCTCGGCGAAGGCGAGGGCGTCCCGGAGGGCGGCGGTGGCGGCCTCGTGGTCGCAGAGGACGGAGAGGCAGTAGGTGAAGAGCCCGTCCCACTGCGCCTCGTCACGGGGCGGCCCCGGCTCCGGGGCGGGCCCCTCGGCGGCCTCGGATCGGGGCGCGCCCCGATCCGCCCGGTCTACCCGGTGCGCCCGGTGTGCGCCGGTGGTGTGCACGGTGGATTCCGGCCTGCTGCTCATCACCCGTGCGACCGTAGGCGGGGCACCAAGGGTCCATCCCGCCCCTTGCACACATTTAATTCTTACGGGTGAACACATCGCTCGAAAGCGGACGAAGCAGCGCCCGCACGGGACCGAGGATGCGGCCGGTACACGGCTCCCCGCCGTGTGCACGGGCGTGCACCGGCCCCACTCCCCCGGGTCCTCACCCGCCCAAGTCCCGCCGCGCGCACCGGAGTTGCCGGGTGCCGTGCCCGCGGCGCCGGTGGCGTGGGCGGCGCTGTCAGTGGCGCCCGCTACGGTTTCCCGCATGGCGACCCGTACCAAGACCGGCAAGGACCGGCCCTCGTTCCGCTGCACCGAGTGCGGCTGGCAGACGGCCAAATGGCTCGGCCGCTGCCCTGAATGCCAGGCCTGGGGCACGGTCGAGGAGTACGGCGCGCCCGCGGTCCGCACCACCGCGCCCGGCCGGGTCACCACCACCGCCGTCCCCATCGGCCAGGTCGACGGCCGCCAGGCCACCGCCCGCAGCACCGGCGTCCCCGAGCTGGACCGGGTCCTCGGCGGCGGCCTGGTGCCCGGCGCCGTGGTGCTGCTGGCGGGCGAGCCCGGCGTCGGCAAGTCCACCCTGCTGCTGGACGTCGCCGCCAAGGCCGCCCACGAGGAGCACCGCACCCTCTATGTCACGGGCGAGGAGTCGGCGAGCCAGGTCCGGCTCCGGGCCGACCGCATCAAGGCCATCCACGACCACCTGTATCTCGCCGCCGAGACGGATCTGGCCGCCGTCCTCGGCCACCTCGACGCGGTCAAGCCGTCCCTGCTGATCCTGGACTCGGTGCAGACGGTGGCCTCCCCGGAGATCGACGGCGCCCCCGGCGGCATGGCCCAGGTCCGGGAGGTGGCGGGGGCGCTGATCCGCGCCTCCAAGGAACGCGGGATGGCCACCCTGCTCGTCGGCCATGTCACCAAGGACGGCGCCATCGCCGGCCCCCGCCTGCTGGAGCATCTCGTCGATGTGGTGCTCCACTTCGAGGGCGACCGCCATGCCCGCCTCCGCCTGGTCCGCGGCGTGAAGAACCGCTACGGCACCACCGACGAGGTCGGCTGCTTCGAGCTGCACGACGAGGGCATCACCGGTCTCGCCGACCCGTCCGGGCTGTTTCTGACCAGGCGCGCCGAGCCGGTCCCCGGCACCTGTCTCACCGTCACCCTGGAGGGCCGCCGCCCCCTGGTCGCCGAGGTGCAGGCACTGACGGTGGACTCCCAGATCCCGTCCCCGCGGCGCACCACCTCGGGCCTTGAGACGTCCCGGGTGTCGATGATGCTGGCCGTGCTGGAGCAGCGGGGCCGGATCACCGCCCTCGGCAAGCGCGACATCTACTCGGCCACCGTCGGCGGGGTGAAGCTCTCCGAGCCGGCCGCCGACCTGGCGGTGGCGCTGGCCCTGGCGAGCGCGGCCAGCGACACCCCGCTGCCGAAGAACCTGGTGGCGATCGGCGAGGTGGGCCTCGCCGGCGAGGTGCGGCGGGTCACCGGTGTGCAGCGGCGGCTCACCGAGGCGCACCGGCTGGGCTTCACCCACGCCCTCGTCCCGGCGGATCCGGGGAAGGTCCCGGCGGGTATGAAGGTGACGGAGGTGGCCGACATGGGAGACGCTCTGCGGGTGCTGCCACGCAGCCGCCGCCGAGAGGCCCCGCGGGAGACGGAGCAGCGCCGGTAGACTTTGCCCCGGTCTCGCCCACGCGTGCGAACGGCGGGGCGCCCCCACAGAACCCGACCGGAGGAATGCAGTGGCAGCCAACGACCGGGCGGCAGCACCCGGCAAGACCGGGGGTTCGAGTGCCGACGTGCTGATGCGCGCCTCGCTGAGTGCCGTCGCCCCCGGCACGGCCCTGCGGGACGGCCTGGAGCGGATCCTCCGGGGCAATACGGGCGGTCTCATCGTCCTGGGCTCCGACCGGACCGTCGAGGCGATGTGCACCGGCGGCTTCGTACTGGACGTGGAGTTCACCGCGACGCGGCTGCGGGAGCTGTGCAAACTCGACGGCGGCATCGTGCTGGACCGGGAGATGACGAAGATCCTGCGGGCCGGTGTGCAGTTGGTGCCCGATCCGATGATCCCCACCGAGGAGACCGGCACCCGGCACCGCACCGCGGACCGGGTCAGCAAGCAGGTCGGCTTCCCGGTGGTCTCGGTGTCCCAGTCGATGCGCCTGATCGCGCTCTATGTCGACGGCCAGCGGCGGGTCCTGGAGGACTCGGCGGCCATCCTGTCCCGGGCCAACCAGGCCCTCGCCACCCTGGAGCGGTACAAGCTCCGCCTCGACGAGGTCGCCGGCACCCTCTCCGCGCTGGAGATCGAGGACCTGGTGACGGTGCGCGATGTGACGGCGGTGGCGCAGCGCCTGGAGATGGTGCGCCGTATCGCCACCGAAATCGCCGAGTACGTCGTGGAGTTGGGCACCGACGGGCGGCTACTGGCCCTCCAGCTCGATGAGTTGATCGCCGGGGTGGAGCCGGAGCGTGAGCTGGTGGTGCGGGACTATGTGCCGGCGCCCACCGCGAAGCGTTCCCGCACCGTCGAGGAGGCGCTGACCGAGCTGGACAAGCTGTCCCACGGCGAGCTGCTCGAACTGCCCACGGTGGCAAGGGCGTTGGGGTACACGGGCTCTCCGGAGGCGCTGGACGCGGCGGTCTCGCCGCGGGGCTTCAGGCTGCTGGCGAAGGTGCCGCGGCTGCCCGGCGCGATCATCGACCGGCTGGTGGAGCACTTCGGCGGCCTGCAGAAGCTGCTCGCCGCGAGCGTGGACGACCTGCAGACGGTGGACGGCGTCGGCGAGGCCCGCGCCCGCAGCGTCCGCGAGGGCCTCTCCCGCCTGGCCGAGTCCTCGATCCTGGAACGCTACGTCTGACCTCTACGCGGCCCGCGGGCGCGGGCCGGTCTCAGTCCGCCGCGAGGACGAAGGACGTCCGCACCTTCGGGAAGCCGGGCGCCTTGGCCTCCACCAGATAGGTGCCGGTGGGGGCGGGGCCGCCGGACGGGGTGGCGCACTCGGCGGCGCCGGGGCGGCGGTCCCAGGTCACGGTCTGCTTCACCCGGCCGTCGGCGGGCACCCGCAGCAGCCGGCTGCCGCCGCCGCGCACACAGTCGTCGGACGCCCAGAGGCTCTGGTCGTCCCCGGTCGGCGTGATGGTGAGCACGGTGCGGACCGGCCCGAGGTCGATCTTGCAGGCGCTGCCCGAGGAGTTGCTCACGGTGATCTCGAACTGGGGCTTTCTGCCCGGCTGGTAGGAGTTGCGCACACTGTGGACGGTCAACTTCACGCTGCCGGTGGTGCAGTCGGGCAGGCTGGACCCGGCCGGCACCCGGTCACCCGAACCGCCTCCGTAGACCGCCCCACCCGAACCACCGCCCGTACCGGAACCGGCACCGCCACCGGATCCACCGCCGGAACCGCCGTCCGAACCGCCGCCGGCCTCCTCGCCTCCGGAGCCTTTCGAGTCTCCCGATCCGCCCGAACTGCCGCTGCCGCCCGACCCGTTGCCCCCGTCGGACTCGTCACGGCCGCCCGGCTGCTCGCTGATCGCGGGGCCCGAACCGGACGGTCCGGGGGTGATGGACGGCGCGGGGCCCTTGCCGTCGGCGCCGCCCGCGTTCTTCCCGCCGCCACCGCCGACCGTCACCAGCCAGGTGACGAGGAGCGCCAGCACTGCGAGCAGGGACAGCAGAACGGCCCTCCGTCGCCAGTAGATGGAGGAGGGAAGCGGCCCGACCGGATTGCGCAGAGATCCCACGGCCCGAACTCTACGAGAGATCGGCGCGTTCTCCCGCCTACCCGCCGGTGCGGGTAGGCAACTTTTGCCGATCATCATCCCGCAGAAGCGATTCCGCGGGCGTTCTCCCTTACCGGCCAAGGGTGTTGACCCGCACCCGCATCCCGGAGACAGGGGGCGGGGCAGAGCACCCCGCCCCCATCCGGGACCATGTACGGATGGACTCCGACCTCTATCTCGACATCACGGACTTCGCGCACTCCACCCCGACTTGGGTGCAGCAGCTCGGCGAAGTGTGGACGGAAGCCGGACTGCTGCTGTTCGGCGTGCTGTTCGTGATCGGCTGGTGGCGGTCCCGGCGCGAGGACGCGGCGGCCGTGGCCCTGGCCGTACTGGCGCCGGTGGCCACCGCGGTCGCCCTGGTACTGAGCGAGGCGGTCAAGTCCGCGGTGCAGGAGGAGCGGCCCTGCCGTGCGGTGGCCGGGGCGCCCGCCTCCCTGGTCGAGTGCCCGCCGCACGGCGACTGGTCGTTCCCCAGCAACCACTCGGTGATCGCCGGGGGTGCGGCGGTGGCGCTGCTGCTGGCCTGGCGCGGCATCGGCGTGCTCACCCTGCCGATGGCGGTGCTGATGGCGTTCTCCCGGGTCTTCGTGGGCGTGCACTACCCGCACGATGTGCTGGCCGGGCTGGTCTTCGGCGCACTGCTGGCGATGCTGGCGATGCGGGTGCTGCGCGGCCCGGTGGAGAAGCTGGTACTGGCGATGCGCGGCTCCGGGTCCGGCGCGGTGCGCTGGTGCGTGGGCGCCGGGACCCCGGCACTGCCCGGCCAGCCGGCACCCGGCTCCGTCGGTTACGGCGCCCCCGACCACCGCCCCGAGGACCGGCCGAGCCACCGCCGCACCGGCAACCGCCGCCGCGCGGGCCGCCGTTGAGGCTGGGCGGATCGGGCCGGGCGGTCGTCAACCGGGCGCCGCCCCCTGTCCGGTACCCGTTTGCCCCGGCCGGGGCACGCCCCGGGGCGCGGGGTGCACATGGCAGGATCGGGAAGCCATGAACGCACAGCACACACAGCATGTACAGCAACCACAGCACGTACAGCCCGCACCCGGGCAGTCCGGGGCCGCCCTGCCCACCGTTCCGGAGCCCGCCGCCTCGCCCGAGGCCTTCCATGAACCGGTCATCGACTGGTTCGCCCAGCACGCCCGCGATCTGCCGTGGCGCCGCTCCGAGGCCGGTGCCTGGGGCGTGATGGTGAGCGAGTTCATGCTCCAGCAGACCCCGGTGAACCGGGTCCTCCCGGTGTACGAGCAGTGGCTCGCGCGCTGGCCGCGCCCCGCCGACCTGGCCGCGGAGGCGCCCGGTGAGGCGGTCCGCGCCTGGGGGCGGCTCGGCTATCCGCGGCGCGCGCTGCGGCTGCACGGGGCCGCCGTCGCCATAACGGAACGGCACGGCGGCGATGTACCGGCGGAGCACGGGCAACTGCTGGCGCTGCCGGGGATCGGCGAGTACACGGCGGCGGCGGTGGCCTCCTTCGCGTACGGGCAGCGTCATGCGGTGCTGGACACCAATGTGCGGCGGGTGCTGGCGCGGGCGGTGACCGGTGTGCAGTACCCGCCGAACGCGACCACCGCGGCCGAGCGCCGTCTCGCCCGCGCGCTGCTGCCGCAGGACGAGTCGACGGCCGCGGCCTGGGCGGCCGCCTCCATGGAATTGGGCGCGCTGATCTGCACGGCGAAGAACGAGAGCTGTGTGCGCTGCCCGATCGCCTCCCGCTGTGCCTGGCGGCAGGCCGGCAAGCCCGAGCACGCCGGCCCCCCGCGGCGCGGCCAGACCTATGCGGGCACCGACCGCCAGGTGCGGGGCAAGCTGCTCGCCGTACTGCGCGAGGTGGACGGGCCGGTGCCGCAGGCGGTGCTGGACCGGGTGTGGCACGAGCCGGTGCAGCGGGCGCGGGCGCTGGACGGGCTGGTCGCGGACGGGCTGGTGGAGCCGCTGCCGGGCGGGGCGTACCGGCTGCCGCTGACCTGAGACCGCCGCGTTCTTAGGCGGCCCCTACTTCCGTTACACAACCGACGGACAGCCGTGCGTCCGCCGCAGGCCGGACCGCACAGTGCCGTGACAACAGCTCCGTAACTTCTTGGCCGTACCCCACCGAGGGTGACGGCAGGCAGAGAACGGAGGCGGTTGATCATGGCGCACGGCGAGGTGCTTGAGTTCGAGGAGTACGTCCGCACTCGGCAGGATGCGCTGCTGCGCAGTGCCCGCCGGCTGGTCCCGGACCCGGTCGACGCGCAGGACCTGCTCCAGACCGCGCTGGCCCGCACCTACGGCCGCTGGGACGGCATCGCCGACAAGCGCCTCGCGGACGCCTATCTGCGCCGCGTCATGATCAACACCAGGACCGAGTGGTGGCGGGCCCGCCGGCTGGAGGAGGTCCCCACCGAGCAGCTCCCCGAGCCCCGGATCGAGGACTCCACCGAGCAGCACGCGGACCGGGCCCTGCTGATGGATGTCCTGAAGGTGCTGGCTCCCAAGCAGCGCAGTGTCGTGGTGCTGCGACACTGGGAGCAGATGTCCACGGAGGAGACGGCCGCCGCCCTCGGTATGTCGGCCGGAACGGTCAAGAGCACGCTGCACCGCGCGCTCGCCCGGCTCCGCCAGGAACTGGAGAGCCGCGCGGCCGACGAGTCCACCGCGCACCGGCAGGTACGTGAGGAGCAGGAGAGTTGCGCGGCCTAAGGGAACGAGGCGGGCGGGTTCTGAAGGCGGGGGGTTCGGCGGTGGCCGTGCTCGCCGCCATCGGCCTGTTTCTGGCCGCCTGTTCCACCGGCAGCACCGGCACCCGCGACGAGGGCCCGGCCCGTACCGACCAGGTCGGGCGGTCCTCCCCGGCGCCGGTCGCCTCGCAGTCCCCGCGGCGGCGGGTGGACCCGGTGCGGCTGGTCAAGTCCGATCCGAAGGTCTCCCCGCAGGTCAAGCGGAGCCTGAAGCCCTGCGGCCAGGGCAAGGAGTACCCGGTCGACGTCTCCTACGGCAACATCACCGCGGGTCCCCGCCCCGACATCGTGGTGAACGTGATGACCTGCGGCGACGCCGTCGGTATCGGCGCCTATGTCTACCGGCTGGCGGGCGGGCAGTACCGGAACGTCTTCACCGCGGAGGCCCCCCCGGTGTACGCGGAGATCGACCGCGGGGACCTGGTGGTGACGAAGCAGGTCTACGAGAAGGGCGACCCGGCGTCCTACCCCTCGGGCGAGGACGTGATCACCTACCGGTGGGCCGCCGGCCACTTCGCCGAGCGGGACCGGACGCACAACGACTACAGCAACGCGGTGGGCGACGGGCAGTTGGCCGTCCCCTCGGACCCCTCACCCGACGACACCTGACCCGACGACACACGGAGCAGCGGATTTCCGATGGCTGAGCAGACTCATGTCCTGTTCGTCGAGGACGACGACGTCATCCGGGAGGCGACCCAGTTGGCACTGGAGCGGGTCGGCTTCGCGGTCACCGCCATTCCCGACGGGCTGGCCGGCCTTGAGGCGTTCCGCGCCGACCAGCCCGACATCGCGCTGCTCGACGTGATGGTGCCCGGTATGGACGGCGTGAGCCTGTGCCGCCGCATCCGGGACGAGTCCACGGTGCCGGTGATCATGCTGTCGGCGCGGGCCGACTCGATCGACGTGGTGCTCGGCCTGGAGGCCGGCGCCGACGACTACGTCACGAAACCGTTCGACGGTGCGGTGCTGGTGGCACGGATCCGGGCGGTACTGCGCCGCTTCGGCCACGCCGGATCCGGCGGCGACGGCACCGGGACCGGGGAGGACGAACCGGTCGCCGCCGTACTGAACTTCGGTGATCTGCGGATCGACACCGAGGGCATGGAGGTACGGAGGGCCGGCGCCCCGGTGGCGCTGACCCCGACCGAGATGCGGCTGCTGCTGGAGTTCTCCACCGCACCCGGCACCGTCCTCTCCCGCGACAAACTGCTGGAACGGGTGTGGGACTACGGCTGGGGCGGCGACACCAGAGTCGTGGACGTCCATGTGCAGCGGCTGCGCACCAAGATCGGCCAGGACCGGATCGAGACGGTCCGCGGCTTCGGCTACAAGTTGAAGGCCTGAGCGCCATGGGGCCGTCGAGGCAGCAGACACAGAACACCGGGAACACGCGCCGCGTCCCGGCGCCGCAGCGTGCGCCGGGCGCCGGGCCCGGCCGGGAGAAGCGCGGCGCCACCGCGGTGGGCGGGCCCGCGGGATGGCTTCGCGCACTGCGCCGGGCCGGCCGGCGCCGGCTGCGCACTGGGCTGCGCTGGAAGCTGAGCGCGGCCATCACCCTGGTCGGCGCGCTGGTCGCGCTGACCCTCAGCCTGGTCGTGCACAACGCGGCCCGCGGCTCCATGCTGGACGGCTCCCGCGATGTGCAGGACGTCCGCATCCAGTACGCCCAGCGGATCTACGAGGCGACCGGGCGGCTCCAGTTCGGCAGCAAGGTCGACGACCGGGGCCTGCCCGCCGGACTCCGGGAGAAGGCGCAGGACGGGCGGCGCTCCACCTATGTCTCGCAGAGCGCCAGCGGAACGGCGGACATCTGGGCCGCGGTCCCCCTCAAGGACGGGCATGTGCTCTCGCTGCACACACCGTTCACCGACCGCAACGCCCGGGTGCTGAAGGACCTGGACCAGGCGCTGGTCATCGGCTCGATCGCGGTGGTCTTCGGCGGCTGCGCGCTCGGGGTGCTCATCGGCGGCCAGTTGTCGCGGCGGCTGCGGAAGGCGGCCGCCGCCGCGGGCCGCGTCGCCCAGGGCGAGACCGATGTACGGGTGCGCGAGTCGATCGGCGGGGTGGTCCGCGACGAGACGGACGACCTGGCGCGCGCGGTGGACGCCATGGCGGACGCCCTGCAGGAACGGGTACTGGCCGAGCGGCGGGTCACCGCGGACATCGCGCACGAGCTGCGCACCCCGGTCACCGGTCTGGTCACCGCGGCCGAGCTGCTGCCCGAGGGCCGCCCCAGCGAACTGGTCAAGGACCGGGCGCAGGCCATGCGGACCCTGGTCGAGGACGTACTGGAAGTGGCCCGGCTGGACAGTGCCGCGGAACGGGCCGAGCTGCACGACATCCTGGTCGGCGAGTTCGTCTCCCGCCGGGTGGCCGCCGTCCACCACCACGAGGTGTCGGTACGGGTGGAGCACGAGGCGGAGGTGACCACCGATCCACGGCGGCTGGACCGCATCGTGTCCAACCTCCTCGCCAACGCCGCCAAGCACGGGCGGCCGCCGGTGGAGGTCACCGTCGAGGGCCGGGTGATCCGGATCCGCGACCACGGCACCGGCTTCCCCGCGGATCTGCTGGCCCGCGGGCCGCGCCGGTTCCGCACCGGCAGCGCGGACCGGGCGGGCCACGGACACGGCCTCGGCCTCACCATCGCCGCCGGCCAGGCCCGCGTCCTCGGCGCCCGCCTCACCTTCCGCAACGTCCGCCCACCAGGCGCCCCGGAGGACACCCCCGCCCAGGGCGCGGTAGCCATCCTCTGGCTCCCCGAACACGCCCCCACCAGCACCGGCAGCTACCCGATGCTGCACCCGCCCCAGGACTGACCGGGGCGGGTGATCGGGGAGACGGGGCGCACCGCTCCGGGGGCCGACGTGGACCGACGTGGACCGGGCGAGGGGGACCGGGCCACGGCAGAGCAGGGGAACCGTCAGACGGACTCCGCGACCGTCTGACCGCCCCGCGCCGCGTCCCCGTCCGCCGACTCGGCCGGCTTCTTGGGGTCGGCGCCCCGCAGCGGGGTCTCCTGGACGAAGAGGGCCATGACCAGGACGACGACCCCGATGACCGCGCCCAGCAGGAACGCGGAGTGGGTACCGGCGCTGACGGCGTACTGGTAGGCCTCGCGGGCGGCGGCGGGCAGCTTGGCCAGGCTGGCCGCGTCGAGTTGCGCCGACTTCGCGGTGATCTGCCCGCCGAGCACCCCGGCCTTCTCGGCCATCACGTCCTGCACCCGGTGGTTGAAGAGCGCGCCCATGACGGCGACGCCGAAGGACGAGCCGAGGGTGCGGAAGAGGGTGGTCGCCGAGGAGGCGACGCCCATGTCACGCATCTCCACGCTGTTCTGCGCCACCATCATGGTGATCTGCATCAGGAAGCCCATGCCCGCGCCCAGCACCGCCATGAAGAGGCCGGAGGTGAAGCGGGTGGTGCCGGTGTCCATGGTGGAGAGCAGATAGAGGCCGACGACCATCAGCACCCCGCCCAGGATCGGGAAGATCTTGTACCGGCCGGTGCTGGTGGTGATCCGGCCGGCGACCAGCGACACCACCATCATCGCCAGCAGCATCGGAAGCAGCAGCAGCCCGGAGTTGGTCGCCGAGGCGCCCTGCACCGACTGCTGGTAGAGCGGCAGGAAGAGCACCGCGCCGAACATCACAAAGCCGGTGACGAAGCCGATCACGGACATCAGCGTGAAGTTGCGGCTGCGGAATATGTGCAGCGGCACGATCGGTTCCGCGGCCCGCGTCTGGACGAAGACGAAGCCGATGAGCGCGGCGACCCCGATGCCGATCAGCTCCATGATGACGGCCGAGCCCCAGTCGTACTCGGTGCCGCCCCAGGTGGTGACCAGGACGATGGCGGTGATGCCGACGGTGAGCAGCATGGCGCCGAGGTAGTCGATACGGCCCTGGGCGCGCTTCTTCGGCAGGTGCAGCACGGCGGTGACGGCGGCCAGTGCGACGACGCCCAGCGGCAGGTTGATGTAGAAGGACCAGCGCCAGCCGAGGTGGTCGGTGATGGTGCCGCCGACGAGCGGCCCGCCGATCATGGCGAGGGCCATCACACCGGCGATCATGCCCTGGTACTTGCCGCGCTCCCGGGGCGGGATCAGATCGCCGATGATCGCCATCACGCCGACCATCAGACCGCCGGCACCGAGGCCCTGGATCGCGCGGAAGCCGATGAGCTGCCCCATGTCCTGCGCCATACCGCTGAGCGCGGAACCGATCAGGAAGATCACGATGGACGTCAGGAAGCTGCCCTTGCGGCCGTACATGTCGCCGATCTTGCCCCAGATCGGGGTGGAGGCGGCGGTGGCCAGGGTGTAGGCGGTGACCACCCAGGAGAGATGCTCCAGACCGCCCAGCTCGCCGACGATCGTCGGCATCGCGGTACCCACGATCATGTTGTCGAGCATCGCGAGCAGCATGGCGATCATCAGGGCGAGCAGCACGACACGCACACTGCGCTGCGGTTTGCCGCCCTCTGGTACGGCCTCGGCCGCCTGGTCGGGCTGGGTGGTCATCGAATCCCCCTGGGACGTGAAGGACGGCGGGGCTCCGCCGCAGAAGCACGGTACGAAGTACTGCGTGCAGTAGGACGCGGGGCACGACGGAAAAGTCGTACTGCGGCCGGGTGCGGGATGGTGCGCAGGGGACCTGAGCACCCCGGCAGGCTTACTTGCCGCCCGGCTAGTTGACTACACTGGTACAAAATAGAGGGCTAACTAGCCGGGCGTCAAGTAAGTTTTTCCATGAGGGCGAGGACTGGCCATGCAGAGCGGACGGCAGCAGCGGCGGGGCGACACCCGGCAGCGCATCCAGGACGTAGCCCTGGAGCTCTTCGCCGAGCAGGGCTACGAGAAGACCTCCCTGCGGGAGATCGCCGAGCACCTGGACGTCACCAAGGCCGCGCTCTACTACCACTTCAAGACCAAGGAGGACATTCTGATCAGCCTCTTCGAGGACCTGACCGGTCCGATAGACGAGCTGATCGAATGGGGCTCGCGGCAGCCGCGCACCCTGGACACCAAACGCGAACTGCTCCGCCGCTACAGCGCCGCCCTCGCCTCCGCGGAGGGCCTCTTCCGCTTCATGCAGGAAAACCAGGCGACGGTACGGGAGTTGAGCATCGGCGAGATGTTCAAGGAGCGGATGCTCAGCCTGATGGCGCTGATGCAGGAACCGGACACCCCCCTGGAGAACCAGGTGCGGTGCATGAGCGCGCTCTTCACCCTGCACGCCGGCAGCTTCGCCCTCAAGAGCTTCGAGGGCGATCCGGAGGAGAAGCGCGGAGCCGTCCTCACCGTCGCCATCGACCTGGTCTCCCAGGCGCACGGCGACGACACCCGCCGCTGAGCACCGACGGCCGGCCCGCGCGACGCGGACCGGCCGTACGTCACACCCGGGGTGCGATCAGATCTTCAGGTCGTGCGCACGCAGGAAGGTGACCGGGTTGACCGCGGAGCCGTAGTTCGGCGTGGTGCGGATCTCGAAGTGCAGGTGCGGGCCGCTGCTGTTGCCGGTGTTGCCGGAGAGCGCGATGTGCTCGCCGGTCTTCACCTGCTCGCCGATGCGCACATCGATCCGCGACAGGTGCGCGTACTGGGAGTACGTGCCGTTGCCGTGCTTGATGACGATGGCATTGCCGTAGGCGGGGCCGTCGCCGCCGCCGTTGGGGCCGGCCTTGACGACGGTGCCGCCGTGCGTGGCCATGACCGAGGTACCGACCGGCACCGCGAAGTCCTGGCCGGAGTGCTTGTGCGACCACATGCCGCCGTTCTGGGCGAACGAGGCGGACAGGGTGTAGTGGGAGACGGGCTTGACCCACGACGCCGCCTTCTTGGCGTCGGCCGCCTTCTTGGTGGCAGCGGCCTTGGCGGTCTGAGCCTTGGCCTGGACGGAAGCGACGGTCGTGGCGGGGGCGGCGCCGGTGTCGGCAGCGGCCGCGACCCCGGCCCCGAGCACGGCCGAGGCTCCGAGACCGGCGGCGACCACGGCCACCCGGGTGCGGACCAGGGACGTGGCGGAACGGCGGGTGGTGGCGCGCTTCGACATACGGGAGTACCTCCGGACATAAAGGGACTGGGCGTACAAGCTCGTACATCCCGGGCTGGCCCCACCTTGGTAACCCGGACCCCGAGCCGCGCTCAAACCCCCTCTCTACTAGCCCCGGCCGTATCGGAACGAGGACCGCGAGACCTCTTGCCCCAGCCCGTCTCGCACCTCAACACCGCGAGAATTAGTACCAAATCGGACATCTGTCCTCTGCTGTACCAAGGCCCGGGACCGGTGGCACCCCCGCGCCCGCCCGGCGCCCCGCCCCGAGTCCCCGTACGTCCCGAAGCCCGCAGGACGGAAGTCCCGGCCCGATCCGCACCGGATCCACTACGCCGCCTAGTACCCCTCGGAACGCCTGTGCCGCATGTCACCGGCACCCCCGCCGCGAACGCCCCTGATTGTGACCGCGGTTACGTACCGGGAGGCATGGAAAAGGGGCTGCCCCCGACCGGTGACCGGTCGAGGGCAGCCCTCGGGGCTCGCCCGGAGGCTAGGCCTCCTTGCTCAGATTCGGGCCGCTGCCGCCCGCCGCCTGCTCGATCGGCGGGGCGTCCGGAAGCGCCGTCTTCTCCTCGCCGCGGAAGGTGAAGGTCTTGGACTCGCCCTCGCCCTCCGTGTCGACCACCACGATGTGACCGGGGCGCAGCTCGCCGAAGAGGATCTTCTCCGAGAGGCTGTCCTCGACCTCGCGCTGGATGGTGCGGCGCAGCGGCCGGGCACCCAGCACCGGGTCGTAGCCCTTCTGGGAGAGCAGTTCCTTGGCGGACTGGGACAGCTCGATGCCCATGTCCCGGTCCTTGAGGCGCTCGTCGACCTTGCTGATCATCAGGTCGACGATGGCCAGGATGTCCTCCTGCGTGAGCTGCGGGAAGACCACCACATCGTCCACGCGGTTGAGGAACTCGGGACGGAAGTGCTGCTTCAGCTCGTCCGAGACCTTGTTCTTCATCCGCTCGTAGTTGGTCTTGGTGTCGCCCGCGGCGGCGAAGCCCAGGTTGAAGCCCTTGGAGATGTCCCGGGTGCCGAGGTTGGTCGTCATGATGATGACCGTGTTCTTGAAGTCCACGACCCGGCCCTGCGAGTCGGTCAGCCGACCGTCCTCCAGGATCTGCAGCAGCGAGTTGAAGATGTCCGGGTGGGCCTTCTCGACCTCGTCGAAGAGGACCACCGAGAACGGCTTGCGCCGCACCTTCTCCGTGAGCTGGCCGCCCTCCTCGTAGCCCACGTAACCGGGGGGCGAACCGAAGAGGCGGGAGACCGTGTGCTTCTCGCTGAACTCCGACATGTCGAGGGAGATCAGCGCGTCCTCGTCGCCGAAGAGGAACTCGGCGAGCGCCTTGGACAGCTCGGTCTTACCGACACCGGACGGGCCGGCGAAGATGAACGAACCACCGGGGCGCTTCGGGTCCTTGAGGCCGGCCCGGGTACGGCGGATCGCCTTGGAGAGCGCCTTGACGGCGTCCTTCTGTCCGATGACCCGCTTGTGCAGCTCGTCCTCCATGCGCAGCAGGCGGGAGGACTCCTCCTCGGTCAGCTTGAAGACCGGGATGCCGGTGGCGGTGGCGAGGACCTCGGCGATCAGATCGCCGTCGACCTCGGCCACGACGTCCATGTCGCCGGCCTTCCACTCCTTCTCCCGCTTGGCCTTGGCGGCGAGGAGCTGCTTCTCCTTGTCCCGCAGGGAGGCGGCCTTCTCGAAGTCCTGCGAGTCGATCGCGGACTCCTTGTCGCGGCGGACGCCGGCGATCTTCTCGTCGAACTCGCGCAGGTCCGGCGGCGCGGTCATCCGGCGGATGCGCATCCGGGAGCCCGCCTCGTCGATCAGGTCGATCGCCTTGTCCGGCAGGAAGCGGTCCGAGATGTACCGGTCGGCGAGCGTCGCCGCCTGCACCAGGGCCTCGTCGGTGATGGACACCCGGTGGTGCGCCTCGTACCGGTCGCGCAGGCCCTTGAGGATCTCGATGGTGTGCGGCAGCGAGGGCTCCGCGACCTGGATCGGCTGGAAGCGGCGCTCCAGGGCCGCGTCCTTCTCCAGGTGCTTGCGGTACTCGTCCAGCGTGGTGGCACCGATGGTCTGCAGCTCGCCGCGGGCCAGCATCGGCTTCAGGATGCTGGCGGCGTCGATGGCGCCCTCGGCGGCACCCGCACCGACCAGCGTGTGCAGCTCGTCGATGAACAGGATGATGTCGCCGCGGGTGCGGATCTCCTTGAGCACCTTCTTCAGGCGCTCCTCGAAGTCACCGCGGTAGCGGGAGCCGGCGACCAGCGCGCCCAGGTCCAGGGTGTAGAGGTGCTTGTCCTTGAGGGTCTCGGGCACCTCGCCCTTGACGATGGCCTGCGCCAGGCCCTCGACCACGGCGGTCTTGCCGACGCCGGGCTCGCCGATGAGCACCGGGTTGTTCTTGGTGCGGCGGGACAGCACCTGCATGACCCGCTCGATCTCCTTCTCGCGCCCGATGACCGGGTCGAGCTTGGATTCGCGCGCGGCCTGGGTGAGGTTCCGGCCGAACTGGTCCAGGACCAGGGACGTGGAAGGGGTGCCCTCCGCGGGGCCGCCGGCGGTGGCGGTCTCCTTGCCCTGGTAACCGGAGAGCAACTGGATGACCTGCTGCCGCACCCGGTTGAGGTCGGCGCCCAGCTTGACCAGGACCTGGGCGGCGACGCCCTCGCCCTCGCGGATCAGGCCGAGCAGGATGTGCTCCGTGCCGATGTAGTTGTGGCCGAGCTGAAGGGCCTCGCGGAGCGACAGCTCCAGGACCTTCTTGGCACGGGGGGTGAAGGGGATGTGGCCGGACGGGGCCTGCTGGCCCTGGCCGATGATCTCCTCCACCTGCTGGCGGACCGCCTCAAGCGAAATGCCGAGGCTCTCCAGGGCCTTTGCGGCGACACCCTCACCCTCGTGGATCAGGCCCAGGAGGATGTGCTCGGTGCCGATGTAGTTGTGGTTGAGCATCCGGGCTTCTTCCTGAGCCAGGACGACAACCCGCCGCGCGCGGTCGGTGAACCTCTCGAACATCGTTAATCGCTCCTCAGAGCGGTCAGGCAGTAAGGGGACGCTCCCCTCCCTGTCCTTCCGCAGCTTAGTCCCGCAAGCGGGGACCGCTCATTCCAACTGCCGACATCCGTCCGGTTCTCCCCCGCCGATACGAGGAAACGACCGGCCGAAACATCGGCAATTGCTCCAACCCGATGGTGCGAGACGATGTTCCCGCAGGCCAGCTACTGACCCGCACCATCTGTACGCCGATGGCGAACGCGAGACGGGCCTGCCGTGTGTGTCGACCCTCCCCACTAGGGATGTCTTACCCGCTGCCACCGACAGTCCATGCCCGGCGCACCCCCGCCCTCCGCTATGGGCGAACAACATTTATGTCCGGCAAGGGATACGGAACCCATCACTCCGCACCGAACGTGTATTCCTCTGCGCGGTGCGTAACCCCGCTGAGCCGGGGTGAGTTGGCCCCGGCATGACACCCAGGGTCCCCACGCCGAGGAGCGCGCCTGAGTCCACGGGTCCGGTGGAGCGCTGGTACCGGCGGCTCGGCTGGACCTCGGTCACGGTCCCCGGCACCGGCGGCGCGACGCCGCTGCGGCTGGCGGCCGGGCTGCGTTTCGATGTGCTCGAACTGCCCGCCGAGGCCGGCTTCGCCGTGCTGCGGGCGCTGCGGCCGCGCTGCCCCGTCGCGCTCCAGGACGACACCGTGCGGCTGCTGGTCGCCGTGGGCGGTGCGGACGAACTGCCCGGCCTGCTGGCCTGGTTGGAGTGGGGCGAGCTGCCGCTGGGGCTGACCGCGCTCGGGGCCGGCGGGTGCATGGATGCGCCGCTGCCGCCCGGTCCGCATCCGCGGGGTACGTCCATGGGGCAGGGGGCCGCCGTCTGGTTGCGGCCCCCCGAGCCCGGGTCCCCGGTGGAGGCGACGCTGCCCGCGCTGCCGTCACCGGCCGCGCCGCACCGCCCCACCGCCGGCCCCGATCTCGTACGGCTGGTGACCACCGCCGCGACGCAGTGCCACCGGGTCGGGCTGCGGGGCCGGGGTGCTCAGCGGTGGGCGTCCTCGTATGCCTGACGGATGTTGGCGGGGACACGGCCGCGGTCGTTGACCTCGTAGCCGTTCTCTTTCGCCCAGGCGCGGATCTGCGCGGTGTCCTGGCTGGACCCGGACGAGGCGGCGCGCGCCTTGCCACGGCCACCGGCACTCCGGCCACCGGTGCGGCGGCCGCCCTTCACATAGGCGTCGAGCAGACCGCGCAGCTTGTCCGCGTTAGCAGTAGTGAGATCGATCTCGTACGTCTTGCCGTCCAGTGCAAACGTTACGGTCTCGTCCGCCTCGCCGCCGTCGAGGTCATCGACAAGAAGGACCTGAACCTTCTGTGCCACCGTATTTCCTTTCATCGATAACGTGCGGGTCGGTGCGCGGCGCGGGCCGCTGTTTCGCCGTCCCCTTGTTATATGCAGTGCTGCAGTACGTCAGAAAGCAAACCGCTTTTCCCGGGAAAACACAAACCCTTGGCAGAGGCCGCCCGCTCAAGGGGCCCGGAAACATGCGCGTTTCGGACATAGGGCACTCGGGCAGAGTGACCGCGGGAATGCCGAGAGCGATCACAGATGCAGAAGCATCCGGCTGTTGCCCAAGGTGTTCGGTTTCACCCGTTCGAGACCGAGGAACTCCGCAACACCCTCGTCATAGGAACGAAGGAGCTCGCTGTACACATCGGTGTCGACAGGTGTCTCGCCGATCTCCACGAAGCCGTGCCGGGCGAAGAAGTCCACTTCGAAGGTGAGGCAGAATACGCGCCGCACTCCGAGCCAGCGTGCGGTCCGCAGCAGCTTCTCCAGCAACTGATGACCCACGCCCGCGCCTCTGACCTCGGGAACCACCGCGATCGTACGGACTTCGGCAAGGTCCTCCCACATGACATGGAGTGCGCCACATCCCAGGATCCGCGCGTTGTCATCCCGTTCCGCGACCCAGAACTCCTGGATGTCCTCGTAAAGCGTGACGGTCGCTTTGTCGAGCAGGATCCCATCGTCCACGTACGAGTCGAGGAGGCGGCGGAGCTCCGGGACATCACTGGTCCTGGCCCGGCGGATGGTGAGGGCATTTGCGGGGACTTCGGGCTCTGCTGGCATGTCCGGACGCTATCGCCCGTCCTCCGCGGAGCCGGAAGCGGGGTTCTCCACAGGGCCGCCGCTCTCTTGGCTCTCCGCACTCTCTTCCGGTCCCTGCACCACCCGCATCGCATCACGGAGTGCCTCCCGCTGCTGCGGCGACATCATCCCGAAGAAGGCGACGAGTGCGGCCGCCGGGTTGTCGCTGCGCTGCCAGGCTTCGTTCATGAGTGCGGCGGCGTACGCGGCTCGGGTGGAGACCGCTTCATATCGATAGGCGCGCCCTTCGGCTTCCCGCCGCACCCAGCCCTTCTGGTGGAGATTGTCCAGAACGGTCATCACGGTGGTGTACGCGATGGAGCGTTCCTGTTGGAGGTCTTCCAGGACTTCCCGAACGGTCACCGGGCGGTTCCACTTCCAGACCCGCGTCATCACCGCGTCTTCGAGTTCTCCCAGGGGGCGTGGCACACCAGCACCCTAGTAGCTGAAGTGCCGCATAAGACAACGAATCGTCGCTGAAGGGACAAAAAAGACAGGCGGGGCCGCGGCGGGCACTGCCGCGGCCCCGCCTGTCCGGGGCGTCCTGCGTGTCAGGCGGTGGGCGTCTCGCCGGTGGCCTGGCGGGTGCCGTCGGCGCGGGCGAGCGCGGCGTCCACGGCCGCGTCCTCCTTGGCCTTGTTGGCGCCGCCCTGGTTCTTGACGATCGTGACGATCAGCCAGGTGAAGAGCACGGCCATGACCACCGGGGGCACGAGTGCGGAGACGTAGTCCATGGCTCCAGGTTACTCAGCCCGCGGCGCGCTCCTGCGGGGGCTCCTGCTCGGGCTGGACGGGGCGCCGCTTGGGCGGGAAGACCTCGGCCGGCGTGGGGACCGGGCGGTCCGGCTCCGGTCGCTTGGGGTGCTCCGGGCGCTCTTCGTCGTCCCGGTCGTCCTGGTCGCCCTCGTCGCCCTGGTCGCGGCCGCCGGGCAGGGCCAGCAGCCGGCGGCGGGGTACCTCGGCCCGGCGGGGCACGGGGGCGTGGCCGCAGCGCTGGAGCAGGGCGGCGGCGGAGGTGTTGCCGCGCAGGGCGCTGAGGGCGGCGAGGTCGTCGGGGCCCGGCCGGTAGCCGGCCTCCAGGGCGTCCTTGAGGAGGGCGAGGTAGCCGCTGGTGCTGCCGGGGAGCGCGGCACGGTAGCGGGCCAGGTCGGCGAGGAGGAACGCGCGGTACCGGGCGCCTTCGTGGGCGGCCTCGTCCACGGCCTCGGCCAGGCGGCGGCAGGCCTGGGTGTCCTCGGCTCGCGCGGAGCCGGGGTGGAGGGCGAGGGCGAGGGCGCGCCGCAGCACACGCAGCTCGGCCGCGCCGAACGCCATGCCGCCGTGGGAACCGTAGGGGGTGGGCATGGGCGTGACGATAAATCCCGTTCGCGGCAAATCGCCCATATCACCCTCTTTCCGGCGTGGCTCTCCGGGTGACCCGTGCGGGTGGCCCGGAGAGCCCGACCGGGGGCTTCCGGGCGCTCCGGCTACCGGCGGGCGATGTTGCGTTCGTAGACCAGGCGGAGGCCGATCAGGGTCAGCCAGGGCTCGTGCTCGTCTATGACCTCGGACTCGCCGAGCACCATCGGGGCGAGGCCGCCGGTGGCGATCACCGTGACGTCGTCCGGGTCCTCCGCCAGCTCCCGGGCCATTCTGCGCACCACTCCGTCGACCTGGCCGGCGAAGCCGTAGATGATGCCGGACTGCATGGCCTCCACGGTGTTCTTGCCGATGACGCTGCGCGGGCGGGCCACCTCGATCTTGCGGAGCTGGGCGCCGCGTACCCCGAGTGCGTCCACCGAGATCTCGATGCCGGGGGCGATCACGCCGCCGGTGTACTCGCCGCGGGCGGACACCGCGTCGAAGGTGGTGGCGGTGCCGAAGTCCACGACGATGGCGGGGCCGCCGAACATCTCCACGGCGGCGACCGCGTTGATGATGCGGTCCGCGCCGACCTCCTTGGGGTGGTCGGTGAGGATCGGCACCCCGGTCTTGACGCCCGGCTCCACCAGGACCGCGGGTACGTCGCCGTAGTAGCGGCGGGTGACCTCGCGGAGCTCGTGCAGGACGGAGGGGACGGTGGCGCAGATGGCGATGCCCTCGATGCCGTCGCCGAGTTCCTCGCCGAGCAGGGGGTGCATACCCATCAACCCCTGGAGCAGGACAGCGAGTTCGTCCGCGGTGCGGCGGGGGTCGGTGGAGATGCGCCAGTGCTCGACGATCTCCTCGCCGTCGAACAGGCCGAGCACGGTGTGCGTGTTGCCCACGTCGATGGTCAGCAGCATGTCACTCAGCTCCCGCCGCGGTGTCGGCGTCCGCGTCCCGCAGGTCGAGGCCGATGTCGAGGACGGTCGCGGAGTGGGTGAGGGCGCCGACGGCCAGGAAGTCGACACCGGTCTCCGCGTAGGCGCGGGCGTTGTCCAGGGTGAGGCGGCCGGAGGACTCCAGGAGGGCGCGGCCGTCGGTGAGGGCCACCGCCTCCTCCGTCTCGACGGGGGTGAAGTTGTCCAGGAGGATCAAGTCGGCGCCCGCGTCGAGGACTTCGCGCAACTGGTGCAGGGTGTCCACCTCGACCTCGACCGGCACCTCGGGAAAGGCGTCCCGTACGGCTTCGAAGGCGGCGGCGGTGCCGCCGGCCGCGATCACATGGTTGTCCTTGACCAGGGCGGCGTCGGAGAGCGACATCCGGTGGTTGAGGCCGCCGCCGCAGCGCACCGCGTACTTCTCCAGGGCGCGCAGGCCCGGGGTGGTCTTGCGGGTGTCGCGGACCCGGGCCCGGGTGCCCTCCAGGGCGTCGGCCCAGGCGCGGGTGGCGGTGGCGATGCCGGAGAGGCGGCCGAGGAGGTTGAGGGCGCTGCGCTCGGCGGTGAGCAGGTCGCGGGTGCGGGTGGTGACGCTGAGCAGCGGCTGCCCGGCGGTGACCCGCTCGCCGTCGTCGACGTGCCGTTCCACCGCGAAGTCGTCGGTGGCGACGACGGAGACGACGGCCTCGGCGATCCGCAGCCCGGCGACCACGCCGTCCTCGCGGGCGGTGAAGTCGCCGGTGGCGACGGCGGTTTCGGGGATGGTGGCGACGCTGGTGACGTCCACTCCGTGGTCGAGGTCCTCGGCGATGGCGAGGTGGGCGAGGTCCTCGACGAGGACCGGGTCGAGGCCCGCCTCGGCGAGGAGCGCGGCGAGCGCCGGGTCGAGCCCGCACTCCGGCTCGGCTGCCCCGGCGCCGGCCGCGCAGCCGCAGCCGTCGCCGCAGCCGTCCGGGCCGGACGGGGCGAGGGGAAGGTCGGGGGTGCTCACGTGGGTCACTGCTCCTGGGGGCGGGAGTGGGCGGAGTGCGGGGGTCGGGTGGTGGCGGGGAAGGCGGCCGAGTCCGTGGTGGATGTGGCGAGGGAGCGGTCCGGGCGGAGGGTGACCACGATATGGCGGCGCCAGGTGCCGTCCGCGCGCTCGGGGTGGTCCTGGCGCCAGTGGCAGCCGCGGGTCTCCGTACGCTGCCGGGCGGCGGCGACCAGGACCCGGGCGACGCACAGCAGATTGGTCGACTCCCAGGTGGCGACGCCCGGTTCGGCCGTGCTGCCGTGCTCGGCGAGGTGCCGCCGGGCGTCGTCGTGGAGTTGCTGGAGGCGGGCGGCGGCGCGGTCCAGGGACTCGGCGGAGCGCAGGACGCCGGCTCCCTCGGTCATGATCCGCTGGATGGTGTGGCGGGCCTCGGCCGGCAGCAGCGGGTGGGCCGGGGCGGGCGGCGGCTCCGGGACCGCGGCCCGTGCCGGGTCCGCGGCGGCGGTGACGTCCTCCGCGATCCGCTCCGCGAACACCAGGCCTTCCAGCAGGCTGTTGGAGGCGAGGCGGTTGGCGCCGTGGACCCCGGTGCAGGCGACCTCGCCGCAGGCGTAGAGGCCGGGCACCGTGGTCCGGCCGTGGCGGTCGGTGCGTACGCCGCCGGAGGCGTAGTGGGCGGCGGGGGCGACCGGGATCGGTTCGGTCACCGGGTCGATGCCGTGGGAGCGGCAGGCGGCGAGGATGGTGGGGAAGCGCCGCGCCCACATCTCCGCCCCGAAGTGCCGCCCGTCCAGATACATATGGGCGGCGCCCTGCTCCCGCATCCGCCGGGTGATGGCCTTGGCGACGATGTCGCGGGGGGCCAGCTCCGCCAGCTCGTGCTGCCCGAGCATGAAGCGGACGCCGGCCGCGTCGACCAGGTGCCCGCCCTCGCCGCGTACCGCCTCCGAGACCAGGGGCTGCTGGCCGGCGGCGTCCTGGCCGAGGTAGAGCACCGTGGGGTGGAACTGCACGAACTCCAGATCGCTGACCTCGGCCCCGGCCCGCAGGGCGAGGGCCACCCCGTCGCCGGTGGAGACCGCGGGATTGCTGGTGGCGGAGAAGACCTGGCCCATTCCGCCGGTGGCGAGGACCACGGCGGGGGCGTGCACCGCGCCCACCCCGTCGTGCTGTCCCTCCCCCATGACGTGCAGGGTGACTCCGGCGGTACGGCCCGCGGCGTCGGTGAGCAGGTCGAGGACGAGGGCGTTCTCCACGGTGGGGATGGCGCGGGCGCGTACCGCGTCGACCAGGGCGCGGGAGACCTCGGCACCGGTGGCGTCGCCTCCGGCGTGCGCGATCCGGGAGCGGTGGTGGCCGCCCTCGCGGGTGAGGGCGATACCGCCGGTGGTGGGCGAGGTGTCGAAGCGGGCGCCGGTGTCGATGAGGCGGTGCACCGCGCCGGGGCCTTCGGTGACGAGGGTGCGTACCGCCTCCTCGTCGCAGAGGCCGGCGCCCGCGACCAGGGTGTCGTCCAGGTGCTGGCCCGGGGTGTCGCCCTCGCCGAGGGCGGCCGCGATACCGCCCTGCGCCCAGCGGGTGGAGCCGTCGTCCAGGCGGGCCTTGGTGACGACGACGGTGCTCAGGCCGGCGGCGGAGCAGCGCAGCGCGGCGGTGAGCCCGGCTATGCCGGAGCCGACGACCACCACGTCCGCGGTGCGGGCCCAGCCGGGGGCGGGGGCGTGCAGCCGTATGCCGGTGGGGTGGGGGGTGCCGGTCACTGGGCGGCTCCGAAGACGAGGGGGAGATTGTCGATGAGCCGGGTGGAGCCGACGCGGGCGGCGACGGCGAGGACCGCTTCCCCGGTGTGGCCGTCGGTGATCTCGGTGAAGTCGGCCGGGTCGACCAGGGCGAGGTAGTCCAGCTCCAGCGGGGGGTCGAGGCGGGCCGCCTCGTCCAGTACCAGCCGGGCGGCGGAGCGGACCCCGGCCGGGCCGCCGGGCGCCGCCTGTGCCAGGGCGTGCGCGTCGGCCGCGGCCCGGGACTCGCCCAGGGCGTTCAGCCCCTGGGCGCGGGCGGCGCTCGACGGGGCGAGGGCGGCGCGGGCCCGCAGCGCCTCCTGCGCGGCGTGCCGGTCCTCCCCGGCGAAGAGGGCCTGGGAGAGGGCGAGTGCGGTACGGCGCTCGGCGGGTGAGAGGTAGCGGTTGCGGCTGGAGCGGGCCAGCCCGTCGGGCTCGCGGGCGGTGGGCACGGCGACGATCTCCACCGGGAAGTTCAGATCCCGCACCATCCGCCGGATCAGGGCGAGTTGCTGGGCGTCCTTCTGCCCGTAGAGCGCGGCGTCGGGCGCGGTGAGGTGGAGCAGCTTGGCGACGACGGTGAGCACTCCGTCGAAGTGGCCCGGCCGGGAGGCGCCCTCCAGCCGGCCGCCCGTCGGACCGGCGGCGATGGTGACCTGGGGGGTGCCGCCCGGGTAGACCTCCTCCGCGGACGGCGCGAACACCACGTCGGCACCGGCCTGTTCGGCGATCTCCAGATCGGCGTCGAGGGTCCGCGGATAGCGGTCGAGGTCCTCGCCCGCGCCGAACTGGAGCGGGTTGACGAAGACGGTGACGACGACCTCGCCGGAGCCGCGCGGGCCGGCCAGGGCGCGGGCGGCGCGTACCAGGGAGGCGTGGCCCTCGTGCAGGGCGCCCATCGTCATCACCACGGCGCGGCGGCCGGTGCGGGGGCGGGCGCGCAGTTCGTCCGCGGTGTGCAGCAGGGCGCAGGTCACGTCCCGTCTCCTTCGGTGTCGTCGCCGGTGGGGCCGTTGCGGGTGCGGCGGGCGAGGACGTCCAGCAGGTCCTCGGCCAGCTCGGGCCTGAGCAGGCCGTGGGCCAGGGCGCGGTCGGCGGTGGCGCGGGCCATGGCGAGGTATCCGTCGACGCTGCCGGGGGCGTGCTCGCGCAGCTCGGCGATGTGCGCGGCGACGGTGCCGGCGTCACCGCGGGCGACGGGGCCGGTGAGGGCGGCGTCACCGGAGCGCAGCGCGTTGTCCAGGGCGGCGCCAAGGAGGGGGCCGAGCATCCGGTCGGGCGCCGAGACACCCGCGGCGCGCAGCAGCTCCATGGCCTCCGCGACCAGGGTGACCAGGTGGTTGGCGCCGAGGGCGAGGGCCGCGTGGTAGAGCGGGCGGGCCTCCTCCTCGATCCACTCGGGCTCCCCGCCCATCTCGATGACCAGCGCCTGCGCGGCGAGCCGCAGCTCCTCCGGCGCGGTCACCCCGAACGAGCAGCCCGCCAGCCGCTGTACGTCGACCGGGGTGCCGGTGAAGGTCATCGCGGGGTGCAACGCCAGCGGCAGCGCGCCCGCCCGCAGCGCCGGATCCAGCACCCGGGTCCCGTACCGGCCCGAGGTGTGCACCAGGAGCTGGCCGGGGCGGACGGCGCCGGTGGTGGCGAGGCCCTCGACCATGCCGGGCAGGGCGTCGTCCGGGACGGTGAGCAGGACGAGGTCGGCGCGGTGCAGGACCTCGGCGGGCGGCACCACGGGCACCTCGGGCAGCAGCGCCGCGGCCCGGCGCACGGAGGCGTCGGACACCGCGGAGACGGCCACCGGGTGGTGCCCGGCGAGTCGCAGCGAGGCGGCGAGCGCGGGGCCGACGCGGCCGGCGCCGACGACGCCGACGGACAGGCGCGCGGGGCGCTCGCCCGGGTCGGACGGGGGTGTGGTGGTCACTGGACGACGGCCTTCCGTTCCAGTCCGCTCGGGGTACCGGACGATTTCTCGTCATGTTAACGCGATCGGCCCCCGGCACCGCGACCGTCCACAGCCTGTGGACAGCGCCCCCGCGCCTCCGCCGCCCCGGAATTCGGTGGGCGCCCCGCCGCCCGTGGGACATCATCGGGGCATGACGGGCACCGAACACAACGACACCGCGCATGAATCCGGCCATCGGGAACGGGCCATCGCACCCACTCCGGAGAGCACGGACATACCCGACGAGACGGCGGTCCGCCGAGCTCGCCGACAGGCCGCGATCCGCGCCGCCGACCGCGTCCTCTCCCGCCCCTCACTCACCGCCACCCTCGGCCAGCGGCTCGACCAACTGACCTCCGCCGCACCGGAGTTGTACGACCTGGACCAGCCGGTCGACGTCTACGGGGACGGTGTGGTGGAGGCGCTGGAGGAGAAGGTGGCCGGGCTGCTCGGCACCGAGGCCGCCGCCTTCTTCCCCACCGGCACCATGGCCCAGCAGGTCGCCCTGCGCTGCTGGGCCGGGCGCACCGGCAACCGCACGGTGGCGCTGCATCCGCAGTCCCACCCCGAGGTCCACGAGCGGGAGGCGCTGGCCACCGTCAGCGGACTGCGCACCCTGCACCCCACCGAGGCGCCCCGGCTGCCCACCGCGGACGAGATCCGCGCCGTGGATGAGCCCTTCGGCACCCTGATGCTCGAACTCCCGCTGCGCGAGGCCGGGTTCGTACTGCCCACCTGGGAGGAACTGACCGGGGTGGTGGCCGCGGCCCGGGAGCGGGAGGCGGTGGTGCACTTCGACGGGGCGCGGCTATGGGAGTGCACCGAGCACTTCGGCCGCCCGCTGCCCGAGATCGCCGCCCTCGCGGACAGCGTCTACGTCTCCTTCTACAAGTCGCTGGCGGGCCTCGGCGGCGCCGCGCTGGCCGGCCCGCTCACCCTCGTCGAGGAGGCGCGCGCCTGGCGGCACCGGTACGGCGGGCAGATCTTCCAGCAGTTCCCCACCGTGCTCTCCGCCCTGGCCGGCCTGGAACGCGAACTGCCGCGGCTCCCCTGGTACGTGGCCCAGGCCAGGCGGGTCGCCGCGGCACTGCGGGACGGCTTCCGCGAGGCGAGCGTGCCCTGGTCCCGCGTCCACCCCGAGGTGCCGCACACCCATGAGTTCCAGCTGTGGCTGCCGTACGGCGTACGGGAGTTGGAGGACGCGCTGGTCCGCCAGGCCGAGGAGACCGGCACCTCCCTCTTCCGCTACTGGAAGTCCCCCGGCCCGGCCGGTCTCGCGGTCACCGAGGTCGCGGTGACGGAGGCCGGTATGGACTGGACGGGGGACGAAGTCCGCGCCGCGGCACGGGAGTTCGTGGAGCGGATCCCGGGGCGGCCATGACGGTGGCCGGTCGGCGGGTGGTCCGGTCGGCGGGTCAGCCGGTGCCGCCGCCCGCCCGCACCAGGCCCGACTCATAGGCGAGAACCACCACCTGGACCCGGTCCCGCAGCCCCAACTTGGTGAGAATACGGCCCACATGGGTCTTCACCGTCGCCTCCGAGAGCACCAGCCGGGCGGCGATCTCCCCGTTCGACAAGCCGTGCGCCACCAGCACCATCACCTCCCGCTCCCGCTCGGTGAGCCGCTCCAGCCCCTCGTGCCGCGGCGGCTGCCCACTGCTCGGCAGCATCGGCGCGAAGCGGTCCAGCAGCCGCCGGGTGGTGGACGGGGCGACCACCGCGTCCCCGCTGTGCACCGCCCGGATCGCGGCCAGCAGCTCCCCGGGCGGCACATCCTTCAGCATGAAACCGGAGGCCCCCGCCTTCAGCCCGGAGAAGGCGTACTCGTCCAGATCGAAGGTGGTGAGGATGAGCACCTTCGGCGGATCCGGCCGCTGGTGGATACGGCGGGTCGTCTCCACCCCGTCCAGCTTCGGCATCCGCACATCCATCAGCACCACGTCCACCGCGGTGGACCGCAGCGCCTCCAACGCCTCCACCCCGTCCCCCGCCTCGGCCACCACCTCCATATCCGGCTGAGCAGCCAGCACCATCCGAAACCCGGTCCGCAGCAGCACCTGATCGTCCACGAGCATCACCCGCACGCAGGGACCCCGCCGGCCACCGTCACTCTCACCACTCATACGCCCAGCGTACGAACTCCCCGCCCCACCCGCGGCCCCCGAGAGGCGGAGGCCGGGGGCGGGGGGCTCCTCCGCTGGGAGGAGGGGGGCGGTGGGGGCGGCCTAGAGAGTGAGGGCGCGGCGGGCACGGCTGATCACGTTCTGCGCGTCGGCCCCGTACACCGCCGACTCGCGCAGGGCCTCCCAGACCCGTAGGTACGAGGTCACCGATTCCGCGTCGTCCAGCCACATCTCCGCGTGCCAGTCCTCCGTGATGACCAGCCGGTCGTCCAGGATCCAGAACCCGTTGGCGGTGGGAATCCTGAGCGGGGCGCCGAGCGGGACGACACCCAGTTCGACGGTGTCCATGCCGATCACGCCCGCGAGCCGGTCGAGTTGGGCGAACAGGACCGGCGGCGGGCACACCAGAGCGTGCAGAGCGGCCTCCCACACGAGTGCCCGCAGGCGCCGCCCACCCCGGTAGAGCCATTCCTGGCGTTGTACGCGGGCCCGTACAGCGGCGTCCGTGTCGGGGGCGGAACCCTGCAGACGCGCGTAGCGGTGGAAGATGTGCCGGGCGTATTCAGCGGTCTGCAGCAATCCCGGAACGACCGCCTCCTCCCACACATGGATGACTCGGGAGCGGTCGACTTCGACGTTCCAACCATCCTGAACGGGCCTGTGACCGGCGGCGAGTTGCCGACGCCAGGATCGTATGTGCGACTCGAATCCACGCAGGCGCGCGGCCAGCTCCTCGAACGCTTCCGGCTGTCCGACCCCTTCGGCCCAGGCCCGGAGATCTTCTTCCGTGGCGGTCTGCCGACCGCCCTCCAGCTTGTACACCTTGGAGTGCGGCCAACCGATCCGCTGGGCGAGCTGAGTCCCGGTGAGGCGACCACCAGCGGCCGAGAAGCGCATTTCCCTCAGCCGCGCACCAAGGGCCTCGCGGGCCTGCTGGTAGTCCGTACTCACCGACGCTCAGTCAGCCCTGGGATTCTAGTCGCGCCGTGAACTCGTCGTAGGGGACGGAGGTGTGAACGGCGGCGTCCCGGATCTGGCAGTAACGGAGGACCGCCGCCGGTTCCGTGATGACCTCCACATCTTGGAAGACATCGGCGTCGTCGAAGCGGAGGATCGCCACGAGTCGGGAGTCGAACAACCAGAAGTCCTCCCCGGGGAGTTGGGCCCGGTCGGCCTCGTCCCGCCACAGATTCCGTACGTCCTCCCCGGTGGCCGCGTTGCAGCGCGCGTAGGAGAGCAGGAACCGCTGCCCGTCGGTGGGCGGTCGGTCAACGACCCGCACCCGGCCGACGTACTTCCCGGCCGCCGTCTGCCGCCGGATGTTCCGGCACCACTCGCTGTCGATGTCCATGAGGGCCTCGCCGGTCTCCAGGAACCGGGCGTACCCCTCGTCCTCCCGGTCAGAGGCGTATCCGCGCCGGGTCTCCAGATGCCAGGCCGAGTGCTCGAAGTGGTGGAAAAGCCGACCGAACTCCTCCAGGCCGATCAGCCGGGGCACCCGGTCCACCTCCTTGGGCCCGTGGTTGACCAGCAGTTCGCGGGGCACCGCCACCGCAGCATCATGCGGCCCGAAGTGCTTGAGCTGGTCGATGTCCTCGGGATCTGTCAGAGGAGGCCCCTGGACGATGATCTCCCCGCTGTCGAGGTCTTCATGAACCGCCGGGCAGCCGCCGTTCTTGCTGTCGGTGCCCCTGAAACGCAGTCGTCGCGCCATGAGTCTGTGCCCCTTCCTGCCGGCTCGGGTCTCACTCAGCATTGCCAGGCTCGGTGCACGGCACTACCCGGTGAGGACACCGTCGCGGGACCACACGAGAACATCCAGACAAGCACCGAGAACATTCGAGAACACTCCATGGCTGCCGTCAATGCCGCATCGATACCTTCCTTGCCGACTCAACAGGCAACAGGCACTCACCACTTCAGGAGGCACAGTGGCCACTGCACTCGGCGAGCAGCCCGTCAGGACCCTCACCCGCGACCCCGAGCTGATCCTCAACGCGGTCGCCCCGCACATCACCGAGCTGACCACCAACGTGTTCGACTCCGGCATGAGTCTGTGGGACCGCGAGATCGCCCTGCTGCTCCGCGACCACACCATGGTCCGCGACATGGCGGAACGCATCCTCGGCAACGCCGTCATGTACGTCATGGGCTCCATCCAGAATCCGGACGTCCACCTCGGCGTCGGGAAGCTGGTGGACATCGGGGTCCACCAACTCATCCTGGACACGCCCGTCTGGTGGGGCATCTGCCGCCGCTACAACGGCGGTGCGTTCAAGCACCACGCCCCGTTCATCGAACGCCGCCGCGACGGCCTGTGCCTGCGTACCGGTGACTTCCTCAAGTCCCAGGGCTGGGACATCGACGCGGAACTCTGGGCCGTCGACGGCGCCGACTGCTCGCCGTGCGACGACAAGGTCCCCGACAGCCACTGACCCCGCCCGCTACCCTCGCCCCGCCCCACCGCACACCAAGGGGCGGGGCTCCCCCACACCCACGACCCCCTGAAGGACCCCCGTGCCCGTACCCCACGACATCGCCGCCGAGACCGCCCTGTGGGACACCTACGCGGAGTCGGCGTTCAAGGACGACGCCGAACCGTGCTTCGGCTGGACCCAGTACGCCGGGCACGGTCCCGGCCCCGAACTCCTCGGCAGCCCCGGCAGCGTGCTGGAGATCGGCTGCGGGACCGGTCGCGCGCTCGCCCACCTCGCGGGGAGCGGGGTGAAGGCGCGCGGTGTCGACCTGTCACCGGTCATGGTGCGGAAAACCACCGAGCGGTGGGCGCACACCGGCGCGGAGTTCGTGTGCGGCGAGGTCCTGGAGGTGCTGGCGGACGACACGCAGACCTACGACGCCGTCTACTCGATCTTCGGCGCGGCCTGGTTCACCGACCCCTCCCGCCTCTTCCCCCTCGTCCGCCAACACCTCACGCCCGGCGGCCAGTTCGTGTTCTCCCAGCCGCCCGCCATCCCCGGCGCCTACGGCCCGCAGGGCATGTACAAGGGCGGCTTCGCAGGCAAGGCCCAGTTCACCTACCGCTACAGCTACCGACCCGCGGTCTGGGAACGCCACCTCCTCCGCGCGGGCTTCGCCACCGCCAAAGCCAACGTCCTGGACGCGCCGACACCGGGCCACATCGGCACCCTGATCGTAACCGGACAGGCACCTGCGCGCGGGGCCGCCACCGCTCCCGGCGGGGAAGGCTGAGCCGGAGCCCCGACGAGCGGGAGAATGGTGAACTCCCTTCAGTCAGAGGGCAGTTCGCCAATCTTCACCATCCTGGCGAACGAGGCCCATGCCACTGTCCCGAACATGAGGCAGGGGCCTTCGGGGGTCTTCCTGTCGCGCACGGGCGTGATGCCGGGGACGCTGTCGGCTACCTCGACGCAGTCGCCGCCCTGCCCGCTGTAGCTGCTCTTGCGCCACACGGCATTGACAAGGTCGTACAGCACTCCGCACACCTTCCTTCTGACTCGGGCCGTCTCCACCCAGGCTCGGCCAGCAACCCGGCGTCTACGCCAAGCGCGGCCACAACGGCCTGAAGGTGCAGGCACATCGAGTGGAACCGTCCCACACACGCGAGAGCCCCCGACCCGGCACGAGTCAGGGGCTCCCTCCCACGGTCTTGACGTGGGGCTCTCGAACTCTCCTCAGACCGAGGGCAGTTCGCTGTCCTTCACAGTCCTCGTGAACGAAGCCCACGCACTCACCCCGAACACAAGGCAGGGGCCTTCGGGGGTCTTGCTGTCGCGGACGGGCATGACGTCCGGGAAGCCATCAGCTACCTCGACGCACTGATTATTGCCGCCGCTGTAACTACTCTTCCGCCACACGGCGTTGGTGAGGTTGTACTGCACTACGAACACCCTTCCTCAGATTTTTGCTTGGGCAAGCTTAGCCAGCAGGTCAGCGCTCTCGTTCGGTCCTGCGGCGATGGCCTGCAGGTGCTCGAACCTCGACTTGTAGTGCCGAAGCTCGTCCTCGGTCTCCAGGAATACGTCGCCAGCCTGAGAATCCACGTAGACCAGCTCGGGATCGGCAGCATCGGGAAAGTCCATGTGGACGAAGCTGCCCGACATGCCCGCGTGAGCCCCCTTGTCGAAGGGGATCACCTGAAGCGTCACATGCGGTTCTTCCATGAGCTGAAGCAGATGCAGCAACTGCTCCCGCATCACTTCGCGTCCACCCACTGCGCGCCGGACGACCGCCTCATCGACAATCGCCCAGAACCGCAGCGGGTTCTCCTTCGTAAGCAATGCCTGTCGATCCATACGCGTCTGGACTCGCTGCTCCACACCTCGCTTGCTGGCGGTGGGCAGCGCACCCTTGATTGCCGCGTAGGCGTAACGCTCGGTCTGGGCAAGGCCCGGGACAAACATGGATTCATAGTTGCGCACGGTGCGCGCCTCGGACTCGAACCCGATGTACGCCGTGTACTCCTCGTACAGCTCCGCATGGAAGGGCCGCAGCCAGCCCCGGTCATTGGAGCCGCTCTGGATCGCCAACAGGTCGGCTCGCCGCGAGTCGGTCGCCTCGTAGAGATCGAGTAGGGCGATCAGGGTCCGCTTCTGGGGTTTGGCGCGGGCCTTCTCGATGCGGTACAGCGTCGCGGCGTTGATCCCCTTCCGCTCCGTGACCTCCTCGCGGGTCAACCCTGCCGCCGCACGAAGTCGGCGTAGCTCGGCGGCCAGTCGCCGAAGCCTGACCGTCGGGGGAGGTTGTCGCTTCTCCGGCACAGTGCGGGTCCCTTCGCTACCTCGGTGCTACGGCGAGTGTGGGTGACCACCGGGCCGCAACTCAACTCTGTTCGAACACATGGCAGTAATTCGCAAGGCTTGCATTCTATCGGTAGGCGAGAGCACACTAGGCCTATTCCTGCTGTGCGTACCAACACGGTTGCGCGGCAATCGACTTGACGTGCCATCACCCGCTCCCCCAAGAGGTTGAGCCATGCTCGAAAGCACCGCACCGACCGCACCCGCAACCGCAACCACACCCGCAACCGCAACCGCCGCACCGACACCCGTCCCCGGCAGGGCAGTTGCGCATCAGTTCCCCCGGCACCGCCGTAACGTCGGCCGCGCCCGCGAAACCCTTCGGGATCAGCTCGCCGCATGGCACGTAGACGGTGAAGTCACCGACACCGCGGTCCTGTTGCTGTCCGAGCTGGCGACCAACGCCGTCGCGGCGAAGGCGCCCCGGGACCGCGAGTTCCGGGTCCGTTTCGAGTTGACGGGCCGGGAGTTGTGTCTCGCGGTTGAGGACGCGAGTGATGAGAAACCGGCACCGCGGGACGCGGGGCCCGACGACGAGTCGGGTAGGGGGCTGGCCCTTGTGTCCGCACTGGCCGACTCCTGGGGCGTCGCGCCCCGTACCGGCGTAGGCAAGACGGTGTGGGCGCGGCTGCTGCTGCCGGAGGTGGTGCCGTCGTGACGCTGCTGCGAGAAGCCCCTGCATGGGGCCGGGTCCGCGGTACTTACAGCGCCCGTCTCCTCGCCCACACCCCCGGCGGCGCCCGCGTCCCCCTCGGTGAACACCGCACCGATTCCCCGAGGTTGGCCCTGCGCTGGCTCCGCACCCGCGCCCAGCACGTCGCGGACCAACTCGCCCCTCCGTACGCCCGCCACGTACGGGCATGGGCGGCCGACGCGAACGAACACGCCTGGGCTCTGGACCACGTGGCGCACGGCGAGCCGTACGCCTTCCTGGCAACAGACGAGGACGGCACCCGCTACGTCTTCACCACACAGACCGTGGCCTCACAACTCCCGCCCGCCGCACGCAAGTTCCACACCTGAGAGCCCCACCGGAACCCTGTGGTCACGCGACAGTGGCGAGCCGTTGGCGGGGTCACGGAGGGGCTCAAGCCCCCTCAAACCCCCGGTTTCAGCGGCAGCAGCGCGCTGATGCGGAAGCCGCCGCCGGGGCGGGGGCCGGCGTCGAGGGTGCCGCCTACCATGCCGACGCGTTCGCGCATTCCGATGAGGCCGTGGCCGCGGCCGTCGGCGCCGCCGTCCTCGTACAGCTCGTGGGGGGCGCCCTTGCCGTCGTCCTCCACCAGGAGGCCCAGGCCGTCGTCGAAGTAGACGAGGCGGACGCTGGCGCCGACGCCGGAGCCGCCGTGTTTGCGGGTGTTGGTGAGGGCTTCCTGGACGATGCGGTACGCGGTGAGCTCGACGCCGCTGGGCAGGGGGCGGGGGGTGCCCTCCACCTTGAAGTCGACGGGCAGGCCGGACACCCGTACCTGCTCGATGAGTTCGTCGAGCTGGTCCACGTCGGGCTGGGGCACGTACTCGCCGCTCTCCTCGGGCTCCCCGGTGCGCAGTACGCCGAGGAGGCGGCGCATTTCGGCGAGGGCCTGGCGGCCGGTGCCGGAGATGGTCTCCAGGGCCTTCTTCGCCTGGTCGGGCGCGGCGTCCATGACATAGGCGGCGCCGTCGGCCTGGACCACCATCACGGAGACGTTGTGGGCGACGACATCGTGCAGCTCGCGGGCGATCCGGGCGCGTTCCGCGGCCACCGCCACCTTGGACTGGGCCTCCCGCTCGCGCTCCAACCGGGCGGCGCGCTCCTCCAGTTGGGCCAGATAGGCGCGGCGGGTGCGCATCGAGTCGCCCAGTACCCAGGCCAGCGCGAACGGCACGATGCCGAAGGCGGTGACCAGGACGGCGCCGAGGGGACCGCTGCCGGTCTCGGCGGGCCAGCGCAACTGTGCCAGTGGTGCCGCGCAGAGGCCGCCGGCCAGCGCGAGCCGGGAGGCCCAGCGCGGGCCGTCGGCGGCCACCGTGTAGATGATCACCAGCATGGCGAAGTCGGCCGCCATGACCTGGGTGTCGAAGACGAGCTGGGCGACACCGGCGGCGGCGGCCAGCATCAGCATCCACACCGGCATCCGCCGCCGGAGCGCGATCACCGCACCCAGCGTGAGCAGGATCGGCACCGCGGCGGCGGGCGACCCGACGTGCGTCGTACCGCTCATGCTCACGACGGCGACCCCGACCACGAAGACAGCCCAGAAGGTGTCGACCCCGGTCGGGTAGCGGCGGAGGAAGGCGTAGACGCGCTGCACACGACCAAGCGTAGGTACGGCTTCGCGGCCGGGGGTCAACCGGAGGGCCGATCCCTGCCCCCGGCACCTACTCCCCAAGGTGGAGGGCCGCCCGCCTACCCTTCGACGGGTGACCAGGACACCAGCGCCGCGCACCTGGCGGGCCGCCGCCGAGGACGCCCTCTACGGCCCCGGCGGCTTCTATCTGCGGCCCGAGGGCGGCCCCGCCGCCCACTTCCGCACCTCGGTGCACGCCTCCCCGCTCTTCGCGGGCGCCGTGGCGGAGCTGCTGTGCCGGGTGGACGTCGCGCTGGGCCGGCCCGCCGCGCTGGACTTCGTGGATCTGGGCGCGGGCCGCGGCGAGTTGGTCACCGCCGTACTCGCCGCTCTGGAGCCCGGGGTGCGGGAGCGGCTGCGGGCGTACGCGGTGGAGCGGGCGCCGCGGCCGGCGGGCACCGATCCCCGGATCCGGTGGACCGACGAGCCGCCGTCCGGCGCGTCCGGGCTGCTCTTCGCCAACGAGTGGCTGGACAACGTCCCGCTGGACGTGGTGGAGACCGGTGCGGACGGCGAGCCCCGGCTGGTCCTGGTGGACGCGGAGGGCGAGGAGAGCGTGGGCGGCGCGGTCGGTGCCGAGGACGCAGAGTGGCTGGCGCGGTGGTGGCCGGTGGGGCGCGCGCCGGGGCTGCGGGCGGAGATCGGGCGGCCCCGGGACACGGCCTGGGCGGCGGCCGTCGGCAGCCTGGAGCGGGGCCTGGCGGTGGCGGTGGACTACGGGCACACGCGGGGCGCCCGGCCGCCGTACGGCAGTCTCACCGGGTTCCGGGCGGGGCGGGAGACGCGGCCGGTGCCGGACGGGTCCTGCGATCTGACCGCGCATGTGGCGCTGGACGCCTGCCTGCTGCCCGGCGGCCGGCTGCGCACCCAGCGCGGCGCGCTCACCGCCCTCGGGCTGTCCGGCGCCCGCCCGCCGCTGGCACTGGCCGGCACCGACCCGGCCGGGTACGTACGGGCGCTGGCGCGGGCCGGGGAGGCGGCGGAGCTGACGGCGCGCGGCGGGCTCGGGGACTTCGGCTGGCTGCTCCAGCCGGTGGGCCTGCCCGCGGACCGGGCGTGGTCCGTACCGCTACTTGTCGATGTCGCCGACGACGAAGAAGAGTGAGCCGAGGATCGCGACCATGTCCGCGACCAGCGTCCCCGGCAGCAGCTCGGTCAGCGCCTGGATGTTGTTGAAGGACGCGGACCGCAGCTTCAGCCGGTACGGCGTCTTCTCGCCCTTGGACACCAGGTAGTAGCCGTTGATGCCGAGGGGGTTCTCGGTCCAGGCGTAGGTATGGCCCTCGGGTGCCTTGAGGACTTTCGGCAGGCGCTGGTTGACCGGACCGGGCGGCAGTTCGGCGAGCCGCGACAGGCAGGCGTCGGCCAGGTCGAGCGCGATACGGGTCTGCTCCAGCAGGCACTCGAACCGGGCCAGGCAGTCCCCCTCGGCCCTGGTCACCACCTTCAGCGTGTCCGCCAGCTCCCCGTACGCCAGATACGGCTCGTCCCGCCGCAGGTCGAAGTCGACGCCGGAGGCGCGGGCGATGGGGCCGCTCACCCCGTAGGCGTGCACGGCCGCCGCGTCCAGTACGCCCACGCCGCGGGTGCGGGCGCGGAAGATCTCGTTGCCGAGGACCAGGTCGTCGTAGACGTCCATCCGGGAGCGGACCCCGGCGACCGCCTCGCGGGCGCGGCCGGTCCAGCCGGCCGGGATGTCCTCCTTGAGGCCGCCGACCCGGTTGAACATGTAGTGCATCCGCCCGCCGGACACCTCCTCCATCACCGCCTGGAGTTCCTCGCGCTCCGTGAACGCGTAGAAGACGGGCGTGATGCCGCCCAGCTCCAGCGGGTACGAGCCGAGGAACATCAGATGGTTGAGGACGCGGTTCAGCTCGGCGAGCAGGGTGCGCAGCCACACCGCGCGCTCGGGCACCTCCATCCCCAGCATCCGCTCCACGGCGAGCACCACGCCCAGCTCGTTGGAGAAGGCGGAGAGCCAGTCGTGCCGGTTGGCCAGCACGATGATCTGGCGGTAGTCGCGCGCCTCGAAGAGCTTCTCCGCGCCGCGGTGCATATAGCCGATGACGGGCTCCGCCTCGGCGATCCGCTCCCCGTCCAGCACCAGTCTCAGCCGCAGCACACCGTGCGTCGACGGATGCTGCGGCCCGATGTTCAGCACCATGTCGGTGCTCTCTGCGGCACCGCCGATACCGACCGTGGTCTGCGTCGTGGGACTCATACGCCCAGTCTCCCCTACGTACGCTTGCCTCATGGAGACGGGGACGGGCGGGGAGCCGGGCGGGGGCGGGGGCCGGGAGCCGCGGTGGGTGGGGCTGCCCGCCGGGCTGCTGCGGATGCGGCGGCTGCTGCTGGCGCTGTGGCTGGGGCCGCTCACGGTGACCGCCGCCGTGGTACCGGGCGTCCTCCTCGGCCCGCTGTGGGCGCTGTGCGCGGCCGCCCCCGCCGCGGCCCTCCTCTGGGCGTGGCTGCTGCTGGGCCGCAACTGGCGTTCCTGGCGCTACGCGGAGCGCGCCGACGACCTGCTGATCAGCCGCGGTGTCCTCTGGCACCGGGAGACCGTGGTGCCGTACGGGCGGATGCAGTTGGTGGAGGTGACCTCGGGGCCGGTGGAGCGTCAATTCGGGCTGGCGGGGCTCCAGTTGCACACCGCGGCCGCCGCGACCGACGCCCGGGTCCCCGGTCTGCTGCCCGGTGAGGCGGAGCGGCTGCGGGACCGGCTCACCGAGCTGGGCGAGGCCAGATCGGCCGGGCTGTGAGCGGGGAACCGTCCGGCGGGGAGCCCGCCCGCGAGCACCGGCTGCACCCGGTGACACCGCTGCGCCGGGCCTGGGCGCCGATCGCCGTGGTCATCGGCTGGGCGGTGCACGACCCGGCGCAGGCCCAGCACCATCTGGCCCGGCTCACCCTCACCACCGTCCTCGGCCTGCTCGCCGCCCTCCTCCTGGCGGCCGGCCTGTACGGCTTTCTGAGCTGGTGGTTCACCCACTACGCGGTGACCGGCGGCGAACTCCGCATCCGTACCGGCCTGTTGTTCCGCCGTACCGCGCACATCCGGCTCGACCGGTTGCAGGCGGTGGATCTGACGCAGCCGCTGCCGGCGCGGGTGGCGGGCGTGGCCAAGCTGCGGCTCGATGTGATCGGCACCGCGAAGAAGGACGAGCTGGCCTATCTCGCCGAGGGCCGGGCGCGCGCTCTGCGGGCCGAACTCCTGGCCCGCGCCGCCGGGTTCGCCCCCGAGACGGCGGGCGGGGTGGGCGAGGCCCCGGCCCGGCCGCTGCTGCGGGTGCCGCCGCGGATGCTGGTGCTCTCGGTCCTGCTGACCGGCGCGGCCTGGGGCCCGGTCCTCGCCGCGCTGACGGTGCCGCCGCTGCTGTGGCTGTACCTGCGCAGCCCGTGGACGGTGCTCGCGGTCGCGCTGCCGATGCTGAGCGTCGCGGGCGCCGCCAGCTTCGGCCGCTTCGCCGTCGGCTACGACTGGACGGTGGGCACCTCGCCGGACGGGCTGCGGCTCGACCACGGCCTGCTGGACCGCTCACACGAGACGGTGCCGCCGGGCCGGGTGCAGGCGGTGCGGCTGGTGACACCACTGCTGTGGCGGCGGCTGGACTGGGTACGGGTGGAGCTGGACGTGGCGGGCTCCGACAACTCCGTGCTGGTGCCGGTCGCTTCACGGCCGCAGGCGGAGGAACTGGTGGCGCGGGTGCTGCCGGGCGTCGCGGTGCCGCGGCACTTCACCCGGCCGCCCGCCCGGGCCCGCTACCGGCTGCCGCTGTGGTGGCGGGGCCACGGACTGGCCGTGGACGAGGCGGTGTTCGCCGCCCGGCAGGGCCTGCTCCAGCACCGGGTGAGCCTGGTCCCGCACGCCAAGGTGCAGAGCGTCCGCCTGGTCCGGGGCCCCTGGGCGCGGGCCCTGCGACTGGCCGAACTCCGCGTGGACACCGGCGCGAACACCACCGTACGGGCCAGGGTGCGGGACGCCTCGCAGGCGGCGGAGCTGCTGTACGCCCAGGCCGACCGCTCCCGCACCGGGCGCCGGCTGGCGGGACCGGACCGGTGGATGTCCTGAGCTGTGCCCAAGTGCGGTCGGCAGCAGGGGACTTGAGAGGGGGAGACACCCCCTGGGTCAGACCGCGCCGCGGAGTGCCGCCAGGTCCATCTGCTCGGTCTCGTCGTGCGCCGTCAGGTCGATGACCTCCTCGGCGCTCCGGCCGTCCGGGGCGCCGGAGTCCTCCTCCGCCTGATGCTCGGCGAGCGCCTCCTCGCCCACCACATCGGCGAGGTCCGCGTGCTGCACCGACTCCAGTGCGGCGGACGGGTCGGACTTGGTACCGAAGTAGTCGAAGCCGCCGGTGAGGGCGGGGCGGCGGGGCGCGGCGGCGATGCCCGGCTGCGCCCGGTGCCCGGTGGTTCCGGCGGCCGCGCGCCGGTGCCCGGCCGCCGCGTCCTTCCCCTGCTCCCCCGCCTCCCGACCGGTGCCGCGCTCGGGGAGCGGGATGCCGTGCGGCGGGACCCGGTGGGTGGCGGGCCGGGGCGGGGCCAGCCGGTCCAGGGCGCGGTTGGCGCGCAGATAGAGCGAGGGCCGCAGGGCGGGCGGGCTGGACGACGAGGTCAGTGCCGGGGTGGGGGCGGCGGCCTCGATGGCGAGTTGCCGGCGGCCCTCCAGGGCGCTGGCGCGTTCCGTCTCGGCGTTGGCGTAGCGGCGCAGCAGGGCCGCGTGTTCGCCGCGCAGCCCGGCGAGTTCGGCCCGCTTGGCGCGCAGTTTCTGCTCCAGCTTGGCGCGTACCTCGCGGGATTCCTCCAGGTCGCCTTCGAGTTCGGCCACGCGCTCCTCGTGCTGCCAGGCGTCGCTGGCGCGGCCCCGGGTGAGGTCCGCGACCCGCTTGCCCGCGGTGAGGTCCCAGCCGCGCATCACGACCGCGCCGACCACCGCGGCGAAAGCGGCGACGGACGCCAGACCGCGCAGCGGCAGCGTCCGGTCGACGAACCAGCAGGCGGCGCCGCACGCGACGGACACGCCCGCGATCACCGAGGGCGGCAGCAGCCGGTGCAGGGGCGGGGAATGGCGGTGACGTCCACGTGGCATGGCCAGAAACTTACCGCGCGTACGCCGCCCTTGGTGCCGGAGCCCCGCAATTCCCCAGCCTCCGGCCCCGGTTCAGCCACCGCTGAGACGGCCGCCCAGCCACTCCAGCGCGGCCGGGATCTCCCGCCGCCAGGTGTTGAAGTTGTGGCCGCCGGTGTCCAGCACGATGGACGAGATCCGGGTGGGGCCGCGGTGCCGTACGAGGTTCACGAAGGCGCGGGTGGCACGGTAGTTGCGCTCCCCGTGCCGGCTGGTGGTGACCAGCAGCGAGGTGCGCGGCGCGGGCCCGTGCCGCATCGACCACATCAGGTCGGCGTGGTTCCGCGCCGACTGGTCGCCGCGGAAGAGGTCGCCGGTGGTGGGGTCCTCGGGCGCCTTGTAGTAGGGGGAGAGGCCGGCGCCCGCCGCGTACCGGCCGGGGTGGTGCACGGCCAGCTTCAGGGCGCAGTAGCCGCCGGTGGAGTCGCCGATGACGCCCCAGGAGTGCGGGGCGCGGGCCACCCGGTAGTGCCCGGCGACGGCCCGCGGCACATCCTCCGCGAGGAAGGTCTCGGTCTGCGGGCCGCCGGGCACGTCCACGCACTCGGTGTCCCGCGGCGGCACCACGGTGGGCCGCATCATCACCAGCACCATGGGCGGCATCCGGCTCCCGCGTACCAGGCGCTGCGCGGTCTGCGGGTAGTGCAGGCCGTTGACCAGGGCGGCGGCGGTGCCGGGGTAGCCGGTGAGGACGACGGCGGCGGGGAAGGTGTGCTGCCGGTAGCGCTGCTGGAAGTACTCCGGCGGCAGGTACAGCAGGGCCGGGGAGGAGATGCGGGAGACGGCGCCGGTGATCCGGATGCGCTGGATCTGCCCGCCGGCCGAGGGCGCGGAAGGGGACGCGGCGCTGACCGGCTCGGTGCCCAGCAGCCGCAGCGGGCCGCGGGCGGTCTGGTCCACCACCACGCCCTGCCCGGTCTCGGTGCCGAGGAGGTCGGACCAGGAGCCGTAGAAGCCGAAGTTCTGGTTGGCCGCCAGCAGCAGGGTGCAGAACAGCGCGGCCTGCGCCGCCAGCAGTACGCCCGTCCGGGCCGCGATCCACCGCCAGCCGCGGCCCGCGAACCGCGGCCACAGCCACACCGTGCCGCCGAACAGCAGCCCGGCCAGAGCCGCCGCCAAACCCAGCAGCGCGGTACTGGTAAGACCCATGGAGTGAGATTCCTGTCTTTTCCCGCCGGGACTGAACCCGGTGTCAATCCACGTCGTCCTAAGAAGGGCACTACTGCCGGAAAGCCGGACTAGGCTTCCGCCACCACTTCGCGCGGAATCACGGGATGCGATGTCTGTCAGGATAGATGGCGAAAAGTCAGGTCGGGTTGCGCGCCCGAGTCACCCGCTGCGGCGGGTACTTCGAGGCCCCCGCCCCTCCGCCGTACCCGCCTTCGCAGCCCGCGCCGGCACCCTCGTAGGCCTCCTGGACATCGCCGCCGGAGTCTTCCCCCGCTTCCGGCACAGCCGGATGCACACCCTGGCCGAGGTGCTGCCCGGCGCCCTCGGCCCGTTCGCCGCCGCGCTCTCGCTGAGCGCCGGCGTCCTGCTGCTGCTGCTCGCGCACGGGCTCAGACGCCGCAAGCGCCGCGCCTGGCGGGCCGCGGTGCTGCTGCTGCCGGCCGGCGCCGTCTCCCAGTTCGCCTACCGGCACTCGGTGCTCGGCGTCGTCATCTCGCTCGCCCTCTTCACCCTGCTGGTGCGCCACCGCGGCGAGTTCGCGGCGCTGCCCGACCCGCGCAGCCGCTGGCGCGCCCTCACCAACTTCCTTCTCACCGGCAGCGGTTCGGTCCTGCTCGGCCTGCTCGTGGTCAGCGCCCACCCCAGCCGCACCGTCGGCGACCCCGGCCTCTACGACCGCCTCGCCCACGTCCTGTACGGCCTCTTCGGCCTCGAAGGCCCCGTCGACTACACCGGCAACACCAGCTTCACGGTGGCCTTCTCGCTCGGCGCCCTCGGCCTGCTCACCGCCCTCACCACCAGCTATCTGGCGCTACGCCCCGAACACCCCGCGGCCCGGCTCACCGAGGACGACGAGGCCCGGCTGCGCGCCCTGCTCGCCAAGCACGGCCGGCGCGACTCCCTCGGCCACTTCGCGCTCCGCCGCGACAAGGGCGCCGTCTTCTCCCCCAGCGGCAAGGCCGCCGTCTGCTACCGCGTCGTCTCCGGTGTGATGCTCGCCAGCGGCGACCCGATCGGCGACGTCGAGGCCTGGCCCGGCGCCATCGAACGCTTCATGGACGAGGCCACCGCCCACTCCTGGACCCCCGCCGTCATGGGCTGCTCGGAGACCGGCGGCGAGGTGTGGACCCGCGAAACCGGCCTGGACGCACTGGAGATCGGCGACGAGGCCATCGTGGACACCGCCGGCTTCTCCCTCAGCGGCCGGGCCATGCGCAACGTCCGCCAGATGGTCACCCGCATCGAACGCGCCGGCTACCAGACCCGGGTACGCCGCGTCTCGGAACTCGACGAGCAGGAACTCGACTGCATCCGTCAGGCCTCCGACGACTGGCGCGGCACCGGCACCGAACGCGGCTTCTCCATGGCCCTGGGCCGCATCGGCGACCCGGCCGACGGGGACTGCCTCATCGCCACCGCCCACCGCGCCGACCCGGACGAGCCCGGCCCGCACGGCGACCTCAAGGCCGTACTGCACTTCGTGCCCTGGGGCGAGGACGGGGTCTCCCTGGACCTGATGCGCCGTGACCGTGCCGCCGACCCGGGCCTCAACGAGCTCCTGATCGTGGCCGCCCTGCGGGAGGCGCCCGGCCTCGGCATCAGCCGTGTCTCCCTGAACTTCGCCATGTTCCGCGCCGCCCTGGCCCGCGGCGAGAAGATCGGCGCCGGCCCCGTACTGCGGGCCTGGCGGGCCCTGCTGGTGTTCCTCTCCCGCTGGTTCCAGATCGAGTCCCTGTACCGCTTCAACGCCAAGTTCCGCCCCCGCTGGGAACCGCGCTTCGTGGTGTACCGCACCTCCCGCGACCTGCCCCGGATCGGGCTCGCCGCACTCCGCGCCGAAGGCTTCGTGCAGCTCGGCCTGCCCGCCGCGCTGCGCCGCCGCAGCCCCCAGCCGTGCCCCCACCACACCCCCGCCGCGGACGGCGCGGTGCCCCGCGGCCGTACCGCGCCCGACGACCAGCGGACCGGGGACTCCGGCCAGGGCTCTACGCTGGGGGTATGACTGAGCTGCGCAGCCCCGGCCGCCGAGTCGCAGGCCTGCCCGACTGGGACCGCTGTGCGGTGATGGGCGTCGTCAACGTCACCCCGGACTCCTTCTCCGACGGCGGCCGCTGGTTCGACACCACCCGCGCGGTCAAGCACGGCCTGGACCTCGTCACCGAGGGGGCCGACCTGATAGACGTCGGCGGCGAGTCCACCCGGCCCGGCGCCGCCCGCGTCGACGCCGCGGAGGAACTGCGCCGCGTGGTGCCCGTCGTCCGCCAACTCGCCGCCGAGGGCGTCACGGTGTCCGTCGACACCATGCGCGCCCGCGTCGCCGAGGAGTCCCTCGCCGCGGGCGCCGCCCTGGTCAACGACGTCAGCGGCGGCCTCGCCGACCCGGCGATGCTCCCCGTGGTGGCCGCGGCCGGCGCCCCGTTCGTCCTGATGCACTGGCGCGGCTTCCTGGAGGGCGCCACCGTGCACGGCGAGTACGCCGACGTGGTCGCCGAGGTCGTCGAGGAGTTGGCCGCGGGTCTGGAGCACGCCACCGCCGCCGGAATCGACCCCGAGCGGATAGTGGTCGACCCGGGCCTCGGCTTCTCCAAGGACGCCGAGCACGACCTCACCCTCCTCGCCCACCTCGACCGGCTGACCGCACTCGGCCGCCCCCTGCTGGTCGCCGCCTCCCGCAAACGTTTCCTCGGACGGGTGCTCGCCGGCCCCGACGGCGCCCCGCCGCCCGCCCGTGAACGCGACGCGGCCACCGCGGCCGTCTCCGCCCTCGCCGCCCGCCAGGGCGCCTGGGCGGTCCGGGTGCACGAGGTCCGCGCCACCGCGGACGCGGTGCGCGTCGTCCAGGCAGTGGAAGGAGCCCGGTGAGCGGCGCCCGTACCGACGCCGATCGCGTCCAGGACGCCAACACCGCCTACTACGAGGCCATGGAGCGCGGCGACTTCGACGCCCTCACCGCCCTCTGGCTCTCCGACGACCGGCCCGCCGTGTCCTGTGTGCACCCCGGCTGGCCCGTCCTCAGCGGCCGCGGCGAAGTTCTCAGGTCCTACGCGCTGATCATGGCGAACACCGAGTACATTCAGTTCTTCCTCACCGACGTCGAGGTCGACGTGGCCGGCGACACCGCGGTGGTCACCTGCACCGAGAACATCCTCAGCGGCGGCCCCGCCCCCGACGAGGGTGAGGAACTGGGGCCGCTGGTGGGCCAACTCGTCGTCGCCACCAATGTGTTCCTGCGCACCCCGGAGGGCTGGCGGCTCTGGTCCCACCACTCCTCCCCGGTCCTCGCCGAGTCCGACGACCAGGGCGGCTCCGGAGACCCGCCCGGCGGCGACCCGGACGGCAGCCCCGCCTGACCGGCCGCGAATCCCAGGCGGCGACCGCACTCCACCCCCCGAGCGCAGGCACCGCCGCGGTCCGGCGGTAGATTCGAACGTGCCCGCCGGGCCGGCCGCACCCGGCACCGGCCGGGCACACCGACTACTGCAGGAGTGATTCGCGTGGATCGTGTCGCGCTGCGTGGCCTCAAGGCCCGTGGGCACCACGGCGTCTTCCCCAGGGAACGCGAGGAGGGCCAGACCTTCATCGTGGACGTCGTCCTCGGCCTCGACATCCGTGCGGCCGCCGCCGATGACGACCTGGAGAAGACCGTGCACTACGGCGTCGTCGCCGAGGAGGTCGTCGCCGTCGTCAAGGGCGAACCGGTCGACCTCGTCGAGACCCTCGCGGAACGCATCGCGCAGACCTGTCTGAAGCACGAGACGGTGGCGGAGGTCGAGGTCTGCGTCCACAAGCCGGACGCCCCGATCTCCGTCCCGTTCGACGACGTGACCGTCACCATCACACGGAGGCGAGTATGAGCGCACCCTTCCCCACGGGGCCGAGCGACCCGACCGTCCAGCCCGTACCCGCCTCCGTGGTGGAACAGGTGGACGCCGCCGACACCACCCTCAGCAACCCGCGCCGGGCCGTGATAGCCCTCGGCAGCAATCTCGGCAACCGGCTGGAAACCCTCCAGGGCGCGGTCGACGCCCTCGGCGACACCCCGGGACTGCGCGTCAAAGCCGTCTCCCCCGTCTACGAGACGGAACCCTGGGGCGTCGAACCGGGCACCCAGCCCTCCTACTTCAACGCGGTCGCCGTGGTGAAGACCACCCTGCCGCCGTCCTCCCTGCTGGAGCGCGCCCACGCCGTCGAGGAGGCCTTCCACCGCGCCCGCGACGAGCACTGGGGCGCCCGCACCCTGGACGTCGACATCGTGACCTACGCCGAGGAGGTCTCCGAGGACCCGGTGCTGACCCTCCCCCACCCCCGCGCCCACCAGCGGGCCTTCGTCCTCGCGCCCTGGCACGACATCGAACCCGAGGCGCAGCTCCCCGGCCGCGGCCCCGTCGCCGGGCTGCTGGACGGCGTCACCCGACAGGGCGTCACGCCGCGCACCGACCTGGAACTCCACCTGCCCGAGTAGTCGTTAGGGTCTACCGGACGGGGCGCCCGGCGACGGCGCGCCCCGTGCCGGGACCGGACGACGGCGGCCCCGGTGCCGCGGCGCACCGGGCGGCGAAGGGGATTTGTGAAAGAGCTGCGCATCAGGGTCCTGGCCGGGCTGTTCCTCGGCGCCGGAGTGCTGGCCTGGGCCGGCGCCCGGCTGTGGGACTCGCTGGGGACCCTGCCCCGGGTGCCCGGCGCCGCACCCGTCGTACTGGCGGTGATCGCCGTCATCCTGCTCGCCACCGCGCTCTCGCTGCGCACCCGGCTGAAGGCGCAGCGGGAACGGCAGCCCGACGCCAAGGGCGTGGACCCGCTGGTGGCGGCCAGAGCCGTCGGCTTCGCCCAGGCCAGCGCCCTGGTCGCGGCCCTCGTCGCCGGCGGGTACGCCGGCACCGGCGTCTTCCTGCTGGAGTTCCTGGACATCCCGGCCCGCCGCGACCAGGCCATCACCGCCGGCTTCTCGGTCCTCGCCGGCCTCGGCGTGATAGCTGCCGCGCTGTTCCTGGAGCGGGTCTGCAGACTCCCCGACGACGAGGACGACGACCCGGACCACCCGCGCCGCCCGAACTGACCCCCGCGCCCGGCTACTTCGCCATGATGAGGCTCATCGCCTCGTTGCGGGTGGCCGGGTGCCTCAACTGCCCGCGCACCGCCGAGGTGATGGTCTTGGCTCCCGGCTTGCGCACCCCGCGCATCGTCATGCACATGTGCTCGCACTCGATGACCACGATCACCCCGCGCGGCTCCAGTATCTCCATCAGGGAGTCCGCGATCTGCGTGGTCAGCCGCTCCTGCACCTGCGGGCGGCGGGCGTAGACGTCGACCAGCCGGGCCAGCTTCGACAGACCGGTGATCTTCCCGTCGACGGACGGGATGTACCCGACGTGCGCCACCCCCACGAACGGCACCAGGTGGTGCTCGCAGGAACTCATCACCTCGATGTCCCGCACCAGCACCATCTCGTCGTGGCCCAGGTCGAAGGTGGTGGTGAGCACATCCTCCGGCTTCTGCCACAGCCCGGCGAATATCTCCCGGTACGCCCGCGCCACCCGGGCCGGAGTCTCCACCAGCCCCTCGCGGTCCGGATCCTCACCGACCGCGATCAACAGCTCCCGTACGGCGTCCGCCGCCCGCTTCTCGTCGAACTCGCCGATCCGGCTCCCACCGTCCAGCGTCACGGGGTCGATCATCGGTCCCTCGTTCCTGTGCTCAGTGCGCGGCCTCGGACACGACCGCGCCCCCCAAGGCTAGAACCTGGGGGGCGCGGTACACATTCCGGGCCGGTGTGGCCGCTGTCACGCCTCGGGGCGGTCCTCCGGCGAGGGCGCCTCGGCCGGCGGGAGCGGGCTGCTCTCGGTACCCGGGGAACCCTTGGTGAGGGAGGGCGGCGTGCCGTTGGCGCCGTTCGTCAGTGACAGCTCCTTGGGGGAGAGCACCGGCGGACGGGTCGACGGGGTGCGCCGCGAGGAACCGGTCCAGGCGGGCCGCGAGGGCCGCTTGACGATCGGCGCGAAGATCTCGGCGATCTCCTCCTTGCCCAGGGTCTCCCTCTCCAGGAGCTGGAGGACGAGGTTGTCGAGCACGTCGCGGTTCTCGACCAGGATCTCCCAGGCCTCGTTGTGCGCGTTCTCGATGAGCTTCTTGACCTCTTCGTCGACCAGCGCGGCGACCTCTTCCGAGTAGTCCCGCTGGTGCGCCATCTCCCGGCCGAGGAAGGGTTCGGTGTTGTCGCCGCCGAACTTGATGGCGCCGAGCCGCTCCGTCATGCCGTACTGGGTGACCATGGAGCGGGCCGTGGTGGTGGCCTTCTCGATGTCGTTGGCCGCGCCGGTGGTCGGGTCGTGGAAGACCAGCTCCTCCGCCGCCCGGCCGCCCAGCATGTAGGCGAGCTGGTCGAGCATCTCGTTGCGGGTGGTCGAGTACTTGTCCTCGTCGGGCAGCACCATGGTGTAGCCGAGGGCGCGGCCGCGGGACAGGATGGTGATCTTGTGCACCGGGTCGGAGTTGGGTGAGGCCGCCGCGACCAGGGCGTGACCGCCCTCGTGGTACGCGGTGATCTTCTTCTCCTTGTCCGACATGATCCGGGTCCGCTTCTGCGGGCCCGCGACCACCCGGTCGATCGCCTCGTCCAGCATCTGGTTGTCGATCAGCTTGCGGTCGCTGCGCGCGGTGAGCAGGGCGGCCTCGTTGAGGACGTTGCTCAGGTCGGCACCGGTGAAGCCGGGGGTGCGGCGGGCGACGGCCGAGAGGTCGACGTCCGGCGCGACCGGCTTGCCCTTCTGGTGGACCTTCAGGATCTCCAACCGGCCCTGCATGTCCGGGCGGTCGACGGCGATCTGCCGGTCGAAGCGGCCCGGCCGCAGCAGCGCCGGGTCGAGGATGTCGGGCCGGTTAGTGGCGGCGATCAGGATGACGCCGCCCTTCACGTCGAAGCCGTCCATCTCTACCAGGAGTTGGTTCAGCGTCTGCTCGCGCTCGTCGTGGCCGCCGCCGAGACCCGCACCGCGGTGCCGGCCGACGGCGTCGATCTCGTCGACGAAGACGATGGCCGGGGCGTTCGCCTTGGCCTGCTCGAACAGGTCGCGCACCCGGGAGGCGCCGACACCGACGAACATCTCCACGAAGTCGGAGCCGGAGATCGAGTAGAACGGCACCCCGGCCTCGCCGGCCACGGCGCGGGCCAGCAGGGTCTTGCCGGTGCCGGGCGGGCCGTACAGCAGCACGCCCTTGGGGATCTTGGCGCCGACGGCCTGGAACTTGGCCGGCTCCTGGAGGAACTCCTTGATCTCCTGGAGCTCCTCGACGGCCTCGTCGGAGCCCGCCACATCGGAGAAGGTCGTCTTCGGGGTGTCCTTGGTGATGAGCTTGGCCTTGGACTTCCCGAAGTTCATGACCCGGGAGCCGCCGCCCTGCATCTGGTTCATGACGAACAGGAAGACCAGGACGATGAGAATGATCGGCAGCAGGGAGAGCAGGAACCCGAAGAACGGGTTCTGCTTCGACGGCGAGACGGTGTAGCCGTCGGGGATCTGCTTGCTCTCGTACTTGGCCTGGAGGTCCTTGGCGAGATTGACGCCCTGGTCGCCGATGTAGCTCGCCTGGATCTTGCTGCTGCCGTCGACCTTCTGGCCGTTCTTCAGCTGGACCTTGATGGTCTGCTCGTCACCGGTGGTGAGCTTGGCCTGCTGGACCCTGTTGTTGTCGATCGCCTGGACGACCTGGCCCGTGTCCACCGTCTTGTAGCCGCCGGAAGAACCGACGACCTGCATCAACACGACCACGGCAAGGACGGCCAGCACGATCCACATGACGGGCCCACGGAAGTATCGCTTCACGTCCATCCATACGGAGCGGTGCCGCCCCGTCCCTCCTGCCATAGTGAGTCTGATAAAGAGTGTTCTTCGGACGGTACCCCAGCTTTGTCACCCGGGGCGCATGGGCGGTGGCCCAAACCCGTCTCCGCATCCTCCAACGGCGGAAGCACGCTCCGGGTTCCCGGCCGCTCCGCCCGCCCGGACGCTGTGTTTCAGCCGCCGTAGACGTGGGGGGCGAGCGTACCGACGAAGGGGAGATTGCGGTACTTCTCCGCGTAGTCCAGGCCGTAGCCCACGACGAACTCGCTGGGGATGTCGAAGCCGACCCACTCCACGTCGATGGAGACCTTGGCCGCCTCCGGCTTGCGCAGCAGGGTGCAGACCTTCAGCGAGGCCGGCTCGCGGGAGCCGAGGTTGGAGATCAGCCAGGACAGGGTGAGCCCGGAGTCGATGATGTCCTCGACGATCAGGACGTCGCGGCCCTTGATGTCGGTGTCGAGGTCCTTCAGGATCCGCACCACCCCGGAGGACTGGGTGCCCGCGCCGTAGGAGGACACCGCCATCCAGTCCATGGTGAGCGGGGTGGACAGGGCACGCGCCAGATCGGCCATGACCATCACCGCGCCCTTGAGGACTCCGACGATCAGCAGCTCCCGGCCCGCGTACTCCGCGTCGATCCTCGCGGCCAGCTCGGCCAGCTTGGCGTCGATCTCTTCCTTTGTGATGAGTACCGACTTGAGGTCGGTGCCCATGTCGTTCGCGTCCACCCGCATCACTTTCGGTCGTCCGAGCCGCTGTCAGCACCGCACCGGCCCGCGGGCCGGTGGGTCAGGGGCAGCCTTGCCGGATAACCAGTCTGCCACCCTGCCGCTGAGCGACGACGCGGCCCGGCAGATTGATGGCGCCCTGCCCCCGCCAGCCGGTGATCAGGCGGTCCAACTCCTCGATGTGGCGGGCGAAGAGCGAGCCGGCCGGGGCGCCCGCCTCGATGGCGGCCCGGCGCAGCACCCGGCGGCGTACCGCGGGCGGCAGGTCGTGGAGCTTGTCGCACTCGATACGGCCGGTGGCGTCGCGGACGGTGGCCTGGACGCGCTCGGCCCAGGCGTCCAGCGCGTCCGCGTCGTCGCGGGAGAGGCGGGCGGTGCGGGCGAGGGCCTCCACGACGCCTTTGCCGAGGGCCTTCTCCAGGGCGGGCAAGCCCTCGTGGCGGAGGCGGGAGCGGGTGTAGGTGGGGTCGGCGTTGTGCGGGTCGTCCCAGACGGGGAGGTGCTGGGCGAGGCAGGCGCGGCGGGCGGTCTGCCGGTCGAGCTGGAGGAAGGGCCTGCGGTAGCGGCCGCGGGTGCCGGAGACGGCGGCCATCCCGGAGAGGGAGCGGATGCCGGAGCCGCGGGCGAGCCCGAGGAGCACGGTCTCGGCCTGGTCGTCGCGGGTGTGGCCGAGGAGTACGGCGTGCGCGCCATGGCGTTCGGCGGCGGCGTCCAGTGCGGCGTAGCGGGCGTCGCGGGCGGCGGCCTCGGGGCCGCCGGCGGTGCCGACGGTGACGGCGACGGAGTCGACCGGGCCGAGGCCGAGGGCGGTGAGGCGGGCGGCGACCTCGGCGGCACGGGCGTCGGAGCCGGCCTGGAGGCCGTGATCGACGGTGATGCCGCCGGCGCGGACACCGAGGCGGGGGGCTTCGAAGGCGAGGGCGGAGGCGAGGGCCATGGAGTCGGCCCCGCCGGAGCAGGCGACCAGCACCAGGGGGGCCGGGGGGACGGTGACCGCGGGCGGGGTGGACTGGCTGCGGGGCGCGGGCGGGGCGGCCGCGACGGCAGGCCGCTCGGCCTGGGCGGCGGACTGGATCCGGAGGTCTTGCCGGATGTCGTTGAGTACGTGGCGGACCGCCAGGCGTATCGCCGCGACCGCTGGATGGGGACCCATGGTCCGGTTCCCTTCGTGAAGTTCGGGAGGTGTGCCTCGGTAACTGCCGGTTCCGGGGGTGCGTCACGGTCGGCGCGGGAATTGGGCTCCGCGCCCGACCGAGCAGTCACTCAGAGTGGGTAGATGGTGACAGAACCGAGCTGTTCCCCGAGCATCGCACGCCTACTCCTGGCCCACGGTCCCTCGGACGGGTGATTGGCGGGGCGCGCTTCTGCCAACGGCCGGATCCGATTGTCCGGCGGCGGTGGGACGGGGCGCCCGGACCACCTCCTCAGGAGCGGTGCACCCGGGCCAGCCAGCCGGCCGGGTCGGCGATCTCCGCCTTGGTGGGGAGGGTGTTGGGCGAGGTCCACACGCGGTTGAAGCCGTCCATTCCGGCCTCGTCCACCACGGCGCGGACGAAGCGCTCCCCGTCGCGGTACTGGCGGAGCTTGGCGTCCAGGCCGAGGAGTTTGCGCAGGGCGAGATCGAGCCGGGAGGCCCCGCGGGCCCTGCGCTGCTGGAACTTCTCCCGGATCTCGGAGACGGACGGCACCACATCGGGTCCCACGCCGTCCATCACGAAGTCGGCGTGGCCTTCGAGGAGGGACATCACGGCGGTGAGGCGGGCGAGGATCTCGCGCTGGGCGGGGGTCTGCACCAGCTCCACCAGGGAGCGGCCGCCCTCGTCCTCGCCCTCGGGGCTGCCTCCGACCAGGGACTGGGCGGCCTGCCGGATCCGCTCCAGGAAGGTCGAGGCGTCCACGTCGGTCTCGGCGAGAAACGACTGGATCTCGCCCTCCAGGTGGTCCCGCAGCCAGGGCACGGCGGTGAACTGGGTGCGGTGGGTCTCCTCGTGCAGGCAGACCCAGAGGCGGAAGTCATGTGGTTCCACGTCGAGTTCGCGTTCCACATGGACGATGTTGGGCGCCACCAGGAGGAGCCGTCCGCCGCCGTTCGCGGCGGCCGGAAGCTCGCGGGTGGCGGGCGCGAAGGTCTCGTACTGGCCGAGGACGCGGGAGGAGAGGAAGGAGAGGAGCATTCCGAGCTCGACTCCGGTGACCTTGCCGCCGACGGTGCCGAGGACGGCGCCGCCGGGGCCGCCGCCGCGGCGCTGCTGCATCTTCTCCAGCAGCGGGCCGAGCAGTTCGCGGAAGCCGGCCACATTGGCGCGGACCCAGCCGGGCCGGTCCACCACCAGGACCGGGGTGTCGTGGGCGGCGTCGGTGCCGAGCCGGGTGAAGCCGCGGACATGCCGCTCGGCCTGGGCCGCGTGCCGCCGCAGTTCGGCGACGACGGCTCGGGCCTCGTCCCGGCTCACCTCCGGGCCGGGACGAGCGAGCCGGGTCGCGGTCGCCACCGCGAGATTCCAGTCGACCATCCCTGAAGCTGCAGCACCGCCGATGCTCGTCATGCGTCAACGGTACGTGCTCGGCTCCGCCTGATGCGCCCCCTGCGCGAGGCCGACTGATCCGGAACCGCCGAGTCAGCCGCAGCCGCAGGTGGTGAGGGTGGTGGCGAGGCGGTCCAGGGAGGTCTGGGTGGGGCCGGGGGTGGTGGATCCGGCGGTCATGAAGGCGAAGGCGAGGAGCCGGCCGTCGGCGTCCACCACGGTGCCGGCCAGGGTGTTGACGCCGGTGAGTGTGCCGGTCTTGGCGCGGACCAGGCCGGTGGCGGGGGCTTCCTCGGCGCCGCCGTAGCGGTTCTGGAGGGTGCCGGTGAAGCCGGCGACGGGCAGGCCGGTGAGGACGGAGCGCAGCTCGGGGTGGTCCTTGTCGCCGGCGGTGGCGAGGAGCGAGGTGAGCAGGCCCGCGGTGAGCCGGTCGGCCCGGTCGAGGCCGCTGCCGTCGGCGAAGTGCGCCCCGTTCAGCGGGAGTTGGAGCTTGGCGAGCCGGGCGTGGACGGCGGCGCCGCCACCGGCGAAGTCGGCGGGCTTCCCGGCGGCGAGCGCGGTGTGCCGGGCGAGGTGCTCCGCGATGTCGTTGTCGCTCTGCGTCAGCATCCGCTCCACCAGGGCGGACAGCGGCGGGGAGTGGACGGCGGCGAGCTGCTCGGGCTTGCCGCCCGCGGACGCCGGGGCGGGCCTGCCGCGGGTGCGGACGCCGTGGTCGGCGAGGAGCGCGGCGAAGGTGCGGGCGGTGTCGGCCGCCGGGTCGGTGGAGCGGGGGGCGGGCCCGCCGGTGGAGTCGTCCAGCCGCCCCTCGTCGTGCAGCAGGGCGGTGACCGGGGCGAGGTTCTCGTTGGGGCCGATGCGGTGCTGCTCGGTGCCGGTGTAGAGGCCGGTGTCGTAGCCGAGGCTGATCTCGTCGTGTTTGTCCGCGGCGAGGCGGCGGGCGGTGTCCGCGGCGAGCTTGCGCAGGCTGGCGTTGCCGGCGGCGTCGGGGCGCGCGGTGAGGGTGGGGTCGCCGCCGCCGACGAGGACCACTCGCGGGGTGCCGTGCCCGCCCGGCTGGAGGACGGTGCGGGTGGTGAGGCGGTGGCCGGGGCCGACGGCGGAGAGGGCGGCGACGGCGGTGGCGAGCTTGGTGGTGGAGGCGGGGGTGAGGCTGCGCCCGGCGTCCTCCCCGTAGAGGCGGTGGCCGGTGGCGATGTCGACGACGGCGGCGGCGCGGTGCTCGCCGAGGGAGGCGTCGGCGAGCTGCGGTCCGAGCAGCCGCCGGAGGGAGGCCTCGGTGGGTTCGGTGCCGGTGGCGCGGTGCGTATCGGGGGCGGTGGAACCGAGCGCGGAGAGCACCTCGGGGGCGCTGCGGGCGGGCTGCGGGGTGCCGCCGGGCCGGGGCCGTCCGTGATCTGCGCCACCCCCGGGGGCCCCGGCGGTGGCCCGTCGCGCCTCGGCCGTACGCTGACCGTCGGAGTCCCAGGGGCCGGCGGCGGTGAGCGCGCCGGCCACGACGACCAGGCCGAGCGCGGCGGCACCCGCCGTGACCTGCCAGGTCTTCAGGCTCGCGGGGTGCGCCAGATCCGCGAGCCGCACCACGGGCCGTTTCAGCGGCAGTCGGGCCCACAGCCCGGCACCCGTTTTCGGCTTCGGCAGCTCCGGCACCACAACCAGCCCCTTTCGCGATCATGTACCTGCGTGAGGGACACTTAACCACCAGAAGTATGTGCTGATCATGGAGGAGCCACCGGTGGAGTTCGACGTCACGATCGAGATCCCGAAGGGTTCGCGGAACAAGTACGAGGTGGACCACGAGACCGGTCGCATCCGCCTCGACCGTCGACTCTTCACTTCGACGAGCTACCCCGCGGACTACGGCTTCGTCGAGAACACTCTCGGCGAGGACGGCGACCCGCTGGACGCGCTGGTCATCCTGGAGGAGCCGACCTTCCCCGGTTGTCTCATCACCTGCCGCACCATCGGCATGTTCCGGATGACGGACGAGGCCGGCGGCGACGACAAGCTGCTGTGTGTGCCCGCCTCCGATCCGCGGGTGGAGCATCTGCGCGACATCCACCATGTGTCGGAGTTCGACCGCCTGGAGATCCAGCACTTCTTCGAGGTGTACAAGGACCTGGAGCCCGGCAAGTCCGTGGAGGGCGCGAACTGGGTGGGCCGTACGGAGGCCGAGACGGAGATCGAGCGCTCCTACAAGCGCTTCAAGGAGCAGGGCGGTCACTGACCCCCGGCCCGGACGGGCCGTGCGACCCCTGCCGGGGCGCACGGCCCGTTTCTTTGTGAGTACGCATACTGGGCACAACCAGTGATCGAGTGCCCTCGGGCGCAGAAGGGGCAGAGGTGGGCAGGTCTCAGTCGGGTCCGGAGGACCGCAAGCCGCAGTCGGACGAGGCGCGGAGCGGCCATCCGTCCTCCCCCGGGGACGGCGACGACGCGGAGCGGACTCCGGAGGACGGCGAAACGGGGCGGAAGCCGCAGCGGGGCGGGCCGGGTGAGTCGGCCGGCGCCGCCGGGTCCGCCCCGGCGGAGGACGAATCGCCCTCGGCGGAGGGCGAACCGGCCGAGTCCGAGGGCGAACCGGCCGAGCCCGAGGGCGAGTCGAGTACCACCTCGGAGTTCGCGCTGCCGGAGGGGTTCGCGGCGCCGCCCTCGGAGGAGTCGGTCACCACCTCCGAGTTCGCGCTGCCGGAGGGGTTCGAGGCGCCGTCGGCGGGGGCGGACCAGGAGGGCTCGGCCTTCAGCACCCCGGCGACGTACACCGCGCGCAACGGTCCGCCGGCGTTCACGCCTCCGGGCGGTATCCCCATGGTCAAGTTGACCAAGGAGGCGCCCTGGCAGGACCGGATGCGGACCATGCTGCGGATGCCGGTGGCGGAGCGGCCCGCGCCCGAGCCCGCGCAGGCGCATGACGAGGCGGGGCCCGCGGTGCCCCGGGTGCTCGATCTGACGCTGCGTATCGGGGAGTTGCTGCTGGCCGGGGGCGAGGGCGCGGAGGATGTGGAGGCCGCGATGTTCGCCGTCTGCCGCAGCTACGGGCTGGACCGGTGCGAGCCGACGGTCACCTTCACCCTGCTGTCCGTCTCGCACCAGCCGTCCCTGGTCGACGACCCGGTGACGGCGTCCCGCACGGTGCGCCGCCGCGGTACCGACTACACCCGGCTGGCCGCGGTCTTCCGGCTGGTGGACGACCTGGGCGACCCGGCGGCGGAGATCACCCTGGAGGAGGCGTACCGGCGGCTGGCGGAGATCCGGCGGAACCGGCACCCCTTTCCCGGCTGGGCGCTGACCGCGGCCAACGGTCTGCTGGCGGGCTGCGCCTCGGTCCTGGTCGGCGGTGGTCTGCTGGTGTTCGTGGCGGCCGCGATCGGCGCCGTGCTGGGCGACCGGCTGGCGTGGGTGTGCTCGGGGCGCGGGCTGCCGGAGTTCTACCAGTTCACCGTGGCGGCGATGCCGCCGGCCGCGATCGGGGTGACGCTGACGCTGCTGCACGCGAACGTACCGGCGTCCGCGGTGATCACCGGTGGGCTGTTCGCGCTGCTGCCGGGGCGGGCCCTGGTGGCGGGCGCGCAGGATGGGCTGACCGGCTACTACATCACCGCCGCGGCCCGGCTGCTGGAGGTCATGTACCTCTTCATCGGCATCGTGACCGGGGTGCTGCTGGTGCTGTACTTCGGGGTGCGGTTCGGGGCGAGCCTCAATCCGGACGTGGCGCTGGTGGTGGTGGAGCGGCCGTACTGGCAGACGCTGGCCTCGATGGGGCTGGCGCTGGCCTTCGCGGTGCTGCTCCAGCAGGAGCGCTCCACCCTGCTCGCGGTGACCCTCAACGGCGGTGTGGCCTGGGTGATCTACGGGGCGATGCGCTTCGCGGGCGAGCTGTCGCCGGTGGCCTCCACGGCGGTCGCGGCGGGCACGGTCGGTATGTTCGGCCAGCTCTTCTCGCGGTACCGCTTCGCCTCCGCGCTGCCGTACATCACGGCGGCGATCGGGCCGCTGCTGCCCGGTTCCGCGACGTACTTCGGTCTGCTGGGCTTCGCGCAGAACGACGTGGTGGCGGGGCTGGTGTCGCTCACCAAGGCGGCAGCGCTGGCGCTGGCCATCGCGATCGGGGTGAACCTCGGTTCGGAGATCTCCCGGATGCTGATCCGGGTGCCGGGCGCCGCGAACCGCCGGGCGGCGAAGCGGACCCGCGGCTTCTGACCGGGCGATGCAGCCGCCGCGGCAGCTATCGCGCCCAGGGGTCCTGGCCGCCGTACTGCTGCTGCCCGCCGTGCCCGCCCTGCGGGTCCTGCCCGGGGTACGGCTGCGGCGGGTACTGCTGCCCCTGCCCGCCCGCCTGCTGCGGATAGGGCTCGCCCTGGTACTGCGGCGCGCCCTGGTACGGCGCGCTCTGGTGCTGCTGCGGGTACGGCTCGGGCTGGTACTGCTGCGCGCCGTGGTGGCCACCGTCGTGGTGACCGCCGCCGTACTGCTGCCCGCCGCCGTACTGCTGGCCGCCGCCGTACTGGTCCCCGCCGTACTGCCCGCCCGCGTACTGGTTCCCCGCGTACTGGTCGCCGCCATAGTGGCCGCCGCCGTAGTGGTCGCCGCCGTGCTGCTGGGGGCCGCCGTACTGGTCGCCGCCCGGGTGGCCGCCGTGGCCGGAGGGGTCCTGGTAGCCGGGCTGGTCGCGGTAGCCGGAGGGGTCGTGGTGGCCGGGCTGCTGCTGGTGGCCCGGGTGGTTTCCGTAGTCCGGGGAGGCCTGGTGGCTCTCGTGGCGCTGGGGGTCCGCGGGGGCCGGGTCGGCGGGCTGGGCGGGGGTGGAGGCGGCCTCGCGCTTGGACTTGCCGCGGGCGCGGAGGAACTCGATGGCGATCGGCAGCACCGAGATCAGCACGATCAGGATCAGCATCGCCTCGATGTTGTTCCGTACGAAGCTGTGCCGCCCGAGCCAGGCGCCGAGCAGGGTGACGCCCGCGCCCCAGAGCACCCCGCCGATCACGTTGAAGGTGATGAAGGAGCGGTACCGCATCCCGCTGACGCCCGCGATGATCGGCGTGAACGTCCGCACCACCGGCACGAACCGGGCCAGTACGAGGGACTTCGGGCCGTGCTTCTCGAAGAACTCGTGGGCCTTGGTGACGTTCTCCTGCTTGAACAGGCGGGAGTCCGGCCGGTTGAAGAGGGACGGGCCGACCTTCTTGCCGAAGAGGTATCCGGCCTGGTCGCCGAGGACCGCGGCGACGCAGATCAGCGCGATGACCGCCCACAGCGGGAAGTCCAACTGGCCGGTGGTGATCAGCAGGCCGGTGGTGAAGAGGAGCGAGTCCCCCGGCAGGAAGAAGCCGATCAGCAGGCCCGACTCGGCGAAGACGATCAACAGCAGGCCGTAGATCCCGAACTGGTTGAGCAGGTAGTCGGGGTCGAGCCAGCTCGGTCCGAGCGCAAGCGTCGTCACGGTTCCGGGCTCCTGAGGGGTGGTGGCGGGGCGGTACGCGGTTGGCGTGCGCCGACAAACTATCAACGCGGAGCGACGTTCCCCGGTTCCGCTCCGCCCCATCCCCTCTGCGGGAGCACGCCCTACCGGTGTCTGGCCGAGTTCGCGGCGATGGCGTCCCGTTGGAAGCGGGCGAGGCCGGGGCGCGCCTTGTCGATGTTGCGGGTGAAGCGCTCGTCGGTGACGTACATCTCGGCGACGCAGGCGTGCATCTCGTGGGAGCAGGTGTAGTGGCTGCGGTCCATCCACCGGCGGTGCTCCTCGGCGAGGTCCATCGCCTCGGTGGAGTCCGGGGCGGTTCCGGCGTCCAGCAGGGCGATGAAGCGCCGGTTCAGCTCCTCGGCCTCGGCCTGGATCCGCTGCCAGTCCGCCTTGGTGTACGAGGCGGCCCGGCGCTGCGACTCGCGGTAGGCCTCGGTGTCGCCCCAGCGCTGCTCGACCTCCTCGGCGTACTGCTCCGGGTCGTGCTCCCCGAAGACCTCGAAGCGTTCCTCGGGGGTGAGGTTGATGCCCATCTTCCGTGCCTCCATGGCGGTTTCGACGGCGGCGGCCATGCGCTGCAAGCGCTCGATGCGGTCGGTGAGCAGCGCGTGCTGGCGGCGCAGGTGTTCGCGCGGATCGGTGCCGGGGTCGTCCAGCAGGGCCGCCACCTGGTCCAGGGGGAAGCCCAGTTCCCGGTAGAAGAGGATCTGCTGGAGCCGGTCGAGGTCGCGGTCCTCGTAGCGGCGGTGGCCGGCGTGGCTGCGGCCGCTCGGTACCAGGAGCCCGATCTGGTCGTAGTGGTGCAGGGTGCGCACCGTGATCCCGGCGGATGCGGCGACCCGGCCCACGGTCCAGCTCATGGCGCCCGCCTCTCTCGTGTTGCTTCGGCCTGCGGTCCAGCGTGCCCCCTCACGTCGCGTGAGGTGCAAGCGCGGACGGCGGGCGGGATCGGCGGACGGCACCGGAGAGGCGTTATGCCCGCTTTCTCCGTATCGTCGCCAGGGGGTTCAGGCGGTGGGAACGCTCCGGGGAGCTCCGCCGCACACCGTCACCGCGAGGAGGTCCGCCGTGCCGCTGCACTACGGCCCCAAGAAGGAGAAGGGCCGGCGGCTGCCGGTCAACCCGATGCACGGCGTGGCCAACCCCACGGCCGGCATGATCGAGGCGCCGCCCAAGGACCGGCTGGGCCAGAATCCGATCGCTCCCGACACCGCGTACCGGCTGGTGCACGACGAGTTGATGCTGGACGGGAACGCGCGGCTCAATCTGGCCACCTTCGTCACCACCTGGATGGAGCCGGAGGCGACGGTGCTGCTGGGCGAGTGCCGCGACAAGAACATGATCGACAAGGACGAGTACCCGCGCACCGCCGAGCTGGAGCGGCGGTGTGTGTCCATGCTGGCCGACCTCTGGCACGCGCCCGACCCCTCGACGGCCGTGGGCTGCTCGACGACCGGTTCCAGTGAGGCCTGCATGTTGGCCGGGATGGCGCTCAAACGGCGCTGGATGCGGCGCAACCAGGACCGCTACCCGTCCGCCGGCGCCCGGCCCAATCTGGTGATGGGCATCAATGTGCAGGTCTGCTGGGAGAAGTTCTGCAACTTCTGGGAGGTGGAGCCGCGGCAGGTGCCCATGGAGGGCGACCGCTTCCACCTCGACCCGGAGGCGGCGGCCGAGCTGTGCGACGAGAACACCATCGGCGTGATCACCGTGCTCGGCTCCACCTTCGACGGCTCCTACGAACCGGTCGCCGAGGTGTGCGCGGCACTGGACACACTCCAGGAGCGGACCGGACTCGACATCCCGGTCCATGTGGACGGCGCCTCCGGCGCGATGGTCGCGCCCTTCATCGACCAGGACCTGGTGTGGGACTTCCGGCTGCCGCGGGTCTCCTCCATCAACACCTCCGGGCACAAGTACGGCCTGGTCTACCCGGGCGTCGGCTGGGCGCTGTGGCGGTCACCGGCCGAACTCCCCGAGGAGCTGGTCTTCCGGGTCAACTACCTGGGCGGCGAGATGCCGACCTTCGCCGTCAACTTCTCCCGCCCCGGGGCGCAGGTGGTGGCGCAGTACTACTCGTTCCTGCGGCTGGGGCGGGAGGGGTACCGGGAGGTGCAGCAGGCCACCCGGGACGTGGCGCGTGAACTGGCCGAGCGGATCGAGGCGTTCGGGGACTTCCGGATGCTGACCCGGGGCGAGGAGCTGCCCGTCCTCGCCTTCACCACCGAACCGGCGTCCGGCGGCGGCACCCCGCCGTTCGACGTCTTCGACGTGTCGCGGCGGCTGCGGGAGCACGGGTGGCTGGTGCCCGCGTACACCTTCCCGGCGCACCGGGAGGATCTGGCGGTCCTGCGGATCGTGTGCCGCAACGGCTTCTCCAGCGATCTGGGCGATCTGCTGCTGGACGACCTGGCCCGGCTGCTCCCCCAACTCCGCGCCCAGCCCCGCTCCGCGGTACTCGACCGGGACTCGGCCACGGGCTTCCACCACTGAGGCGCCCGGGGGTACGGCTACCGGTCGTCGTCCGGATGGTGCTCGCCGGTGGCGTACGGGTTGGGGCGGCCCTCCGGCAGGACGCCGACGAAGGGCTCGCCCTCCCCGGCGAAGACATACGCGCCGCTCTCGATCCGGGCGACCAGGCCGCGGGTCCACTCGGCGCCGGCGTCCGCGGAGTGCACCCAGAAGTGCATGATCTCGCCGATATGGCCGAGCGGCCCCGGCCCCTCCTCGGGCGTGTAGTGCTCGGTGACGGAGGTGCGCCAGGCCTCGATCCGGCGGACGCGTTCGGCGAGCAGGTCCAGGACCTCGGCGCGGGGCAGGTCCACCATGAAGCCGAGGGCGGCGGCGAGCACATCGGGCTTCTGGTCGTGTCCGGTGAGCGAGTCCCGCAGCAGCGCGAGGTACGCCCCGGCGCCCTCGGCCGTCAGCTCGTACTCGGTGCGGGGCGGGCCGCCCGCGGTGGAGGGGCCGGTGTCGTGGGCGTACAACAGCCCTTGTTTCGCCATCTGTTTGAGGGCGTGGTAGATCGAACCCGGCCGGGCGGCCGACCACTCGTGGGCGCCCCAGAACTCCAGATCGCTGCGGACCTGGTAGCCGTGCGCCCGGCCGTGCTGACGTACGGCACCGAGAACGAGCAGGCGGATCGCGGACATGCGCCCACCCTAGGGTGCGCCTCAGCCCGCGTCGGCCGCGGCCTTGGCTACGAGCTCGAAGGCGGTGGCGCCGTCCAGGGATTCACGGATGATGTCGGCGTGCCCCGCGTGCCGGGCGGTCTCCTCCACCAGGTGCATCAGCAGCCAACGCATCGACACCCGGCCCTCCTTGGGGAACCACGGCGCCTCGGGCAGCGGGAAGGTGTCGTCCAGGCTGTCCAGGGAACGGGCGAACTCCTCGGTCTGGGCGGCGACTTCGGCGTAGAAACCCAGCATCCCGGGGACCGTCTCGTCGCCGACGAGGCGGAAGCTCTCGGGCCAGTTCTCCTGGGTGCGGGCCTTCTCGTTGGGCTGCTGCTGGGCCATCCGCAGCCAGTTCAACTCGGTCTCGGCGACATGCTTGAGCAGTCCGCCCAGGCTGAGCTCACTGGCACTGGGCCGACTCGCGGCCTGCTCCTCACTCAGCCCGAGCACCGACCGCCGCAGCGCACCGCGCTGAGCCTCGACGAACGCGAGCAGCGCCCCGCACTCGTCGCCGGCAGCCTCGGAGGGAACGTGGGTGACCATGACGAACCGCCTTCAGGTGGTGGGACCGGGGAACGACCCGCGCCGTTCCCCTTCGACACCACCGACACTAGGACCCAATGAGGCCAGATCCTGACCTCATTGCGGCCCCTGTTCGGGTCAGAACGGGAACCCGCTGCGCCCGTGTTGGATGGAGATCCACTTGGTGGTGGTGAAGGCCTCTACCGTTGCGTCGCCGTTGAGGCGGCCGGTGCCGGAGTTCTTCTCGCCGCCGAAGGGGACCAGGGGCTCGTCGTGCACGGTGGAGTCGTTGACGTGCATCATCGCGGTGTCGATGCGGCGGGCGAAGGCCACTCCGCGTTCGATGTTCCCGGTGTGCACCGCGCCGCTCAGTCCGTACGGGGTGTCGTTGGCGATCCGGACGGCCTCGTCGTCGCCGTCGAAGGGGATGATGACGGCGACCGGGCCGAAGATCTCCTGCTTGAGGAGCGGGGAGTCGTCGGGCAGGCCCGCGAGCACGCTGGGCTCGACCAGATTTCCGGTGGCGCGGCCGTGCACCAGTGCGGTGGCGCCCTCGGCGAGGGCCTGGTCCACGATCTGGGTGGCGGCGTCCGCCTGCGAGGCGCTGATCAGCGGGCCGATCACGGTCTCCGGGTCGGCCGGGTCGCCCACCTTGAGGCCGCGCACCTTGGCGGTGAACTTCTCGGTGAACTCCCGCTCCACGGCACGGTCCACGAGGATCCGGTTGGCCGCCATGCAGACCTGGCCCTGGTGGACGTAGCGGCTGAAGACGGCGGCGTCCACCGCGTAGTCGATGTCGGCGTCGTCGAGGACGGTGAGGGCGCTGTTGCCGCCGAGTTCGAGTACCGCGTGCTTGAACTGGGAGGCGCAGACGGTGGCGACGTGCCGGCCGACGCGGTCGGAGCCGGTGAAGGAGATGACCTTGGGCACCGGGTGGGTGAGGAAGACATCGCCGATCTCGGCTATGTCGGTGACCACCACATTGAGCAGACCGGGCGGCAGCCCCGCCTCCTCGAAGACCTTGGCGACCAGGGTGCCGCCGCAGACCGGGGTGTTCTGGTGCGGCTTGAGCACCACGCCGTTGCCCAGCGAGAGCGCGGGCGCCACCGACTTCATCGACAGCAGGAAGGGGAAGTTGAACGGGCTGATGACACCGATCACGCCGACCGGGACCCGGTGGACGCGGTTCTCCTTGCCGTCGATCGGCGAGGGCAGCAGCCGGCCCTCGGGGCGCAGCGCCAGATGGATGGCGTCCCGCAGGAACTCCTTCACCAGGTGGAGTTCGAACCCGGCCTTGGTGCGGGTGCCGCCCAGCTCCGCGGTGATCGCCGCGGCGATCTCCTCCTCGCGGTCCTCGACGACCCGCAGCGCCCGCTCGAACACCAGCCGCCTGCTGTACGGGTTGACGGCGGCCCACTCCCGCTGGGCGCGCTCGGCGGCGCGGTAGGCCTGGTCGACCTCGTCGGCGGTGGCCACCGTGATCGAGGCGAGCTTCTCCCCGTCGTAGGGGTTGAAGTCGATGATGTCCCAGGAGCCGCTGCCCGGACGCCAGGCGCCGTCGATGTACTGCTGGTCCAGGTCTGTGAAGAACGACATGTCATCCCTTACGGCAGTCGGCGGCGGGCAGAAGAGAGCCTGATGCCACGTCATCGTACTTGCGTACTAGGTGAGTTGGCGTAGACCTCTCAGAAGATCGCGGCTCTCCTCGGGGCCCGGCGCGGCCTCGGTCAGTTGGGCCATGGCGCGCTCGTACTGCTCGACCTCCTCGCGTTTGTCGAGGTAGAGGGCGCTGGTGAGCTGCTCCAGGTACACCACGTCGGAGAGGTCGGACTCGGGGAAGCTGAGCAGGGCGAAGGCGCCGGACTCGCCCGCGTGCCCGCCGTAGCTGAACGGCATCACCCGGAGGGTGACGTTGGACTGCTCGGAGATCTCGATGAGGTGCTGGAGCTGGCCGCGCATCACCTCCCGGTCGCCGTAGGGCCGGCGCAACGCGGCCTCGTCCAGGACGAGATGGAGGTGCGGGGCGTGCTCGGCGACGAGGATCTTCTGCCGGGCCAGCCGCAGCGCGACCCGACGCTCGATCTCGTCCTCGGCCAGCCCGCTGGTGCCGCGGACGACCACCGCGTGCGCGTAGGCCTCGGTCTGCACCAGTCCGTGCACGAACTGCACTTCGTACGCCCGGATTTGGGAGGCGGCGGCCTCCAGTCCCACATAGGTCTGGAACCAGCCGGGAAGCACATCGGAGTAGCTGTGCCACCAACCGGCCACATTGGCCTCCTTGGCGAGCGAGAGCAGCGCCCCGCGCTCCCCTTCGTCGGTGACGCCGTACAGGGTCAACAGGTCTTCCACGTCACGGGTCTTGAAGCTGACCCGGCCCAACTCCATCCGGCTGATCTTCGATTCGGAGGCGCGGATCGAGTACCCCGCGGCCTCTCTGGTGATGCCTCCGCCCTCGCGCAGCCTCCGCAGTTGGGAGCCGAGCAGGATGCGTCGCACGACCGATCCTCCTTTGGGGCCGGAGCCCGACGGCTGCGGGTAGCCCCAACTCTGCCCCGCCCCGCCTGCTTCGCCTGCGGTCACTTCGTCGACCCTCCCTGGCACCTTCCGGAACGGCCTGACACGTTCCGAAAACGGCAGTGTGCCACTAAAACGCTCCACCCCGTAGGCGGTCGGTTACGGAAACAGAGAATATGCGCAGAGGTTGTACGCGCAAGGCAAAGAAATAGTCGGTGGAAACCGGTGCAGAAATTGACAATACAGGCGCGTGCACGTGCATCTGCCCTTGCATCTGCCCTAGGCATTCGGAACCATGGTCGGCGCACCACCGCAGCACCGCAGTAGCGCTACGGACGCGAATCACGGGAGTGCCTTCGCATGGGGACGAATGGATCGGCCATGCTTGTCGAGCCGTCGAGGCGGGGGCTTCCCCCGATCGACCCCTCGGCGGTCTCCAGGTCCGCCTCCTGCGCCCTCTCCGCCCGCTATGAAGCGGTGCGCGAGGCAAGGAAGTTCAGCGGCGGCACCCTCGACGAGTGGGGCCTCGCGGACCACTGCGACGACATCGGCCTGGTGGTCTCCGAACTCGTCACCAACGCCCTGCGGCACGCGCTCCCTTCGGACGTCCCGCGTCCCGCCGCCCCTCCGGTCCGGCTGCATCTGCTGCACTGGGCGAGCCGGCTGGTGTGTGCGGTACGCGACCCCAGTACGGACAGCCCGATCGCCTGCGAGGTGGACGACTTCGCGGCGGAGTCCGGCCGCGGCCTCTTCCTGGTGGACTCCCTCAGCCAGAGCTGGGGCTGGCACCCGCTCCCCAACTCCCAGCCCGGCAAGGTGGTTTGGGCCGTCTTCGGAGTGTGACGCACACCAGGAAGGCCCCCGCCAGGCGACAGGGGCCGATTACCGGGATGACGCGGGGGCGGTCAGCCGGTGAACCGTCCACCCTTGACCGCACCCACGAACGACGACCACGTGGCGTTGCCGAAGACGAGCGCGGGGCTCTGCGGGGTCTTGCTGTCACGGACCGGCACGACAGCGGGGAAGCCGTCGGCAACCTCGATGCAGGCGCCACCGTCCGCGTTGCTGTACGAACTCTTACGCCACGAGGCGGCGCTCAGGTCGATGGATCGCATGGTGTGCTCCTCCAAGGTCTGACAGCGAACGTCCGCGGCACCGCCCCGAGTTGGGGGGTACCGCGGACCGAACAGGACTGCGCTGTTCCTCGACTCAGCCGGTGAACCGTCCACCCTTGACCGCACCCACGAACGACGTCCAGGTGGCGTTGTCGAAGACGAGCGCGGGGCTCTGCGGGGTCTTGCTGTCACGGACGGGGACGACAGCGGGGAAGCCGTCGGCAACCTCGACGCAGGCGCCACCGTCCGTGTTGCTGTACGAGCTCTTACGCCACGAGGCGGCGCTCAGGTCGATGGATCGCACTTCGCTTCCTCCAACATCTTCGTGATCAACTTCCGTGACGCGGCCGGGGATTGAGCCAGGTCGCGCATCGAATCGTATCTGAGCTGGAGTCGCTCGACAGCGGCCGATTCCTCGATCAGTTCACCGCGGATGTCGTTCTCCGTGTATGCCACCGTACGACCATCGACGAGGCGCAGGAACCACACGTCGGTGTTCATCAGACTGTGCAGTCCGGTGCCTTGCGCCAGCACCTGAAGGGTGATGTTCGGGCGCTCGGATGCCTGCACAAGGTATTCAAGCTGCCCTCGCCATGCCTGAGCGTCGCGCAGCGGCTCACGCAATACCGCCTCGGGCAGGATCGCGCGGAACGCCGGGCCGTCGTCCCCGGCCAGCACCTCATGTCGGCTCATGCGGGCCTCAACCTGCTGCTTCAGCTCCTCGCCCCTGGTGCCTCCGGCGGAGATGGCTTCGTACGCGTACTCCTCCGTTTGAAGCAGGCCGGGGATGATGCTCGGCGAGTACTGCCACAAGCTCACCGCCTCCGCCTCAAGTGACATGTACCGGCGATACTGCTCGCGGAACTGGGTGGGGTCGCCGAGGGCGAGTTCCCACAGGGTGAGCAGGAGGCTGCCGGTGCCGTAGTGCTGGTCGAGCGCCTGCACCACCTCGGGGCCGCCGAGGGTCTGGCCGCTCTCCATCTTGCTGAACAACGACCAGTCCCAGCCCAGCACTTCACCGAGTCTGCGAAGACTGTCGCCCTTCCGCGCGCGGAGTGACCGAAGCTCCTCGACGAACCGTTGGCGCGGTTCCTGGCTCCGTCCGGTGACCACCCGTCTCGGCGGCATGGTGTGCTCCTCCGTGGAAGGTGTGGAACTACCGCGGTACGGCCGGTGAATTACGGCCCGGCGCGGTGTCCGTTCCCTGATCCGGGGCCGTGTGCGTAGCGCCCGGAACACTCACGGTAGTCCAACTCGCCCAGGTCAGGCGGGGGTTCGGACAATGAGCGGAAAGCTGTCGGGATGACCTGACGGCTGGTCAGGCCCCGGCGACCAGGTGGTCGAACTCGCCGTCCTTGACGCCCAGCAGCATCGCTTCTATCTCGGCGCGCGTGTAGACCAGGGCCGGTCCGTCGGGGAAGCGCGAGTTGCGTACCGCGACCCCGCCGCCGGGCAGCTTCGCGAACTCCACGCAGGAGCCCTGCGAGTTGCTGTGCCGGCTCTTCTGCCAAGCCGCTTCGCGCAGTTCCGTGGCGGCCATGCCGTTGTAGACGTGGTGCACAGGTCGCTCCCGGTGGTGCTGTGGCCAGTGAGGTCGGTGATGCGGCGGTGGTGAAGCCGAGGTGGTGCGGTGGCGAGGTGACTGGTGACGCGATGGCTTGATGCAGTGGTCAACTACGCCGGATCATAACTGCCGTTCAGTTACTGCTGCATGAGCGGATGCATGTGTCCATGCACAAGCAGATGCACGTGCACGGGGGGTGTTCCCACGGTTACAGCGGGGCCGTGCGCCGCGCGCTCCGCCCACCGCACCGAGAGCGGACGACTCCGGAACGTGACCGTCCGGAGCTCCGCACCCAACCGGCTGCCCGGTGCGGACGCATCCGCAGAGTCAGACGTACGAGCAGGCATTCCTGTTCCGTTTCCGTTCCGTCCGCTGTTCCCTTCCGCGGCCCTCCTCTGCCCACGGTGCTCACGGTGCGTATTGCCGGACGGGCGGCGGATACTCCTCCCCGGTTGCTCCGCAGTCGTCCGCTGGCCTGCTTTGGCCTGCTCGGGGCGGCCCTGGCGTGGCTGGTCACCGCCCGTATCCTGTGCAGGTGACCTGGCTTCGAGCGCTGAAGGAGACGGCCCGCTCGGGGCTGACGATCGAACGGAAAAGGCTTGAACCGCTCATCGCGCTCCGCGGTGCCGCGGGGCTCGCCCTGGTGGTCTCGTTCAGCCTGTGGGCGTTCGGACCGGCCGTCGCCGCGGGTTCCGCTTTCGGCGCTTTCCAGGCGGCGATCGCCACCTTCCAGCGGAGTTGGCGCCCGCGGCCCGAACTCGCCCTGGCCTCCGGCACCAGCCTCGCCCTGTCCACGTTCCTCGGCTATGTCACCGCCTCCCACCCGCTGCTCTTCCTGCTGCTGCTGGTGGCGTGGACCTTCCTCGCCGGGATGGCCTGGGCGGCCGGACCCACCGTCGGCCTGATCGCCTCCTCCAATGTGGCGATCATGCTGGTGACGGTGACGCTGCCGACCTCGGTCGCGGGGGCCGCGGGGCACGCCGCGATGATGGTGGTCGGCGGCCTGGTGCAGGCCGCCCTCGTCCTCCTCTTCCCGGTACGGCCCTGGGGCGCGCACCGGGACGCCCTCGCCGACGCCCTCACCGCGGAGGCCGGCTACGCGCGCCGGCTGTGCCACGAGGCGACCGCCGCCTTCGACCCGCAGCCGCTGATGGAGGCGCGGAACGCGGCCTCGCTGACGGAGCGCCAGGCCCGCCGCCGCCCCACCGAACTCAGCGGCACCCGCGGCCTCGCCGAACGCATTCGGCCGGTGCTGGCCTCACTGGCGGACCCGGCGGTCGGCGCCCCCGCCGAGGGGCCGCAGCGGGAGCGGGTGCGGGAACTGCTGACCGCGGCCGGCTCGGTGCTGGACGCGGCGGCACTGGCCATCCGCCGTGGCCGGCCGGTGGAGTTGGAGCCCGCGGCGGTCTCCGTACTGAGCACCCCGGACACCGAGGCGCTGCTCACCGGGCCGGCCCGGCGGGCGGCCAAGCGGCTCGCGGTGCTGCTGCACGATGTGGTGGAGGCGGCGGGCGGCACCTCCGGCCCGAGCGGCCTCCCCATCCGCGAGGCCGCCCCCGAACGCTCCGCCGACTCCGGCCCGCCCGACGAACCCCCCGTCCCCCGCCGCCCCTCGGGTGCCCGGCGTGCTCCCCGGCCGCGGTCCGGGGTGCCACTGCGGCGGCCGGGGCTGCTGCAACTGCTGCCGGTCGCGCTCGCCGCCATGCGCGGGGAACTGCGGCCCGGCTCCCCGATCCTGCGGCACGCGGTACGGGTCTCCGCGGTCGCCGCCGCCGGGTACCTGATCGGCACCGCACTCCCCCTCGGCCACGGCTACTGGGCGCCGATGGCGGGCGTGATGGTGATGCGGCCCGACTTCTCGCAGACGTACTCGCGTGCGGTGGCGCGCTTCGCGGGCACCCTCGTCGGGGTGGCCCTGGCGACGGGGGTGGTGCGGCTGGCGTCGCCCGGGACCTATCTCGCCGGGCTGCTCGCCGTGGTGTCCGCCTGCCTGATGTATCTGCTGCTGCGCACCGGGCAGATGGCGGCGCAGGCCTGTATCGGCGCCTATGTCGTCTTCCTGCTCGGCATGGGCGGCGAGCAGTGGACCCAGACGGTGCCGGAGCGGGTCCTGCTGACCCTGCTCGGCGGGGTGCTCGCGGTCTCCGCGTACGCGGTCTACCCGGCGTGGGAGACGCCGCGGCTGCGGGCCAGGCTCGCCGACTGGCTGAGTACCGGCGGCCGTTACGCCGCCGCCGTCACCGCCCACTACGCGGCGCCCGGCGACCGGGACCGGGCCGAGGTGCGGGAGGCGCTGCTCACCGCCCGGGACGCCAGGATCGCCTGGCGGGAGGCCAAGGCCCGCGCCACCGCGGAACCGGTACGGCACCGCGGCAACCTCACCCCCGAGGCCGCCGACGCCGCGGGGCAGGCGCTGGCCCAACTCGGCCGGGTGGCCATGCTGATGGAGGCGCATCTGCCGGACGCCTCCCAGCCGCCGCTGCCCTGGGCGGCGGACCTGTCGCAGGCGCTGCGGGTCTCCACCGAGCGCGGCGCCCGCGCGGTACGGGAGCGCCGGGTGCCGGACTGGGCGCCGGTGCGGGCCGTACTGGAGGAGTGGGAGGCGCATGAGGCGACCGGGGCTCCGGCCGGGGCGCACCTCGCGCTGCCCGCCGAGACGGTGGGCGGCCCAGCCGTGCCGGAGGCGTCCGCGGACCAGGGCCGGAGGCAGGCCGACGAGCAGTTGGTACGGAGTTCGGCGCGGCTGCTGCTGGCCCGGCTGGACGACTTCTCCGAGGCACTCGGCGGCCCCGGGCAACCCGTCAAGTAGGGCACCCGGGGCCGGAGTCGGTCAGCCCGCCGCCGAGTCGGTCAGGGGGTGGGCAGGGCGGGGGTCGGGAGGTCCGGGGGAGCGGTGATACCGGGGGGCATCTTGCCGGATTCGGACTTGGTGTAGGTCTCCTCGCCCTTGCCGTCCCAGGCGACCTTCAGGGTGTCGCCCTCGACCGACTTCACCCGGCCGGTGCCGCGGGGGTTGTCCGAGGGGCCCGCGCCGTTGGCGCAGTCGAGGTCGATCACTCCGGCCTTGACGGTTCCGCTGCACGCCGTACCGGCGGCGAGGAAGCTGGCCTGGCCGTCGGAGATGACCAGGACGACGGCCTTGCCGCCCTCGTTGGCGAGCCAACTGCCGTCCACATCGCCCGTGACGGCCTGGTCGCCGTCGGCGGGCTTGTCGGCACCGGGAGACTCGGCGGCACCGGCCGAGGAACCGCCCGCGGGCTTGTCCTTGTCCTCGGAGTCGCCCCCGTCACTGCTGCACCCGCTGAGCAGGAGCGCGGCGGCGAGTCCTGCCACCGCCGCGCCGGTTCTGGCGCGCTTGAGCATTGAGGTCATGTCGTCCCCCTGGTGATGCCTGGTGCGTGGACGCCGGATCGTCCCGGCGTGTCGGTCAACGAAAGCTACCAGCAGGAAGGGGACGTTCCGCTCCCGGTGGCCCAACAGCGGTCTGTAATACGGGAGTTGGGGGGACTGGATTGCCGGCGCCGGGCGCTGTCAGTGCCGGGTGGCAGACTCGCGGCATGGGCACCCGATGGGCGGTCTTTCCCACCGAGGGCACCGGCGCCGACCTGGTCCCCCTCGGTGACGACGCGCTGCCCGCGGGGCCATCGGTGCGCGAACCGGACCTGGTGGCCGCGGTCGCCGCCCGCCCCGAGGCCACCCGCTGGGTCTGGCGCTCCACCCCCGCGGTCTACCCCAGGCTGCTCGCCGCGGGCCTCCGGGTGGACCGCGCCTACGACATCGAGGCCGCCGAAGCCCTGCTGCTGGGGCACGAGGGCCGCCTCGGCGCCCCGCGCTCGGCGGCCGCCGCCTGGGCCCGGCTGCACGGCCTGCCCGTACCGCCCGATCCGCCGACGCGGGCCGCGGAGCCCGGCGCCCAGTCCTCCCTCTTCGACCCGGCCCCGCCGCCCGTCCAGCCCGAGGCCCTGCTCGATGTGTACGCCGAGCAGCAGCGGCGGCACGGGGCGACGGCCGCGCCGGGGCGGATGCGGCTGCTGACGGCGGCCGAGTCGGCGGGGATGCTGATCGCCGCCGAGATGCAGGCGCACGGCCTGCCGTGGAGCGCCCGGGTGCACCGGGAGCTGCTGGCGGAGCTGCTCGGCGAGCGGTACGCGGGCGGCGGGGAGCCGCGGCGTCTGGCCGAGTTGGCGGAGGAGGTGTCCGCCGCCTTCGGCCGCCGCGTCCGCCCCGACCTCCCGGCGGATGTGGTGCGCGCCTTCGCCGGGGCCGGAATCCGCGTCCGGTCCACCCGCCGCTGGGAGTTGGAGTCGGTGGCGCATCCCGCGGTCGCCCCGCTGCTGGAGTACAAGCGGCTGTACCGGATCTGGGTGGCGCACGGCTGGTCCTGGTTGCAGGACTGGGTGCGGGAGGGCCGCTTCCGCCCCGAGTTCCTGCCCGGCGGCACCGCCTCGGGGCGCTGGGTCACCCACGGCGGCGGGGCCTTGCAGATCCCGCGGGTGCTGCGGCGTGCGGTGGTCGCCGGGCCGGGGCGCCGGCTGGTCGTCGCCGACGCGGACCAACTGGAGCCGCGGGTGCTCGCCGCCCTGTCCCGCGATCCGGGCCTGATGGAGGTCGCCGCCCGGCCCGAGGACCTGTACCAGGCGGTGTCCGAGCGGGCGTTCGCCGGTGACCGCGAGCAGGCCAAGCTGGCGGTGCTCGGCGCGATATACGGGCAGACCTCGGGCGACGGGCTGAAGCATCTGGCCGCCCTGCGCCGCCGCTTCCCGCAGGCCGTGGCCTATGTGGACGAGGCGGCGCGGGCCGGTGAGGAGGGACGGCTGGTGCGCACCTGGCTCGGCCGCACCTGCCCGCCGTCCGGCACCCCGGGGGAGGCCGAGGAGGCGGGGCTGCCGCAGGAGGAGGAGCCGTCACCCGCCGGGGGCAGCGGCGCCCGCGCCCGCGGCCGCTTCACCCGGAACTTCGTGGTCCAGGGCAGCGCCGCGGACTGGGCCCTGCTGCTGCTCGCCGCGCTCCGCCGCAGGTGCGCTCCGCTCGCCGCCGAGCTGGTCTTCTTCCAGCACGACGAGGTCATCGTGGAGTGCCCCACGGAGGAGGTCCCGGCCGTCACCGCCGCCATCCATGAGGCCGCCGCCGAGGCGACCGGCCTGGTCTTCGGCCCGATCCCGGTCCGTTTCCCGTTCACGGTGGCGGCGGTGGAGTGCTATGCGGACGCCAAGTGACTTGAGGCGGGGGTGAGTTGGGTCGCCGGCCGGGTCACTGCGGGGCGGGTGCCGCGTGGATGAGGGAGACGCCGAAGGCCGGGAGCTGCTCGACCACGGGGTGGGCGAAGTCCGCCTGCCGGAGCAGTGCGGCGAAGTCGGCCGCCGTCCGCTCCTTGCCGCCGAAGTTGACCAGCATATTGAGATCGTTGAGATACGAGCCGACCAACTCCGGTGCCACATGCGGCGGCAGCACGTTCTCCACGATCAGCAGCCGGCCCTTCTCCGGGACCGACTCCCGCACGTTGCGCAGCAGCTTGAGGCAGTGCTCGTCGTCCCAGTTGTGCAGTACGCCCTTGAGGACGTAGAGGTCGCCCTCGGCGATCGAGACGAAGAAGTCGTCGGGAGCCGCGGTGAAGCGTTCCTGGACACCGGCGTCGCGCATGTTCTGCGGGGTCTGGACGAGTGCGCCGGGCAGGTCCTGGACGACGCCGCGGACCTCGGGATAGCGCTGGAGCACGGCGGCGAGCAGGGTGCCGTCACCGCCGCCGAGGTCGACCACGGTGCCGAAGCCGCCGAAGTCGAAGCCCTCGGCCACCATCGCCGCGGTGGCCGCGGAGGACTCGCCCATGGCGGCGTTGAAGCTGGCCGCCTCCTCGGGCTGCTTCTCCAGGTAGTCGAAGTAGTCCTGGCCGAAGACCTTCGGGAAGACGGCCTCACCGGTGCGTACCGCGTCGTCCAGGCTCTCCAGGGAGCGCACCATCGACGGCTCGGTGAAGGCCTTCGCCAGGGACGAAAGGGAGCCGGGCCGACTGGAGTCGAGCATCTGCCCGGCCGGGGTGACCTTGAAGAGCGTGGTCTCCTCGACCAGCCCGAGACCGGCCATCGCCCGCAGCAGCCGCAGGGTGGCCTCACGGTCCGTGGCGCAGCCGGCGGCCACCTCCTCCACGGTCGCCACACCGTCCCCGATCGTCTCCACCACTCCCAGCCGGGCCGCGGCCCCGAGGGTGTGCGCGGACAGGGCTCCGAAGATGTACTGGACCAGCGAGGCGACGTCCTTCGGGTCCGGTACCGCACCCGCCGGAGGCCCCGCCTGGTTCGCTTCCGTGTCCGTGGTCATGTCCTGAATACCCCCTCCTGTGACCGTCGGCCCCACACCGACGGCTACCGGCAAACAGAAGTGAACCGGTAGTGCGTAAGCAGCGTTCCGGTGTTCATCATGAGGCCTGCGAACCAGAGGCCAAAACCTCTGGAGGAAACTGGAATTGGTGCTTCAGAGAATTCTGGGAGTTCGGCAGGAATTCCGCGGGAAAATGACCGGAGGATTTAGCGGGCACCCATGGACTCATCCGAAAAGCCGTGCCTGACCTGCTATTTCCCCCTTGCCTGACGATAGGGAGCGCGGCTTCCGGCCACGGCCGAGGAACGGCTGCAGAACGGCTGCAGAACGGCTGCGGACTTCGCGGCTCGGGCGCGGACTTCGCGGCTCGGGCGCGGCTCAGGTGGTCAGCAGGACGCCCGCGTAACTGGCCGAGGCGACGACGAGCCAGGCGGCGAGGCCGAGGGCGGCGGTGCGGGCGCCGGAGCGGGTGAGGCTCGGCAGATGCACCGCGCTGCCCAGCCCGAAGAGGGCCGCGGCGAGCAGGAGTTCCTGTGCGGTGTCCGCCGCGTCCAGCAGTCCGGCGGCCGGTGCGAGAGTGCTGCGCAGGACCACCATGGCGAGGAAGCCGAGCACGAAGAGCGGGACCAGCGGGGGCCGCCGCACCCCGGCCTGTGCCGCACCCGCCACCGTGGTCCCGCCCTCGGTGGCCGCCCGGCGGGTGGCGCGGCGGTGGGCCAGGGAGACTCCGGCCACCAGCGGCGCCAGCATCGCCACCCGGATCAGCTTGACCAGTACCGCCTCGTTCAGCGCGGCCCCGCCCGCGGTCTGCGCGGTGGCCACCACCTGCCCCACATCGTGCACCCCGGCCCCCACCCACCGTCCGAAACCCACCGGGTCCAGCCCCAACGGGCCGCGCAGCAGCGGCAGTACGGCGATGGCGAGGGTGCCGCAGAGGGTGACCAGGGCGACGGAGGTCGCCACATCCGCGGCATGACCGCCGCCGTCCGCTCCCCCGCCCCGGGCACCGGAATCACCGGAATCACCGTCCCTACCGGCCTCGTCCTCCCGGCCGAGTACGCCGCTGACCGCGCCGATCGCCGAGGCGCCGCAGATGGCGTAGCCGGTGGCGATGAGCAGCGGCTGATCTCCGGGCAGGCCCATCCGGCCGCCCAGCCACCAGGTGCCGAAGAAGGTGGCCACCACCACGCCCAGCACCATCGCCACCGTCACCCAGCCGAGGCCCAGCACATCGCCGAGGCTGAGTCTGAGGCCGAGCAGTACGATGCCAAGCCGCATCAGCCGCTTGCCCGCGGTGGTCAGGCCCGGCCGGGCGGCGCCCGTCACCAGGCCCCGGACGCCGGGGAGATGGGCGGCGGCGATCCCCAGGACGACGGCGGCGGTCAACGCCGGAACGGCGGGCAGCAGGACGTGCACCGACTCGGCCAGCGCCACTCCGACCGCGGCCAGCGCCAGCCCGTACCCGCTCCGCCGCAGCCCCCGCCCACTTCGCCGCAGCGCGCTCCCGGCCCGGCCGAGGACGCCCCGGTCGCCGCCGGTCGCTTCCGCCGCGGGGTGGGACGAAGCCTGTCGGGCGGTACTCGTCTCCGAGGTCATGATCACCAGGCTCCCGGGGTTCCGTCACCGCCGGTAGACAGCAGGTGATGACCAGGTCATAGAGTTCCCCTATGGGTCATCCCCTAGGCTGTCCCCATGGACAGAGCGGCGGCAGCCGGACCAGGCGGACCAGCCGGTGACGGGCGCCGCGGGCGCCCGGCCGAGCACCGCGGCCGGGGCGAGAGCACCGGTGAGGGCTCCGGGCGGCCGCTGCCCGATCTGCACGCCCTGGAGCTGCTGGTCGCCGTCGCGGAGACGGGCAGTCTGGGCCGGGCGGCGGCCCGCCTGCGGATCAGCCAGCCCTCGGCGAGCGCCCGGATGCGCACCCTGGAACGCCGCCTCGGCCTGCATCTGCTGGACCGTTCCACCTCGGGCTCCCGGCTGACCGCGGCCGGCGCCGTGGTCACCGACTGGGCCCGGTCGGTGCTGGCCGAGGCCTCGGCCCTGGTGGAGGGCGCGGCCGCACTGCGCTCCCGGCAGGAGCACCGGTTGCAGGTGGCGGCCAGCCTCACCGTCGCCGAGGAGCTGGTGCCGGGCTGGCTGGTCACCCTGCGCGAGCGGGCCCCGGAGGCGCATGTGGGGCTGACCGTCACCAACAGCTGGGGGGTCGTCGAGGCGCTGCGGCGCGGCGAGTGCGATCTGGGTTTTGTGGAGGGGCCGCGGGTCCCGGACGATCTGCACCGGTCCGCGGTGGGCCGGGACCGGCTCGCCATCGTCGTCGCCCCCGGCCACCCGTGGTCCCGCCGCCGCACCCCGCTCTCCGGACAGGAGCTGGCCGACACCCCGCTCCTGGTACGGGAACCGGGCTCGGGCACCCGGGAGACCCTGGAGAAGGCGCTGCGCCGGTACGACGGAATCGCGGTGCCGGTACTGGAGTTGGGCTCGACCGCACCGCTGCGCAGCGCCGCCGCCCGCGGGGTGGCGCCCGCGGTGCTCTCCGCGCTGGCCGTACGGGAGGACCTGGAGGGGCACCGGCTGGTGGAGGTGCCGGTCGATCCGGCGGTGGCGCTGCACCGCACCCTGCACGCGGTCTGGCCCAAGGGCCGCGAACTCCCGGAGCCCGCACTCCACTTGCTCCGCGCCGCCCGCAACCGCTGACCGGCACCCGGACCGGCTGGCGTCATTGACACCCCTCCCGGCCGTTGCTTCCATGCGGAATCGACCTAGGCCGCATCCGGTCCGAGGCTGGAGTGTCTGTGGAACTGTCGCGTCGCACCCTGCTGTCCGCCGCCCCCGCGGCCGCCGCACTCGCCGTCGGTGCTCCGCCGCCCCGGGCCGCGGCCCTCGCCGTGGACCCGAAATCCGGTACCGCCCTGCTGCGCGCCAACGCCCTGGCCTTGCTCACCGGTACCGCCGCCGGCAACGCGCGTCCCGAAGTCGCCCCGAGAATCGCCGAGTTGACCGCCACCGCGCGGAAGCGGCGCACCGCGCTGGACCGGGCGGGACCCGGTGAACTCTTCGCCGGGCTCCCCCTCGGCAGCAGCGACCCCAACCTCGCCACCACCTTCCGCCACCTCTACGAGCTGGCGCTCGCCACCCGCACCCCCGGCGGCGCCCTGGACGGCGACCCGGCCTGCCAGCAGCGCGCCGCGGACGCCCTGCGCGAGCTGTACGACCGGTGGTACGGCGACCAGTCGGCCGGGTACTACGGCAACTGGTTCACCTGGGAGATCGGTGTCTCCACCCCTCTCAGCCGGCTGCTGCTCCTGCTGCGCGAGCCGCTCGCCGCCCGGCATCCGGGGCTCACCGCCGACTGCGTCCGCGCCATGGACGGCTATCTGCGCAACGGCAGGGACGGCGATGTCGACCTCGACTCCCGCTTCCACACCGGCGCCAACCTCGCCGACATCACCGGCAACCGCATCGTGCAGGGCGCCGTGCTCGACCAGGAGGCCCGCGTCCGCAAGGCCGTCGCCGACCAGTTCACCGTCCTCGCACCGATCGACCCGTACCGGCTGCGGCACGGCGTCACCGACGGCTTCTACGCCGACGGGTCCTTCCTCCAGCACTCCTCCGTCGCCTACACCGGCTCGTACGGCAAGGGGCTGCTGACCCGGATGACGGACACCGCGGGCCTGCTCACCGGGACCGGCTACGAGGGCGGCGGCGACGGTACCGATCTCATCGGCACCGTGTACGACTGGCTCGCCCGCAGCTTCGCCCCGCTGATCCACGAGGGCTGGCTACTGGACACCGTCAAGGGCCGCAGCGTCTCCCGCCCCGCCACCGGCTACCCCGACACCGCGCCCGTCGTCCAGGCCGCCGCCGACCTCTCCGCACACGCCGCCGGCGCCGGCCGGGACGACCTCGCCGCCGAACTCCGCGCGTACGTACGGCACTTGCACCACACCAGCCGCACTCCGGTGGACCCCTCCGCCTTCACCTCCCCGCTGAGCATCGCCCGCTACGCCGACATCCTGGCCGCCACCGGAGAGCCCGCCCGCGATCTGGTACCGGCCGCCCACCACGCCGCGTTCCACGCGATGGGCCGCAGTGTGCACCGGCGGCCCGGCTTCACCTTCGCCCTGGCCTGCGGCTCCCGCCGGGTCTCGCTGTACGAGTACATGAGCGGGGAGAACCTCCGGCCGTGGTTCCAGGGCTCCGGCGCCCACCAGTTGCACCTGGCGGGCGAGGACCAGTCCGCCGCCTTCGGTCTGGACCACCTCACCGCGCTCTCCCCGTACCGGCTCCCCGGCGTCACCGCCCCCGTCGAGGACCGGCAGACCATCCCCGAGCTGTACGGCGGGGACTACTACGACAATCCGGCGGCGGGCTTCACCTCGTCCTCCGAGGCGCAGAACACCTATGTCTACTTCCCTTGCGCCACCGGCGAGTTCAGCGGCGGCGCCGCCCTCGGGCCGTACGGGACGGCGGGCCTGGTCCTCTCCGACGACGCCGCCTGGGCCGCCCACCGGGCCGGCCGGCTGCCCACGGACTTCACCGCCTACCGGGCGGCCCGCGCCACCCGCTCCTGGTTCATGTTCGACGAGGAGATCGTGGTACTCGCCGCGGGGGTCGGCGACCCCGGCGGGCGGCGCGCCGTGACCACCACCCTGGACACCCGCCTCGCCGACCCCGCCACCCGCCCCGCCCTCACCGGCCGCACCCACCAGGGCCGCCCCTGGCCCGGTCCCGGCGCCCCCGCCTGGCTCCGCTACGCCGACCCCGACCGGGCCACCGCCGTCGGCTATGTCTTCCTCGACCCGCACCCCGAACACCCGCCCACCGCCACCCTGGAGACCGTCACCCGCAGCCCCCGCCTGGTACGCGCCGCCAACCCCGACACCCCGCTCACCCGGCAGGTCTTCGCCCTCACCGTCCACCAGCCACCCGGCGCCCGCCCCACCGCCCTCGCCCACGCCCTGCTGCCCGGCGCCACCGAGGACCGCCTCACCCGCTACGCACACCGCCCGCCGCTCACCGTCCTCGCCAACTCCCCCCGGCTACAGGCCGTTTCGCACCACGAGCTGGGTCTGACCGCGGCCAACTCCTTCACCGAGGGCAGCCACCACGCCGGCCCGCTCACCCTCGAAGGCCCCGGCTCCGCCCTGCTGCGCACCGCACCCGACGGCAGCACCGAACTCGCCGTCGCCGACCCCACCACCCGCCGCGACCACCTCACCCTCACCCTGCACGGCCGCCCCCTGCGCCCCGCCGCCCCCACCCCCGGCATCCGCGTCCACCACGTCCCCGGCGGCACCCGCATCGAAGCCGACACCCACCACACCTACGGCCACAGCCTCACGGTGCGGCTGACGCCTTAGCGGGCGTGCCCCCAGCTCGGTCACCCAACGAATGGAGCGGACAACTCCCATGCCCCAGCGGACAGTTCACGCCTCGGCGGCCGGTGTCTGGCGGCTCGGGGACATGGTGGTCAACCGGATGGGGTTCGGGGCGATGCGCCTCACCGGCAGTGCGGCGTTCCATCTGGGCACTCCGCGCGGCCGGGAGCAGTCGCTGCGTGTGCTGCGCCTGGCCGTCGAGCTCGGCGTGAACCACATCGACACCGCCGCCTTCTACTTCTCCCGGCTGCGCTCCGCCAACGAACTCATCAACTCCGCGCTCTCGCCCTACCCTTCGGGCCTGGTCATCGGCACCAAGGTCGGCCCCGCGCGCGACGCCTGCGGCGACTGGTCCACTCCCGCCCGACCGGACCAACTGCGTGGCCAGGTCGAGGAGAACCTGCGCCAACTCGGCCGGGACCACCTGGACTTGGTCAACCTCCGCCGGATGGGCCAGACTTCCGTCAGCGAGCACTTCGGCGCGCTCGCCGAACTCCGTACCGCGGGTCTCGTCCGCCACCTCGGCGTCTCCAACGTCCTTCCGGAACACCTCGCCGAAGCCGAAGCCATCGCCCCCGTCGTCTGCGTCCAGAACCGGTACGGCCCGGACGACCGGCGACACGAGCAGCTTCTGCACCGGTGTGCCGAGCGCGGTATCGCCTTCGTGCCGTACTACTCCCTGGCCGGGGCGGGCGGCGAACACGGCGCCGTGCACACCGAACCCGAGCGGATCCTCGCCGTCGCCCGCGCCCATGAGGCCACCCCCGCGCAGATCCGGCTGGCCTGGCTCCTCCAACGGGGCCCGCACGTCCTCCCCATCCCCGGCACCGGCGACCCCGCCCACCTCACCGCCAACGTGGCCGCCGCGGCGCTCCGCCTCACCCCGGAGGAGCTGGTCCAACTCGACTCGGTGGGCAGTTAGTTGCGGGGGCTGCGGGGGCCGCACAGCACCGACACCGCATCGTCATCAAGTCGCCGTCGCACCCACACAGACGGCGCAGCCCTACATGATATACATGCCGAATCATGTGTACCGCGAGTAGAGGACCGGTCGTATGACCCCGTCTGACGACAAGGGCCGCGGACCTTCTGAAGACCCCTCGTACGACCCGAAAGGGCGGGGGTTCTACGGTGCCGTGACCGTGAGCGAGCGGGGGCAGGTCGTGATTCCCGCGCAGGCCCGGCGCGATCTCGACATCACTGCGGGTGACAAGCTCCTGGTCCTTGGCGACCCGAAGCACGGCATCGCTCTGATGAAGCTCGAATCGCTGCTGCAGAGCGGCCTCTCCCCACTCGACGGTCAGCTCCAGCGGGGTCGCGGGCAGTCACAGGAGGCTGACGACAAGGAATGAACGAGACATGAACACAGTCATCCGCTGCCAGGACGTCTCGAAAAGATACGGGGAGCTCCGCGCCGTCGACGGCGTCTCCTTCGAGGTCCAGCAGGGCGAGATATTCGGCATGATCGGCCCCAACGGGGCGGGGAAAAGCACCCTCATGGAGTGCGTCGAAGGACTGCGCACCCGTGACAGCGGCACCGTGGAGGTGCTGGGCATGGACCCGGCGCGCGACGCGACCGAGATCCATGAGCGAATAGGCCTCCAGCTCCAGACCTCCGCACTGCCGTCCCGTATCAAGGTCGGGGAGGCGCTTCAGCTCTTCTCGTCCTTCTACCGCACTCCCGGCGACTGGCGGAAGACGCTGCGGGAACTGGGCCTGGACGAGAAGGTCGACTCCTATGTCGACAAGCTGTCCGGGGGGCAACGGCAGCGCGTGTTCATCGCGTTGGCCCTGATCAACAACCCCGAGCTGATCTTCGTGGACGAGATCACCACGGCGCTCGACCCGCAGTCCCGGCACGCGGTGTGGGACGTGATCCGCGACATCCGCGACAACGGCACCACGGTGTTCCTCACCACCCACTTCATGGAAGAGGCCGAGCGCCTCTGCGACCGGGTGGCGATCGTCGACCACGGCAAGATCATCGCCCTGGACACCGTGACAAACCTGATCAACTCCCTTGACGGCGAGACCAAGTTGACGTTCACCGTCAACGGCCGCCCGCCGGTCGAGGAACTCAAGAAGCTGGCCTCCGTGATCCATGTGGAGAACGTCGAGGGCCGCATGGTGGTCCGCGGCAAGGGCCGGGGCTTCGCCCAGGAGATCATGGCGGCGCTGGCGGACGTCCAGTTGACCGCGGAGGACTTCCGTTCCGAACAGCCCAACCTGGAAGACGTGTTCCTGTCTCTGACCGGCCGTCCGATGCGAGAGGGGTCAGGTCAGTGACATCTGCATTCGGAAACCTGGTCTCCGTACAGACCAAGCGCACCCTGCGGGAACCCGCCAGCGTCTTCTTCATGCTGGCCTTCGGTCCGCTGTTCGTCACCGTCATGGGCGCCATCTTCGGCACCGATCCGCGGCCCGAGTTCCACGACCGCAGCTTCATCCAGGCCAACCTGGTCAGCTTCTCCTCGATCGTCCTCGCCATTACCGCCTTTGTGATGATCCCGGTCGACCTGGTGGGGCAGCGGGAGAACGGCGCGCTGCGGCGCTTCCGGGCGACGCCGCTGAAGCCGAGCACCTATATCGCGGCCGATGTGACCGTGCGGTTCGCCATCCTGACGACGAGCCTGGTGCTGATGCTCGTCATCGGCATGGTGTTCTTCGACGCCGACTGCCAGGGCAGCATCGTGGCCGTGCTGCTGGCGCTGCTGCTGGGCATCGCCGCGTTCCTCGCGGTCGGTTACGCGATGGCCGCGGCGCTGCCCTCGTCCGGTGCCGCGCAGGCGGTGGGCAACACCCTGACGTACCCGCTGATCATGGTATCCGGTGGCGCGGTGCCGCTGGACGCCCTGCCGGACGGGGTGCGGAGCGTGGCGCAGATCTCTCCGCTGACCCAACTCACCGAGTTCCTCCAGGACTTGTGGAAGGGCGGCACCTGGGCGGACAACCTGGTGCCGGTGGCGGTACTGGGCGGCCTCCTCGTGGTGGCCACCGGGATCGGCGCGCGCTTCTTCCGCTGGGAGTGAGCCCGCCCCCGCAACCGATGAGGGTGCCCGCGACCAGGAACGATCTGGTCGCGGGCACCCTCTTCGTTTCCCGCCGCGGGGGCCGGGTCACATCGCCATGCCGCCGTCCACGCAGACGACCTGCCCGGTGATGTACGAGCTGTCGTCGCTCGCCAGGAAGGCGACCAGGCCGGCGACCTCGTCGGGGCGGCCGAAGCGGCGCATCGGCACCGGGTCCAGGCGCTTGGTGTCCTCCACCATGTCCTGGGTCATATCGGTGGCGATCAGCCCGGGGGCGACGGCGTTGCAGCGGACGTTCCGCTCCGCCAGCTCCTTCGCGATGGTCTTCGTCAGACCGATCAACCCGGCTTTGGCGGAGGCGTAGTTGGCCTGTCCGGCGCTGCCGAAGACGCCGGAGACCGAGGAGATGTTGACGATGGAGCCGCTGCGCTTGCGGATGAAGCCGAAGTAGCAGGCCTTGATGAACAGGAACGCGCCCTTGAGGTTGGTGTTCATCACCGCGTCGAAGTCCTCGTCCTTGATGGACGCGGCCAGCCCGTCGCGGATGATCCCCGCGTTGTTGACGAGGATGTCGACCGGGCCCAGGTCCGCGGCGACGGCCTTCACACAGCGGGTGACCTGCTCGGCGTCGGAGACATCGCAGCGGTAGCCGCGCGCGGAGCCGCCGAGGCGCTCGATCTCCGTCTGCGTCTCCTTGGCGCTGGCCTCGTCGCTGACGTACACGATGGCGACGGTCGCGCCGTCCCGGGCCAGGCGCACCGCCATGGCGCGGCCCAGGCCCCGGGAACCTCCGGTGACCAGCGCGACCTTGCCGCTGAGGGGGCCGGGGGCACTCATGAGCCGGCCCCGGCGGCGATCACGGAGACGATGTCGCCGATGTTCTTGGCGTCGGCGAACTTCACCATCGGTATGGTGACGCCGACCTGCTCCAGGGTGTCCGTGATGATCTCGGCCCGGTCGATGGAGTTGGCTCCCAGGTCGCGCAGGCTGTCCTCGCGGGTGATGGCCTGGACGTCCACTCCCTCGATGATCTCCTGGAAGACGCCGGTCAGGGTGGTGAAGATCTCTTCCTCGGTCATGTTCTTCTTTCCTTGTGCGATTTCAGTGGTGCGGTTGCCCGGTGCGGTGCTCCGGCGCCGCTCAGGTGCCGTAGCGGCTCATGAGCAGGTTCTTGACCTCGGGTTGATGGAAGGTCACCTCGTGCATGGCCAGTTCCCTCTCCACGACGCCGGGCAGGTCCGCCCGCAGGCCGCTGGTCAGATGCCGCTTCAGCATCACCAGTGAGGTGCGGGGCTTCTCCGCCAGATTCTCCGCCAGCGCCAGGGCCGTCGGCACCACCTCCTTGCGCGGCACCACCGGGAACGGCACGCCCCGCTCGGCGAGTTCGGCGCCGCGGAAGGTGCGTCCGGTCAGCAGGAACTCGCCGCCCAGTGCCGTGCCCAGCTTCTCCGGGAAAATCCTGGTGGAACCGAAGCCCGGAGTGAAGCCGTACTTCATGAAGTTGGCGGTGTAGATGCTCTCCCGGGCCAGGACCACGAAGTCCGCGAAGAGGCCCATCGACAGGCCGCCGCCGATGGCGTGGCCCTGCATCGCCGAGATCACCGGGATCGGGCAGTCCATCGGCAGCGAGTACACATCGGGGTGCCCCTCGGCCTGGAAGGTGCCCTCGCCGGCCTGGATGGTCAGCAGTGCCTCACGGGTGCCGCCGGAGCAGAAGAAGGTGCCGTAGCCGGTGAGGATCGCCGCCTTGTACCGCTCGTCGGCGGCGATCTCCTGGAAGGCCTCCCCCAGGCCGATCTGGAGGGCGTCGGTGAAGGTGTTCTTGTTCTCCTGGTCCTCCATGGCGACCAGCGCCACCCCCGGCCGGGGTTCGGTCAGTGTGACGACGCCGCTCACACCCACTGGTACTCCCGGTGGTAGTCGTCGACCCGGCTCAGCACCAGTCGGCCGGAACCGGAGATGGTGTCCAACACCTCGGGTATGACGTCCAGTTGGAGTTCGACATTGCGGGTGCCGAACTCGATGACCTCGTTCTCCTTCATCAACTGGAGGTACTGGTCGATGGTCAGCCCGTGGCGACCGCGCAGCACGCTCTCCACGTCGATCGCCTCCACCCGGCGCCGGCTCTCCGGGGTGACGACGCCGCTGTAGAACTCCGAGCAGCAGCCCGAGCCGTAGGAGAAGACGCCCAGGCGCCGGGGAGCGGAGAGGTCCGCGTGGGCGATGGTGGAGAGGATGCTGAGGAAGACGGTGCCCCCGAAGATGTTCCCCACCCGCTGGCAGTACGTCAGGCCCGGCCGCACCCGCTGCTCGAAGTCGGCCGCGATGGCCTGGCCCTTGGCCTTGCACATCCGGCGCATCATGGTGCGGTGCGCGCCCTTGATCATGCCGCCGAAGGGGGTGTGGAAGGCGAGGTAGTCGAAGGTCGTGGCGTAGTCGACGCCCTCCACCTTCCGCTCGTAGGCCCGGTACGCCGCCTCGCAGCAGTCCAGGTAGGACATCAGCGACAGGTCCGCGCTGCCGGCCTCGCTGTCCGGTACGGGGCGGCAGGTGTCCATCACCTCGTAGCCGTGGGAGCCGTTGGCGCCGATGTCCACGCTGAAGATGTGCGGGGTGTCGCTGACCAGCAGGGCCATGGCGCCCGCGCCGCCGGTGGGTTCGGCGAACAGCCAGTCCTCCTCCAGGCCCGTCCCGCCCTCGGTCGCCTTGAAGCGCGCGATGTCGGTGGTCACCACCAGCGCCTTGGCGCCCGGCGAGACCTGGGAGAGCACGAAGTTGACCGCGTTCTGGAAGCCGGCGGTGCCCGAGAAGCAGGCGTTCTTGACCTCGAAGAGGCGGCAACTGCGGCTCAGCCCGAGGTAGTCGTGCACATAGGTGCTGAGGGACTTGCCGAAGTCGATACCGGACTCGGTGCAGGTGATCAGCATCTCGATGCTGTCGCGCTCCGCCTCGCTCAGCGCGTCCACGATCGGCTTGGCCGCGTTGACCGCGAAGGACACCGGGTCCTCGAAGGGCATCGCGACCGATTTCTCCAGCATGAGCAGGTTCTCGAACCGCTCGTTGTCCAACCCCCGGTATCTGGCGAGGGTTTCGACGTCCAGATACGCCGAACCGCCGTAGAAGTTGACGGCCTCGATGCCCGCCGCACGCCGTTCCATTCCGCTTCTCCTTGTGTTGACACCGCTCACGACGGCTCCACCGCGCCCATCAGTTCCTCCCGGATGAGGGCGAGCAGCCTGCGCTGCGACTGGTGCGCGTCGATGAACTGGTGGTCACCGGCCATGGTGTGCAGGACGAACGGGCCGGTGGTCAGTCGCTCCCACAGCTTGGACTCCTCCGACGCCACCCAGTCGTCCACCCCGTGGAAGGCGGTGACGGCGGTGCCGAAGACCTCCTGCGGGATGTGCTCGTACCGGTCGATCAGTCTGCACGCCGCGAGCAGTTGGGGCAGGGTCGCCCTGGTCTCCATCTCGCCGTAGTCCCAGGCGGTCCCGTAGGCGTTGACCACCGCGTCCAGCGTGTCCTGGTCCTGCCGGATCTCCTCGTAGCTGGGGATCTCGGTCATGCTGTGCTTGGCCAGTTGGTCCAGGATGTCCTGGATGCTGGGGTTCTTGGTGACGGGGGCCGCGAAGCCGGAGACGAAGGCACGCACCAGGTCGGCGCGGGGGTTGAGCCCCAGCCGGTAGGCGAGCCGGAAGGAGAACAGCGCTCCCCAGCTGTGCCCGAAGGTGGCGCAGGGGATGTCCAGCAGCTCCGGGTCCAGCACCCGCTCCATGGTCGCCATGAAGTCCTCGATGTCGGACGGCGACCGCTCGTCCAGGCGGTGGGTGTCCATCCCGGGCAGCATCACGGCGCATACGTCGATCTCGGGGCCGAGCTGGTCCTGCCAGGCGTCGAACAGGTCGGCGTTGCGGTACCCGTTGGGGAAGCAGAACAGCCGGACCTTCGCCTCCGGCTTGGGCCGGTGCTTGTAGATCCAGTGGCCGGGGGTGAGATCGGTGTCGTACGGCTTGGTCTGGGCGTCACGGAGCCGGCCGGCGCCGCCGGGCATCAGGTCCATCACATTGTCGGCGAGGTCGCCGAGGGTGGCGCTCTGCACCATGTCGGCGAAGGAGATGTCCACCGACAGCAGGGTGCCGGTCTGGTTGAAGAACCGCAGACCGGTCATGGAGTCCAGGCCGAACGACTCCATGGCGTCCTCGGCCTTCACCTCCTCCGGCTCCATCTCCAGGATGTGGGCGAGCAGCCGGCTGAGGTACTCGATCACCATCTCCCGTTTGCGCTCGACACCGGCCTGGTTGTACCGCTGGAAGAAGTCCCGGTCCTCGCTGTCCGCTTCGAGGGCGGCGGCGTCCATCATGGCCTTGAACGCGCCGATCCGCGCCTCGTCGAACTCCTTGAGCCGGATGCTCCCGACCGACACCAGCGGGTCCCCGGCGCTGTCGACCAGCCGGATGCCGCCGGTGATCTCACCGCGCTCCCGGTCGAACTCGGGCATCGCCACCGAGGCGAACAGCGCGCCGTCCCGGCCGCGGGGGCGCAGCACCACGTCGTCCATGGCGGCGACCATGTACTTCTGTCCGGCCGCGGAACGCTCCAGCACCACGTAGTTGCAGCTCTGCGCGCAACTGTCGAGGACCCCGGGGTGGAAGCCCAGCGCGTAGCCGTCGACCGGGGAGCCGTCCGCGGGGTCGGTGAAGCCCACCAGGACCTCGGTGTCGCCGGTCCACCAGGCCTCGCCCACGAAGCGCACCGCGGGGCCGAAGTAGAAGCCCCGGTCGCCCTCCAGCGGACGGTAGAACTCCTCGCGCTCCACATGCCGCCGGGCGCCGCCGCGGAGGGCGGGCACATCGAGCGGGCGGTCGGCGCTGCCGGCGGGGAGGTCCGCGGCGACGCCGCCGTGCACATGCAGGGTCCAGCGGGCGGCCTCCGACTCGCGGCTGTGGAAGGCGAAGTCGTAGACGCCGTCGCCCTGCGGCTCCAGGACCAGCAGGACCTCCCGGACCTCCTCCGCGGCCAGGATGAGTGGCGCGTCGAACCTCATCTGCCGTACGTGGGAGGGCTGTTCGCCGTGCTGGCGGACCATCGCCGCGCGCAGCATCTCCAGGTAGTAACCGACGTGCACCACACCGGAGTTGTCCGCGAGTTCGGGGAAGTTGCGGTGCGCGAAGGTGTACAGGAAGTGCTTGGACGGGATCGGCAGGTCGAGCGGGAGGGCGAGCAGGCCGTCGCGGCTGAGGCCCCCGGCGAGGCGCGCGGCGAGGCCCCCGGCGGGCCGGTCGGCGTCGGCGCGGGCCAGCCAGTGGCGGGTGGGTTCGAAGGGGTGGTTCGGCAGCATCACCTTGCGGCGGCTCTGGCCGGCGTAGTGGTCCTGCCAGGAGAGGGCGGAGCCCAGGCAGGAGAGCTGGGCGAGTACCCGCAGCAGGCCCTCCAGCGGCTCGGCGTCGTCCGCCGGGCGCAGTACCACGACGTCCTCGCGCTCCAGCACCCCGCCGGCCGGTCCGGCGCCCAGCTCCACGAAGAAGCGGTAGCCCTGCTCGTACAGCTCCTCCAGGCCCTCCTGGTAACGGATGGGCGCGGTGAGGGAGTTGTCGAGGAGTTCGGCGCGCAGTTCGTCCGGGTTGTGGCTGGTGCGCAGGGTGTGCGCGGACTGGTAGCGGCTGGCGGGCTGGCGGTACTCCTCGTCCCGGACGGCGCGGCGCCAGGTGTCGGCGCCGGCCCGGTGGGCCTCGGAGGGCCAGTCGCCGTCGGGCTCCTGGGTGACGGTGGCACCGGCGGCGGTCAGCGCCTCGCACACCATCTGGAGGGCGTCCGGCTCACCCGAGACGACCCGCTCGGACGGCCCGTACACGGCGGACAGATGGACATGGCCCTGCCAGTCACGCAGGACGCCCTCGAACTTCTCCGCGCCCAGCTCCACCCGTGCGTGGCGCACCGTGCCGGCGGCCTCGCGGGCGTCGTCCAGCGCGGTGTGGTGGCGGACGGCGGCCTCCAGGCTGAGGACTCCGGAGACCACGGCCGCGACGAGGGAACCGGTCCGCTCGCCGAAGGTGATCTCGGGCTGCACCCCGTAGGAGGCGAGCAGCCGGCTCAGCGCGTACTCGGTGGCGAAGAGCCAGGCGCGGGCCGCCTCCGGATCGGCCGGGGTGGCGTCCTCGGCGGTGAACGCCGCGGTCTGCGGCCCGAGTTCGGCCTCGAAGAGGCTCAGGCACTCGGTGAGGGCGTCGTGGAACACCGGGAAGCGGGCGGCCAGGGCGCGGGCCGCGGCAAAGGTGCGGCCGGTGTCGCCGGAGAGCCCGGCGAACAGGAACGCCAGCTTGGGCTGGATCTTCTCGTCGGTCAGCGCGGCGAAGGCGCGGCCCCCGGCGTGGGTGGTGAACAGGGTCCGCTTGGCGTTCCAGCGGTCCCGGCCGTGGCTGCTGCCGAGGATCACCGTGGTGTCGGAGTAGAGCGTCTTGTCCTCGTCGTACGCGGCCAGCACCTCGCGGAACGCGTCCCGGACGGCGTCGGGGCCATTGCCGAGGAAGACCGCCCGGTGGGTGAAGGCGGTGCGGCAGGCGTTGGCGGTGTAGCAGACGTCGTCGAAGGGGACCTCGGGGCGGGCGGCGAGATAGGCGTCGAGGTCGCGGATCTGCTGCACCAGGCGCTCTTCGTCGGCGGCGCTGACGGTGAGCAGCGCGGCCGTGGACGGCGGTGTCTTCGCCGTGGGGGCGGCCGGCCGCGGGGCCTCCTCGATGATCAGGTGGGCGTTGGTGCCGCTGAAGCCGAAGGAGCTGACGGCGGCGTACCGGGTGCGGTCTGCGGAGGACGGCCAGGGCTTGGGGGCGGTGGGGAAGTCGAAGGAGTCGCTGAGCGGCTCGATCCGCGGGTTGAGGTCGTCCAGTCCGGCGATCGGCGGGATCTGCTCATGGTGCAGGCAGAGCACTGTCTTGATCAGGCTGGCGATGCCCGCTCCGGCTTCCAGATGGCCGATGTTGGCCTTCACCGCGCCCAGCGTCAGCTTCCGCGCGGGGTCGCCGTAGACCCGCCGTACGGCGTCGATCTCGATGGGGTCGCCGAGGAGGGTGCCGGTGCCGTGGGTCTCCAGGTAGTCGACGGCACTGGCCTCGACCCGGGCGTTCTCCAGGGCGCTGGCCAGTACGGCCTGCTGGGCGCGGCCGTTGGGCTTGGTGAGGCCGCTGCTCTCGCCGTCGTTGTTGACGGCGCCGCCGCGGATCACCGCGTACACGGTGTCGCCGTCGCGCTGCGCGTCGGAGAGCCGCTTGAGGACCACCATCCCGGCGCCCTCGCCGCGGCCGTAGCCGTCGGCCGAGGCGTCGAAGGGCTTGGAACGGCCGTCGGGGGCAAGGGCGTTCATGGCGCACAGCGAGGCCATCACACCAGGCGACAGCATCATGTTGACGCCGCCGGCGAGCGCCATGTCGCACTCGCCGCGGCGCAGCGCGTCCACCGCGAGCTGCGGCCCCACCAGCGAGGAGGAGCAGGCGGTGTCGACGGAGAGCGCGGGCCCGTTCCAGCCGAAGGCGTACGACACCCGGCCGGAGGCGATGCTGGAGGTGGTGCCGGTGCCGATGTACTCGTTGGCCTCGGCGGAGTCGGTGACGAGCTGGGCGTACTCGGAGTTGCTGGATATGCCGACGAAGACGCCGGTGGCGCTGCCGCGCAGCTTCTCCGGGTTCTGCCCGGCGTTCTCCAGCGCCTCCCAGGTGATCTCCAGCAACTGGCGCTGCTGGGGGTCCATGGAGTTGGCCTCCACCGGCGGGATCTTGAAGAACCGGGCGTCGAAGGACGCCACATCGCGGGCGAGGAAGTTGCTGCGCCGGATGTACATCTTGCCGGGGGTGCCGGGCACCGGGTCGTAGTGGTCCTGCACCGGCCAGCGGTCGTCGGGGACGTCCCGGACGCCGACGCCGCCGTCCCGGACGAACTCCCAGAACTGCTCCGGGGTGTCGCAGCCGCCGGGGAAGCGGCAGGCCATCCCGACGACCGCGATCGGCTCCCGCGCGGCGCGGCGGGTCGTCTCCAGTTGGTGGCGCAGGTTCTGGATCGTCACCACGGACCGCTTCAGCACCTCGGTGGTGCTGCTTTTGACGTGCTCACTCATGACTCAACAGCCCTCGTTCTCACTCAGCTCGATTTCATTGCGCAGCAGGGCGACGAGAGCGTCCTCGTCCATGCCGTCGAGGCTGGACGGCGGCAGGTCGCCGGGGGTGGCGTCGGCGTCGAACAGGCCGGCGGGGGCGGTCACTTCGGCCGTCCCGGGTGCCGTGGTCGCGGCCTCGGCCCGGGCCTCGGCGGTGCGCTCGGGGACCGGCACGGTCGCGGCGATGTCCTCCTCGGACACGCCCATCAGGCTGCCGATCTTGGCGATGTCGCCCTTGACGGTGACGACCTGCGGGTGGCTCAGGGCGGCCGTGGTGCGCAGCGCCTCCCAGCCCTCGGGGCCCTCGATGACGACGGTGCCGAGCCGCTTGCGCATCCAGGTGAGGATGGCGTCGCTGGTCTCCATGCCGCCGCTGCGCCAGAACGACCAGTTCACCGACAGCGTCCGGCCGCTGCGCTCGCCCCGCTCGCGCAGCTCCTCGCGGTACTCGGCGAAGGAGTCCAGATAGCTGTTGGCGTAGCAGTAGTCGCTCTGCCCGAAGTTGCCGAGGACGGCGGCGAGCGAGGAGAACATCACGAAGTGCTCCAGCGGTTCGCCGCGCAGCGCCTCGTCCAGGTTGCGGGTGCCGAACACCTTGGCCTTCAGGACCTCCGCCATCTCCTCGGGACGCTTGTCCTTGATCGGGCCGTCGCGGAGCGCACCGGCGGAGTGGATCACGCCGGTGACCGGGCCGAAGCGGGAGCGGATCTCGCCGACCAGGTCCTCGACCTGCCGCCGGTCCCCGATGTCGGCCTGGAGGTAGGCGGCGCGGGCGCCGTCCCGGCTCCAGGACTCCAGTTCCGCGAGCCGTTCCGGGTCGGCGGGCCTGCGTCCCACCAGGACCACGGTGGCCTGGTGGTCCTGGCACAGATAGCGGCCGAAGAGGCCCGCGAGTCCGCCGGGGCCGCCGGTGATCAGATAGACGCCGCCCTTGCCGAACGGGGCGCGGGCGGCCTCCACCTGGGCGGCGGGCACCGGGCGGAAGCTGCGCGTCCAGCGCCGGGTGCCGTCGTGCCGCAGCTCCACGTCCTCGTCGGGCCGGTCGAACTCGGCCATCAGCGCGGCGGCGGCCTCGTCCGGGTCCGGGCCGGTCAGCTCGAACGTCTTGTAGACCAGGGACGGGTTCTCCATCCGCACGGCCCGCATCAGTCCGGCCACCGCCCGGTTCTCCGGCGCGGCGCCCGGGTCGGCCGCGGCGAAGGTGTACAGCAGGGTCACCCGCTGCCCGGGGAGGGCGGTGAGCAGGGCCTGGCTGAACGCGGTGAGGGCGTAGACGCCGTGGTCGAGTCCGGTCTGGATGCGCTCGGGGTCGGACTCGGAGCGGTCCGCGGACCAGGCGTGGATCACCCGGTCCACGGTGCGGCCCTCGTCGGCGAGCCGGGCGAGCAGCCGCTCGTGGTCGGCGCGGGCCAGCGGGTCGACCTCGTAGGTGTCGTCGCCGAGTACGCGGAAGCCGTCGGTGCCGGGGCGGACCAGGACGACCCGCTCCGGGCGCCGCGCCGCGGGCAGGCCGGCGAGGGCAGTACGCAGTTCGTCACCGGTGTCCAGGAGCAGCACCGTGCCACCGGTGTGCGCCTCGGGGTCGGCGGCCGGTCCGGTCTCGGTCCAGTCGCGGGTGAACAGCCAGACCGGGGCGTCGGTGTCGTCGGGCGCGGGCACCGTGCGGGTGGCGGGGGTGGTGGAGTCGCGGCGGGGGTCCAGGTCGAGCAGTCCGAGCAGGTACTCGGAAGTCTCCTCGATCGTCGGGTAGTTGAAGAAGAGCTGGAGGTCCAGCTCCTGGTCGAAGAGCTGCTCCAGCAGGTTGTGGGTCTGGGTGGAGGTGATGGAGTCCATACCGAGTTCGAAGTAGCCCCGGTCGGTCTCCGGCAGTTTGCCGCCGGTGAAGCCCAGCAGTTCGGCGATGCGCTGCTGGAGGTAGCCGTTCATCAGCTCGGCGCGTTCGCCGGGGAACGCCGCGGCGAGCCGGCGCAGGAACGCGTGGTCCACCCCGTCGTCGTCCGGCCCCTCGGCGGCGGGGGCCTCGGTCCCGGCAGCCGCCGGGAGCTCGCCGGCGGCGCCGCCCCGGACGGGCTCGGTGTACATCCAGTGGGTGTCGGTCTCGAAGGGGTAGCCGGGCAGCGGGGTGCGGCGCACCGGCCGGCCCGTCCAGCGGGCCGCGAGGTCGACGTCCTCGCCGGCGACCCAGCGGCGGGCGGTGTCGGCGAGTTCACCGGTCGCCACGGGCACCCGGCCGTCGGCGGCGAAACCCTTCAACTGCTCGGCGAGATCGGCGTGGTCGGTCACGGTGAACGCGACCCGGCTGGACAGCTCCCGCCGCCCGGTCTGGAGGGTGAACGCCAGGTCCGCCAGCTCGGGGAGCCGGCCGGGGCCCGCGGTCTGGAGGAACGCCAGCAGCCGCTCGGCGTAGCGGGTGAGGATCTGCGGGGTGCGGGCGGAGAGCGGGACCAGCCAGGAGCCGGTGTCCTCGCGGGCGGCCTCGGGGCGCGGGGCCGCGGTGTGCTCCTCCAGCACCAGGTGGACGTTGACACCGCCGACGCCGAAGGAGCTGATGCCGGCCCGCCGCGGCTCGCCGGCCGGCGGCTCCCAGGGCTCCTCGGCGAGCTGCACCCGGAACGGGGTGCGGCCGAAGTCGATCTCCTGGTTGAGGCGTTCGGAGTTGAGGCGGCTGGGGAAGAGCCGGCCGCGCCGCATCTGGAGGACGACCTTGGTGAGTTGGGAGATTCCGGCGGCGGCCTCCAGATGGCCGACGTTGGACTTCACCGAGCCGATGGCGCAGTGCCGCCCGTCGGCGGGGTAGCCGTCGAACGCGGTGGACAGCGCCTCGATCTCGATGGTGTCGCCGAGGGAGGTGCCGGTGCCGTGGGCCTCCAGATAGCTGACGCCGCCGGGTTCCACCCCGGCCCGCTCCAGGGCGGTGCGCACCACTTCGGCCTGCGCCACCGGGTTGGGCACCGTGTAGCCGTTGGTCTTGCCGCCGTGGTTGACGGCGGAGCCCTTGATGACGGCGTGGATGTGGTCCCCGTCGGCCAGCGCCCGGTCGAGCGGCTTCAGCAGCACCGCGCCGACGCCCTCACCGGGGACATAGCCGTTGCCGCCGTCCCCGAAGCTCTTGCAATGGCCCTCTGGGGAAAGGAAGTTGAACATGCCCAGGGTGAGGTACTTGCTGGGGTGCAGGGAGAGGTTGACGCCGCCCGCGATGGCGACCTCGCTCTCCCCGTGCCGCAGCGACTCGCACGCCAGATGGATGGCGTACAGCGAGGACGAGCAGGCGGTGTCCACGACGAGGCTGGGGCCGCGCAGATTGAGCAGATACGAGATGCGGTTGGCCACCGAGTACAGCTGCGCGTCCAGCGGCACGGTCTTGCCCGCCGCCAGATCGGCCGCCCCGTAGAGGCCGTACTCGTTGAAGGTGACGCCCGCGTAGACGGCGACATTGCCGCGCCGGTCGCCCGCCTCGGGGTCGGCGAAGGCTTCGGGGGTGTAGCCGGCGTCCTCCAGGCAGTGCCACACCGCCTGAACGAACTGCCGCTCCTGCGGGTCCATATAGGCGGCGGCGTTGGGCGAGAGGTTGAAGAACGACGGGTCGAAGCCGAGCGCGTCGTCGATGAACCCGCCCCAGCGGCAGTCGACTTCGGGGTAGTCGCGGTGGTCCCAGCGTTCGGCGGGGATCTCCGTGATGCTGTCCCGGCCGGCCGCGAGGTTGTCCGCGAACTGCTCCAGGGTCGGCGCCTGCGGGTAGCGCCCGCTGAGGCCGATGATCGCGATGTCGCCGACGGTGGCGGGCGCGGGCACGGCCTCGGGCCGGGGGCTCGCCGGCCGCGGTTCCCGCGGGAGCCGCTCCCGGCGGACCGTGGTGAGGTGCCGGGCCAGGGACTCCAGGTCCTTGTAGGTGAACAGCAGCGAGGTGGGCAGCGCCCCGTAGCCCTCCTCCAGGACCTTGTTGAGCTGGGTGATGCGGATCGAGTCGATGCCGTAGTCCTCGAAGGAGGTACGGGGCTTCAGCCGGGCGACCGGGATGTTCAGCGACGTGGAGAAGCGGGCCTTGAGGTCGTCCAGGACCTCGGTGTACAAGTCCCGTCCCTGGTCGGCGGGTTCGGTGGCCGACGGGGTGGGCGCGGGTGCCGCGACCGGAGCCGGGGGTGCCGCCGCGGGCGCGGTGGGCGGCGGTGCGTCGGGCGGCGGGATCAGCGGGCCGTCCGGCTCCACGGGCAGGATCCAGTGGGGTTCGCGGGCGAAGGGGTAGGTGGGCAGTGACAGCCGCCGCGCGCCGCGGTCCGCCCAGGCCGCCGCCCAGTCCACCTCGGCGCCCACCACCCACATGTCGGCGACCTCGTCCAGCCGTCCCTCGGCGAGGAGTTGCCGGGTGTACTTCTGGGTGACGTCGTGCCGCAGCATGGAGTGCAGCCGCCGGTCCTGCTCGTCGGCCGAGCCGGACCAGACACCGGGGATGTCCCGCTCGCCGCCGAGGTGGGCGCGGAGCGCGTCGCGGAGTCCGGCCACGGTGCGGGCGCGGACCGCGAGCCGTTCCGCCATCGCGTCCCGTCCGGTCTGGAGGGTGAACGCCAGGTCCGCCAGGGCCAGTCGGGGCAGCTCGGCGGTCTCGGCGGGGGTGGGTCCGGTGCTGTGCCCGCCGCCGGTCAGCAGGTCGGTGAGCCGGGTGACGGTACTGGCGACGGACGGCTCCTCGTGGAGCAGTTCCGCGGGGAGGGCGGTGCCCAGTTCCTCCTGGAGGCGTTCGTGGCAGGCGGCGGTGGCGTAGGCGTCGAGGCCCAGGTCGGTGTAGGTCTCCTGGTCGTCGAGGTCGCCCGGGCGGATGCTGAGGGCGTCCGCGACCACGGCACGCACCCGGTCGCGCACCGTCTCCGCGGTGGCGAGGGCGGGTGCGCCGTCCGCCGGTGCGGTGGGGTGCGGGGCGGTGTGCCGGTCGAGGTGGGCGAGGGCGCGGCGGACGACGTTCGCCAGGTCCTGTGGGTCGCGTGCGGAGAACAGCAGCAGTTCCTCGCGCTGCGGCCGGTCCCCGCCCGCGGTGCCGGACAGCTCGGGGGGTGCCTCCTCCAGGATGAGGTGGGCGTTGGTGCCGCCCGCGCCGAAGGCGCTGACACCCGCCCGCCGGGGCACTCCGGCCGGGCTCTTCCACTCGCCCAGCCGCCGCTGCACCGAGAACGGGGTGCTGTCGAAGTCGATCAGCGAGTTGAGTGTGGTGGTGTGCAGGGACGGCACCAGTTCCCGGTGCCGCAGTTGAAGGATGACCTTCGTCAGGGCGGCCATACCGGCCGCCGACTCCAGGTGCCCGATGTTGGACTTCACCGAGCCGATCCCGCAGAACTGCCGGTCCTGGGTGGTGAGCCGGTAGGCCTTGGTGAGGCCGGTGATCTCGATGGGGTCGCCGAGCGCGGTGCCGGTGCCGTGCGCCTCCACATAGGAGATGTCACGCGGGGAGACGGCCGCCGCGGCCAGTGCCTCGCCGATCACCGCGGCCTGCGCCTGCGGGTTGGGCACCGAGTAACCACTCGTACGGCCACCGGAGTTGACCGCCGAGCCCTTGATCACCGCATACACGTGGTCGCCGTCGGCGCGGGCCTGGCGCAGGGACTTCAGCACCACGGCGCCGACGCCCTCACCGGGCACATAGCCGTCGCCGCCCTCACCGAAGGCGCGGCAGCGGCCGTCGGTGGAGAGGAAGCCGCCCTGGGAGAGCTGGACGTACTTCGACGGGTGGGTCATCACATTGACGCCGCCCGCGAGCGCCACCTCGCACTCGCCGCTGCGGATGGTGGCGCACGCCTGGTGCACCGCCACCAGCGAGGAGGAGCACATGGTGTCGACGGTGACGCTGGGCCCGCGGAAGTCGAAGAAGTACGAGACCCGGTTGGCGACGGAGGCGTAGGAGGAGTGGCCGTGCAGCACTCCGCCGTGCTTGTCGGTGGCCAGCAGTTGGTACAGGCCGAACATCACTCCGGCGAAGACGCCGACCTTGCGCCCGGCGAGCGCGCCCGGCGCGTACCCGGCGTCCTCCACGGCCTGCCAGGACGTCTCCAGGAAGAGCCGCTCCTGCGGGTCCAGATACTCGGCCTCCACCGGCGGGATGGAGAAGAACAGCGGGTCGAACAGCTCCACCCCCTCCATGAAGCCGCCCCAACGGCTGTACGAGGTACCGGGTTTGCCCTTCTCCGGGTCCCAGTAGGGGCGGTGGTCCCAGCGGCGGGCGGGGATCTCGGTGACGGCGTCCCGGCCGTGCCGCAGGTTGTCCCAGAAGGCGTCCAGGTCGTCCGCCTGCGGGTAGCGGCCCGCGAGGCCGATGATGGCGATGTCCTGGTTGTCCTGATCATCCCGGACGTGCTGCTCGCGGCGCTCGGCCCGGGGGGCGGGCTCCGGGTGGCGGCGCGGGGCGGCTTCGGCGGCCGGTTCCTGCGCGGCCCGGCCGCGGTTCCGCAGCAGCGCCCACTTACCGGAGGCTGCGGCCGGGGTACGGGCGGGGGCGGGTGCCGCGGGTGCCGGCGGGGCGGCGGGCGCGGTGGCCGCCGGGGCGTCGCCGAGGCCGAAGAGGGCGCGCAGCGGAGAGGCCACGGTACGCGCCAGATACTCGGCCAGCTCGTCCACACTGTCGTATTCAAAGAACAGGGTCTTCGGCAGCGGGCCGAGGTCGCGTTCCAGCTCCTCCGTCATCCCGATGATCATGATCGACTCGACGCCGTAGCGGCCGAAGGAGTCATGGGTGCGGATGTCGGAGACGGGGAGCTTGGTGAAGCGGCTCACCTGCCGCACCAGATGGTCACGGGTCCTGGCCAGCAGCACGGGGTCGGCGGCGCCCTCCTCCGGAACGGTCCCGGCAGCGGCGGAGGTGGCCGGTGCGGGCGCGGTCTCCGGGGCCAGCAGGTCCCAGGTGCGGTCCTCGCCCTTGACCACCACCACCTGCGCCGCGTCCTGCGCCAGCGCGTCATGGAAGGCGCGCACGCCCTCGGACACCGCGAGCGGGTGCAGGCCCATCTGCTCCCTGGCCCGCTCCTCGGCACCGTCCGCGGCGTGCATGGCGCCCCCGTCGCCGGTCTCCGCCCACAGCGGCCAGCCGACCGACACACTGCGCCCGGACCGCAGCCCGCGGGCCCGCAGCGACTCGCGCCACCCCGCGTAGTGGTCCTGGTAGGCGTTGCCGAAGGAGTAGTCGGCCTGGCCGAGATTGCCGATCACCCCGGCCAGCGAGGAGAACAGCGCGAAGAACTCCAGGGGTTCCCCGCTCAGCGCCTCGTCCAGCAGCCGGGTCCCGTACAGCTTGGCGGCGAGTACGGCGGTGGCCTCCTCGCGGGTCTTCCGCAGCAGGAAGGAGTCCCGGATCACGCCCGCGGAGTGGATGACTCCGGTGAGCGGTCCCGGCTCGGAGCGGATCTCCCGCAGCAGCGCCTCCACCCCGTCGACGGTGGCGATATCGGCCGGTATGTAACGGACCTGGGCGCCGGTGTCCCGCAGTTCGGTGAGGAAGGCGCGGCCCTGGTCGTCCAGCGGGCGGCGGCCCGTCAGCACCAGGCCGACCCGGGCGCGCCGGGCCGCCTCCCGGGCGAACACCCGCCCCAGGCCGCCCAGTCCACCGGTGATCAGATAGGTGCCGCCGTCCCGGAGCGAGACCGCGCCCGCCCCGCCGCGGCCGGCCTGGGGCAGTGCCCGCAGCCGCCGTACGGACCGGGTGGCGCCGTCGTGGCGGACCTCGGTCGCCGCGTCGTCCAGCTCGGACTCCGCCAGCAGGGCCGCGGCGGCCTCGCCCGCGGGCCGCGGGGTCAGCGCCACACTGCGGTAGTGGAAGCTGGGCCGCTCCTGGGCGACGACCCGCGCGAAGGCGGCGACGGCCGCGTACTCGGGCAGCGCCAGACCGCGGTGCGCCTCGTCCTCGACGACGGCGTGCACCAGCCGTACGTCCTGCGCCGCCCGCTGCCGGAGCAGGGCCTGGGTGGCGTCCTGGAGCAGGAAGTACTCGCGGGCCGCGGCCTCCGCGCCGCCGACGTCACCGGGTGCGCCGGGGCTGCGCCAGATCAGGACGCGCTCCGGAGGCGGCCCGTCGCGCAGTGCCGCGGTGAAGTCCTCCGCGGTGCGCACCGCGTGGAGGGTGGCGCCGGGGTGCCGCGCGGCCAGCTCGCGGCGGACGGCCTGCTCGGCGCCGGCGGCCGTGGTGAGCAGCAGGACACGGCGGGCGGGGCGCGCGCCGCCGCTCCGGGTGCCGCCCTGCTCGGGGGACGGCTGCCACTCGGGGGTCCAGTACCTGACGTGCTCGGTCATTTCCTCATTCACCTGTCTTGAGCCCCGTTGGGGAGCGACTTCAGGGCGTAGTCCCGCACGATGACGAGAGCCGTGCCGGCCAGGTCGGTCAGGGTGATGTCGAAGCGGTCGACGGTACCGCCGCCGTCCGCACCGCGGTGCCGCAGATACGCGACGCACTCGTCGGGCAGCGGGCCGTGGATGTCGACGGACCCGATGGAGAACGGCAGGAGCAGACCGTCGCCGTGACCCGACATCAGCACACTGACCGCCTGGAAGGCGCCGTTGACCAGGGCCGGGGGCAGTACATCGGCCTCGTGCCGCTCCGCGGCCGGGGGCAGCGCCAGTTGCGCCACCGCTTCCCCGTCCCGGAACAGCACTTCCTCGATCACCTGGAACGCGGGCCCGTTGTCCAGCCCGGCCGCGGCCATGGCGGCGTACACCGCGGAGCCGGGCAGCTTGCCCTCGCAGCCCGCGACGACCTCGGCCAGATCCACCATCCGGCCGCCGGAGCCGGGCAGTTGGGCCGATTCCAGGTCGACGGAGACCCGGGCCTCCATGCAGATCGCGGCCTCCGGCGGGCCCTGGTCCAGGCCGATGCGGACCAGTACGGAGTCCTCCTCGGGGTGCACCCGCACAGTGGTCTCCACCGGTTCCCCGGCCACCACCACCGGGTGCCGCCACAGCACGTTCCGGAGGGAGCGGACCTCCTGCTCCAGGCTGAGCGCGCCCGCGAGCCGGGCCATCTCCAGCGACACCGAGCCGGGCAGCACCCGGTGGCCCTCCACCCGGTGCCCGTCGAGGAAGGCCTCCTCGCCGGTGAAGGCCGCGGTGAAGCGCTGCTCGAAGAGGGAGGAGCGGTTCTGGTGCAGCAGCGGGTGCAGGCGCGGCGCGGTCTGCGCCACCGGCCGGGCCGCCGCGAGCGGGGTGGCCGTGTCGTGCGGCGGATGCCAGTGCCGCTGCCGGGCGAACGGGTAGCCGGGCAGGGAGAGGCGGTTGCGGGTGCCGGGCTCGGTGAGGCGGTCCCAGTCCAGGTCCTGCCCGCCGGCCCAGGCGTCGAGCACCGCGTCGAACCGGCCCGCCCGGTGGTCCTCGTACAGGGCGTCCGCGTGTACGGCCGGATTGGGCTTGACGCCGCGGCCGAGGTGGCCGGTGGGGCGGCCGTCGAGGAAGTCGCCGAGGGCGGCCTCCAGTTCGTCCTGGGTGCGGACCAGCAGGCCGAGCCGCTCCTCGTGTGCGTCGCGCCCCACCTGGAGGGTGTGGGCGACATCGGCGAGTTCGGCGGCGGTCAGCCGGCGCGCCCGCAGCCAGGTGAGCAACTCGTCGGCGATGGTGCGCAGTTGGTCCTCGCGGCGGGCCGACAGCGGGATCAGCAGCGGCTCGCCGGGGGCGTCACCGGCGGCGGGCCGCTCGGGCGCCCGGTACTCGCCGATCACCACATGGGCGTTGGTGCCGCCCGCCCCGAAGCTGGAGATCCCCGCGATCCGGGAGCGCCTCGGGCCGACCTCCCAGGGGGTGACCTCCTGGGGGACGGTGAACGGGGTCGCCGCGAAGTCGATCTCCGGGTTGAGGACGGCGGAGTGCAGCGAGGGCGCTATCTCCCGGTTCTGGAGTTGCAGCAGCACCTTGCTGACCCCGGCGATACCGGCGGCGCTCTCACAGTGCCCGATGTTCGACTTGGCCGAACCGAGGTGGCAGTGCGCCCCGTTGCCGTCCGGGCCGCCGAACGCCCGGGTCAGCGCGGAGACTTCGAGCGGGTCGCCGAGGCGGGTGCCGGTGCCGTGGGCCTCCACGTAGGAGACGTCGCGGGAGTCCACGGCGGCCCGCTCCAGGGCGCGTTCGATCACCGCGGTCTGGGCGTGCGGGTTGGGCACGGTGTAGCCGTTGGTCTTGCCGTCGTGGCTGACCGCGGTGCCCTTGATCACCCCGTAGATGTGGTCGCCGTCCGCCTCGGCGCGGGCCAGCGGCTTGAGCAGTACGGCGCCGACGCCCTCACCGGGCACATAGCCGTCGCCGCCCTCGCCGAAGGTGCGGCAGCGGCCGTCGGTGGCGGCGAAGCGGTTCTTGCCCAGCATCAGGAACTTGTTGGGGTGCAGGGACAGGTTCACCCCGCCCGCGATCGCCGCCTCGCACTCGCCCGACAGCAGGCTCTGCGCGGCCAGATGGATCGCCACCAGCGAGGACGAGCACATGGTGTCGACCGCCATGCTCGGCCCGTGCAGCCCGTAGAAGTACGAGACGCGGTTGGCGATGGAGGCGGCGCTGCCGTTCAGCGTCGCCATCTCGCCCTTCACCTGCTGCTGCGCGGCGTAGAGCTGGTACTCCTCGTACATCACGCCGACATACACGCCGATGGGGCGGCCGGTGAGGGCGCGGCGGCTGTATCCGGCGTCCTCCAGGGTGTGGTGGACGCATTCCAGGAAGACGCGCTCCTGGGGGTCGATGATCTCCGCCTCGCCGGGCGAGATGTTGAAGAACAGCGAGTCGAAGCAGGCCGCGTCGTCGATGAACCCGCCCCACCTGGCGTAGGTGGCGTCCTGCCGGCCCGGCTCGGGGCGGTGGAACGGGGCGTGGTCCCAGCGGTCGGTGGGGATCTCGGTGATGCTGTCCCGGCCCTCGCGCAGGTTCGTCCAGAAGGCCGCCAGATTCTCGGCCTGCGGGTAGCGCCCGGCGACGCCCACGATGGCGATGTCGGTGCCGGTGGCCGCCTCACCTCCGGGGAGGGCGGGGGCGGCGCGGTCCGCGGTGTTTCCCCACAGCGGGGACCAGGCCGTGGCCGGCCGGGGGGCGGTGTCGCTCTGGGTTCCGGCGGCGGTCGGCTCCGGTCGGGCCACCGCGCCGGAGCGCCGGGCCAGCAGCGCGGCGGTCTCCTTCGGGTGGCTGCGGCTGAGCGCCTCCGCCAGTTCCATCACCGTCTGGTTCTCGAAGAAGATGGTCTTGGCGAGCGGCCCGAAGTCCTCCTCCAGGCGCTGCGTCAGATTGATGATCAGCACCGAGTCGATGCCGTAGTTCTCCAGCGCGAGATAGGCGTCGATCCGCGACGGGTCGAGCTTGATCTCGTCGGCGACCACCTCCTTGATGGCCTCGGCAAGCAACTCGGCCTGCCCGGCGGCCACTTCGGGACGGTCCTCGCCGTCCCGGGTGCCGTCCGGCGCGGACTCGGGTGTGTTGGCGGTCTGCGCCAGGAGGTAGCCGCGCAGCTTGGCGGCGTCGCCGACCAGCGGCAGCACCTGCGGTTCGCCGCTCGCCACGCAGTCGGCGAGCACCCCGAGGCCGGTCGCCCGGTCCAGGACCGCGAGACCCGCGCTGTCGGCGGCGGCCCGCGCCTGCTCGGCGGCCACCCCCATCCCGCCGTCCCGCCACAACTGCCAGTTCACCGAGAGGGTCCGGCCCCGGCGTTCACCGCGGGCCGCCAACTCCTCGCGGTACGCGGCGAACCGGTCCAGGAAGGCGTTGCCCGCCGCGTAGTCGGCCTGGCCGATGTTGCCGAGGGCGCCGGCCGCGGAGGAGAACAGCAGGAAGAACTCCAGCGGCAGCCCCGCCGTGGCCTCGTCCAGCGCGACCACACCGGCCGTCTTGGGCGCGAGCACCGCCCGCGCGTCGTCCGGTGCCTTCGCGGTGAGCAGCTTGTCCCGGGTGATACCCGCGCAGTGCAGCACCCCGTGCGGCCCGCCGTGCTCGGCGCCGACCCGCGCGATCAGCGCACGCACCGCTTCCGCGTCCGTGACATCGGTCTGCGCGTACTCGGCGACGGCCCCATGGGCCCGCAGCCCCGCCAGCGCCTCCTCGGTACGGTCACCGGGCGCGGACCGGCCGGTGAGGACCAGCGTTACGTCCGGGACACTCCGGGCGATCTCGTCCGCCATCAGCAGACCGAGGCCGCCCGCGCCGCCGGTGATCACATAGACCCCACCGGCCCGCCACAGCGGTGCGCCCGACTCCCTTGCGGGGGTGGGCAGTTCCTCCCAGTGGCGCTCCTCACGGCGGCCGTCCGCGGTGTAGCGGACGACCTGTGCGGTGGGCCAGCGGCGTTCGGCGCGCAGCCGCTCCGCCAGGACCACCGCGGGCGGCGCGTCCTGGCAGGCCAGCACCTGCACACTGACCGACGGGTGCTCCACCCGCAGCGTCTGGAGCAGCCCGGACAGCGCCACACTGTGGCCGTCGGCGGCCACCAACTGCACCAGGAGACGCCCACCACGGTGCTCCTCGACGAGTTCCCGCACCTGCCGCAGCAGTTCCACGGTCTGGTCGAGATAGCGCTCACCGCTGCGCGGGGCGTCGGCGGGGACGTCCGAGTCGAGCGTCCGGCAGCCCGCCTCGGGCAGCGAGCGGCCCAGGTCCGCCGCGGTCACCGGCGCGCCGTCACCGAGCAGGACCGCCCACCGGTCGAAGTGCGCCGGGGCCGCGGGGGCGGACTCGGGGGCCGACTCCCGCCAGCGCGGGGCGAACAGCAGGCGCTCCTCGGCGGGCGCGGTGTCGTACTCGAAGGTCTTGAAGGCGACCCCGCGCAGCAGGACCGCGGTCCGGCCCTCGGCGTCGCACAGGGTGATGTCGACCCGCTTCAGCCGGCCCTCGCCGCTGCCGGTGGGGCGCCGCAGATGCGCCCACATCACCGGTGCCGTGGGCCGGACGACCTCCACCGCCTCGACGGCGAAGGGCAGTTCGGCGGAGGTCCCGGCGGAACCCAGCTCGGCCGGGTCGGCGGGCAGGCTGTCCGGGAGGGCCAGCGCCAGCGTCGACTGGAGCGCCGCGTCCAGTGTCGCGGGGTGCAGGGTGTAGCCGTCGGTGTCGACCCCGTCCGGCAGGCGCAGCGCGACCAGGGCCTCGCCGTCGCCGCGGTGGACGGTGGCGACGGCCTGGTGCGCGGGCCCGTAGTCGATGCCCATATGGGTGAACGCCCGGTAGCACCAGGTGCCGTCGACCTCGGGGCGGGCGCAGCGGGCTCGTACCGCGTCCAGGTCCACGGTGTGCTCGGGCTCCGCGGCCGGGGCGAGGCGGACCTCGCCCTGGCAGTGGGTGCCGTCGCTGTGGACGCGGAAGGCGACGGTGTCCTGCCCGGCTCCCGGGGTGAGCGTGATGTGCAGGTCGGGCGCGCCGTCCCGGTGGACGAACGGCCGCAGCCACACCACGTCCTGGACGCGCAGCGCGGTGTCCCGGGCCTGTTCGGGCAGGGCTCCGCGGACGGCGGCCAGCGCCATCTCCAGATAGGCGACGGCGGGCAGCATCGGCTGTCCGCCCACCCGGTGGTCGGTGAGGAAGAACTCGCGGCCGGTGAAGGCGCTGCTGAAGCGCAGCCCTTCCAGGGTGGAGCTGTTGCGGTGCAGCAGCGGATGCAGGCGTTCGGCGGTGGCCGCCAGGGTCTTCGCGGGGGTGGTGACCCAGCAGCGCTCCTTGGCGAAGGGGTAGCCGGGCAGCGGCACCCGCCGCGGCGGCGGGCCGGTGTGGAGCTGCGACCAGTCCAACGCGACGCCCTCGACCCACAGTTCGGCCGCCTTCTCCAACCGCCGCTCCCGCAGCAGCCGGGCCAGCATGTCCGAGTCCTCGATCAGGTCCAGCAGCATCGACTGCCGCTTGGCGCCGTGGATGCCGCCGGTGGCGAGCCTCGGCGAGCTGTGGTCGCCCGCGAGGTACGCCTCCAGCAGCGCCGCCAGTTCACCGGCGGAGTCGGCCACCACGGCGAGCCGCCAATCCATCGCCTCCCGTCCGGTCTGGAGGGTGTGGGCGACCGAGTCGAGGCCGGCACCGTCGAACCCGGCGCGGGCGGCGGCCAGTTGGCGGACCGCGGTCTCCCGCAGCCGCTCCTCGTCCCGGGCCGAGTACACGAAGAGCCAGGGGCCGGTGGACTTCCGCGGGGCGCGGTCGTCGAGGAACTCCTCGACCACCACATGGGCGTTGGCGCCGCCCGCGCCGAAGGAGCTGATCCCGGCGCGGCGCGGATGGGCCGGGGAGGCGGCCCAGTCCGCGAGTTCGCGCTGCACCCGGAACGGGCTGCGCTCGAAGTCGATGAACGGGTTGAGGGTGGTGGCGTGCAGCGAGGGGACCAGCTTGCGGTGCTTGAGCTGGAGGACCACCTTGGTCAGCGCCGCGATACCGGCCGCCGACTCCAGATGCCCGATGTTGGACTTCACCGAGCCGATCGCGCAGAAGCCGGTGTCGGGCGTCCCGGTGCGGAACGCGTTGGTGAGCGCGGTGACTTCGATGGGGTCACCGAGCGAGGTACCGGTGCCGTGCGCCTCGATGTAGGAGACGGTGCGCGCGTCCACCCCGGCGTCCGCGAGGCCGCTGCGCACCAGCTCCGCCTGGGCGTTGGGGTTGGGCACGGTGAAACCGGTGGTCTTTCCACCGGAGTTGAGGGCGCTGCCCTTGATGACGGCGTGGATGTGGTCGCCGTCGGCGATGGCCCGGTCCAGCGACTTGAGCAGTACGGCGCCGACGCCCTCACCGGGCACATAGCCGTCGCCGCCCTCCCCGAAGCTGCGGCAACGGCCGTCGGTGGAGGCGAAGTTGCCCTGGCTGAGCAGGATCAGCTTGTTGGGGTGGATGGTGAGGTTGACGCCGCCCGCGATGGCCATGTCGCTCTCGCCGCGGCGGATGCTCTCGCAGCCCAGGTGCAGCGAGGTCAGCGAGGAGGAGCACATGGTGTCCACGGCCATGCTGGGTCCGCGCAGGTTCAGCACATAGGACACCCGGTTGGCGATCGCCGCGAACGACGAGGGCACGGGGGCGGGTTCGCCCTTGATCTCGCCCTGGAAGAGTTCGTACATCCCGTACATGACGCCGACATAGACGCCGACGGTGTGGTCGGCGAGGGTGGCGCGGGTGTAGCCGGCGTCCTCGACGGCGTGCCAGGCGGTCTGGAGGAACAGCCTCGCCTGGGGGTCCATGAAGTCCGCCTCGCCGGGCGAGATGCTGAAGAACAGCGGGTCGAAGCGGTCCACGTCCCGTACGAAGCCGCCCCACTTGGCGTACGCCTTGCCGGGGGTGCGGCCGTCGGGTGCGTAGTACTGGCTGTGGTCCCAGCGTTCGGCGGGCACCTCGCGGACGGAGTCGGTGCCGGCGGCCAGGTTGCTCCAGAACTCCGGCAGGTCGTCGGCGTCCGGGTAGCGTCCGCTGATGCCGATGACGGCGATGTCATGGGTCCCGGAGCCGGTGTCCCGGGGCGCCGCGGGCCGGGCGCTCTCCGCCCTCACCGGCAGGAACCGGGAGGCGGCTGCGGGCTCGGGCGCGGTGGCGACCGGCTCGGGTGCGGCGGCGGGCTCGGCCGCCTGCTCCTCCGCACGGTCCGCACCGTCCATGCCCAGTACCCGCCGTACGTCCTCGGCGCGTTCGGCGAGGAAGTGGTCCGCGAGCTCCTCGATGGTGCCGTATTCAAAGAACAGGGTCTTGGGGAGCTCCCCGAAGTCCTCCTCCATGCGCCGGGTCAGGCTCATCATCATGATGGAGTCGATGCCGTAGACCTCGAACTCGTCGGTGGCGTCGATCTTCTCCACGGCGCGCTTGGTGCGCTCGCTGATGATCCGGGCGAGATAGCCGATCATCGGCGACCGCATCCGGTCCACCGGGACCACGGAGGGCGCGGCGGCGGGGGCCTCGGGTGCCGGGGCGGGCTCCGCCTCCGCCAGGCCGAAGGTGCGGCGGATCGCCGCCGGGTCGCCCGGGGCGTACACCACATGGGTGTCGCTCAGGGTGAGGGCGTGCTCCAGGGCGCGGCAGCCGCGGTCGGACTCCAGCGGGACGATGCCCAGGTGCTCGCGCAGCCGGCGTTCGGCGTCCTGGTCGACGCGCATCCCGCCGTCCGCCCACAGCGGCCAGCCCACGGAGAGGGTGCGGCCGGTGCGCTCGCCCGCCGCGCGGCGGCGTTCCCGCTGCGCGGCGAAGGCGTCCTGGAAGGCGCTGGCATAGCAGTAGTCGCTCTGCCCGAGGTTGCCGAGGACGGCGGACATCGAGGAGAACAGCACGAAGAAGTCCAGCGGTTCGTCCTGCAGGGCCTCGTCGAGAAGGCGGGTGCCGGTCACCTTGGGTGCCAGTACCGCGGCGATGTCCCCGGCGGGCTTGTCGCGGAGCAGCCCGTCGCGGAGCGCGCCCGCGGAGTGCAGTACGCCGTCGATCCGCCCGAAGCGCTCCCTGGCACCGGCGAGCAGCGCGTCGACGTCCTCGCGGCGGGAGACGTCCGCCCGCAGATACAGCGTCCGGTCGGCGGGCAGGTCCGCGGCCCGCCAGGCCTCCCCGAGGTCCTGCTCGGAGGTGCGGCCGGTGAGGACCAGACGGGCGCCGTAGGTACGGCTGAGGTGCCGGGCGAAGGCCAGTCCGACGCCGCCCGCGCCACCGGTGATCAGATACACCCCGCCGTCCCGGAAGGCGACGCTCTCGCCCTCGACGGCCACCTCCGCGGCGCGGAGCGCGGTGCGGGTGCCGCCCTGCCACCAGATGTCGTGGAACTCGTCCGGTTCCGCGGCGAGTTCGGCGCGGACGCGGTCGGCGGCGGAGCCGGGGGCGACGCCCACGGTACGGGCGGTGAGGTGCCGGTCCTCCTTGGTGAGGCAGCGCAGATAGCCGCCCGAGGCGCGTGCCTCCGGGGCCGGTTCGCCGCCCTCGGGCACGGGGTGGACGTGCAGCAGCTCCACCGGGTGGCGGGGCCGGGCGGCGGCGAGGGCACGGGCCAGGGCGTGCACGATGTAGGGGCCGTCGGCGGGTGCCGGGCCGGCCAGCACGATCCGGTCGGGCAGCAGGTCCCGTTTCCGCAGGTCCGCGAGGAGCCGGGCGTGGTCCTCGGTCTCGGTCGGGCGGTAGGTGAAGCGGGTGCCGTCGACGGTGAGGGCGTCCCCGGGCACGGCCTCGGCCACGGCCGACACATCGGCGGCCGTGAGCAGGGGGTTCTCACCGGGGTCGGCGGTGTGCAGCAGAAGCACCCGCCGTGCCGCCGCCCCGGCCCTGGGGCGCGGCGGCGCGTCCTGCCAGCGCTGGGTGAGGAAGACGTCCTGCGGCTGTTCCGAGCCGCCGTCCGTACGGCCGGTGGGCCGGGTGGAGCGGACGGTGAAGCCGCGGATCTCCGTGGCGACGGTGCCCTCGCGGTCCGCGACGGTGAGGTGGAACGACCGGCTGCCCGCACCCGCGGCACCGGCCGGACGTACATGGACCACCGCCGAGGACGGCAGCGGCGCGAAGCAGCGCACCGCGTCCACCGCGAACGGCACGAAGGTGCCGTCCAGCTCGGCGAGGAACGGCCCGATGGCCTGCCAGGCCCCGTCGAGCAGGCCCGGGTGCAGTACGAACTCGCCTTCGGTCAGGTCGAGTTCGAGCATCCCGAGGGCGTCGTCCGGGCCGTGGGACAGTTCGGTGAGGGCCCGGAACGCGGGCCCGTAGACGACTCCGGTGTCCGGGGCGCCCTCGGTCCGCGGGTAGAGGCTCGAACGGTCCACCCGGGTGGGGCACTTGGCGCGCAGCGCGGCCAGGTCGAGCACCGGAGGCGTGGTGCGGGGTGCGAAGCCCACCGTGCCGGCGGCGCAGGTCGTCTCGGCGCCCTCGGCGTCGACGGTGGTGACGGTGAAGGTGGCGGCGTCCGCACCCGAGGGCAGCAGGGAGATCTCCACCGCGCGCTCGGTGACGGGCCGCGACCACACCACCTCGCCGACCTCGGTGACCTCCCGGCCCGCCGACAGGGTGCCCGCGGCCCGCGCCAGCTCCACCACGGCCGCCCCGGGCAGCACCGGGACCCCGTCGACATGGTGGTCGGCGAGGAAGAACTCCGTACCGGTGAAGTCGGAACGGAAGCGCTGGCGGGTGAAGTCGGAGATGTTGCGGTGCACCAGCGGGTGCGGTGCGGCCGGGCGGGCCTCGCCCGTCTCCGCCCACCGGGAGCCCTCCACCTCGCGCGGGTACCAGTGGGACTCCCGCTCGAAGGGGTAGGTGGGCAGCGGTATCCGCCGCGGTCGCAGGCCGCTCCACTCGGCGGAGAAGTCCACCTTCCCGCCGTCCACCCAGTCCGCCCCGGCGGCGGGCCGGTTCGCGGCCTTGCCCCGGGCCACCCCGGGCCCGGCCGCACCGGTCTCCGCGAAGGCGGTCAGCGCCTCGATGAGTCCGGCACGGTCCCGGGCGGTGACGGCCAGCCGCTCCCGCATGGCCTCCCGCCCGGTGTGCAGGGTGTACGCCACATCGTCCAGGTCGAGGTCCGGGCGGCTGCCGAGGTGGGACGCCAACCGCTGGGCGTACTCGCGGAGTTGGGGTTCCCGCTTGGCGGAGACCACGAAGGTGCGGTCCCGGTCGCCGCCCTGGGGGCGGGGCGCGGCGGTGGGGGTGTAGGCGTCGACCACCACATGGGCGTTGGTCCCGCTGAAGCCGAAGGAGCTCAGGCAGGCGCGTCGGGGCGCACCCGGCGCGGGCCGCCACTCCTGGGAGCTGGTGTTGAGGTAGAACGGCGACTGCTCGAAGTCGAAGTGCTCGTTGGGCTCCCGGACATGGAGCGTCGGCACCAGGGTGCGGTGCCGCATCGACAGCAGGATCTTGTGCAGTCCGGCGACACCCGCGGCGGCGGACATATGGCCGATGTTGGACTTCACCGAGCCGATGGCGCAGTAGGTGCGCCGGTCGGTCCAGTTGCGGAACGCGGTGGCCAGCGCCTCCAGTTCGATGGGGTCGCCGAGCTTGGTGCCGGTGCCGTGGAGTTCGGCGTAGCTGATGGTCTCGGGGTCGATGCCGTTGCGCTCGTAGGCCGCGCGCACCAGCTCGGCCTGGCTGCCGAGGTTAGGCGCGGTGATGCCGTTGGTGCGGCCGTCCTGGTTGATGCCGCTGGCGACGATCAGGCCGTGGATGTGGTCGCCGTCCCGTTCGGCGTCGGCGAGGCGCTTGAAGACCACGGCCCCGGCGCCCTCACCCGGTACGAAACCGTCGGCGCTGTTGTCGAAGGACTTGCACCGGCCGTCCGGGGCGAGCATTCCGGCGGAGCACATGTGCTGGTACGAGTGGGCGCTCAGATAGAGGGAGACACCGGCGGCGAGCGCCATGTCGACCTCGCCGCGCTGGAGTGCCTGCACCGCGAGATGCACGCCGACCAGCGAGGAGGAGCAGGCCGTGTCGATCGTGAGGGCGGGGCCCTTGAGGTTGAGGTAGTAGGCCAGCCGGCCGGCGGCGATGGCGTTGCTGACGCTGGTGACGCTGGGCAGTTCGTCCTCGTGCCGCGGCGGTGTCCGGTCGCACAGCGTCTGGTAGTCGCCGTTGGCCAGACCGAGGTAGACACCGCAGTTGGTGCCGTCCAGGGTCTTCCGCGTGTATCCGGCGTCCTCGAAGGCCCGGTACGACTCCTCCAGGAAGAGCCGGTGCTGCGGGTCCATCATCTCCGCCTCGGAGGGCGAGATCTCGAAGAAGAACGAGTCGAACCGGTCGACGTCGTCCAGGCCCCCCATCCACCGGCAGTAGATGGAGCCCTCCTTGCCTATCTCCGGGTCGTAGTAGCGGTCCATGTCCCAACGGGAGCGCGGGACTTCACGCACCGCGTCGCCGCCCGCGGCGAGCAGCCGCCAGTACTCCTCCAGGTCCCGCGCGGTGGCGTACCGGCCCGACATGCCCACGATGGCGATCGGGCTGGGCTGGGGGGTACCGCCGCTGTGCTGCTCCGCCTGCGCGGCCGAGGTGACGGTGGCGGGCGGGGTGGCCGGGGCGGGTGGGGTGGCCGGAGCGGCCGGGGGCGCCGCGGCGGGGCGGGGCGCCGCGGGGGCTTCGCCCCGCAGCAGCCGGGCCGCCTCGTCCGGGGTGATGCGCTTCTCGCTCAGCGCGGCGAGGATCTCCTGGCGGTTCATTGACTTCAGGCCTCCGTCTTCGGCGTGCCCAGGCGCGCCTCGGCCTGCTGGACATCGATCTGCCCGTCGTAGACCTTGGCCAGCACCTCGGCCAAGTCGTCTTCGGGCGTGGGCATTTCAGCGGTGACGAACGCGGCGAACTCACGGAGGTTGGGGTACTGGTAGATCCGTGTGGCGCCGATCGAGGTACCGAAGTCCTCGTTCACCACCCGGATCCACTCGACGCCCACCACGGAGTCCAGCCCCAGCTCCGTGAAGCTGCGGTCCGGGTCCACCTCTTCCGGCTCCACGAACAACTCCGCCGCCAGACTCACCTGCAACCGGTCCAGCACCTCACCGGAATCCGCCGCCGCCGGCACCGACACGGCCACCGGCTCATCGGTGCGCTGCTCCGGCACGAGCTGTTGCGTCGCCGGGGATGCGGGCTGGTGCGCTGCCGGGGGTGCGGTGTGCGGTGCGGGTGTCGTACCGGCTGCCGCCGCGGCCTGCTCGGCGACATATCCGGTGAACTCTCGGAGGTTCGGGTACTGGTAGATCCGCGTGGCACCGATCGACGTACCGAAGTCCTCGTTCACCACCCGGACCCACTCCACACCCACCACCGAGTCCAGCCCCAACTCCGTGAAGCTGCGATCCGGGTCCACCTCCTCGACCTCCACAAACAACTCCGCCGCCAGACTCACCTGCAACCGCTCCAGCACCTCACCGGAATCCAGCGCCACCGGAACGGCCACCGCCACCGGCTCCGCCACCCGCTCGGGGACGAGCCGGGAGACGGGCTGCGATACGGCCTGCGGCGCGGGCTGTTGCGGTACGGGCCGTGGTGCCGGCGCCGAAGTGACGGTGACCGCTGCGGCCTGCGAGGCGACGTATCCGGCGAACTCGCGGAGGTTCGGGTACTGGTAGATCCGCGTGGCACCGATCGACGTACCGAAGTCCTCGTTCACCACCCGGACCCACTCCACACCCACCACCGAGTCCAGCCCCAACTCCGTGAAGCTGCGATCCGGGTCCACCTCCTCGACCTCCACGAACAACTCTGCGGCCAGACTCACCTGGAGCCGGTCCAGCACCTCGCCGGAGTCCACCGCCGCCGGGGTGGCGGCAGCGGTGACCGGAGCGGCGACGACCCGGGTGGTCACCGCGGGCGCGGGCCGGGCCGGGGCGGCGGGCTGTGGTGCGGGGACCGGTGCGGGGGCTTCGGTCTCGGTGAGCGGGCGCAGGGATATCCGCTGGTGAGCGGCCCGGTCCGGGGCCTGGCTCCCTTCGGTCACCAGGGCCGCGGCGACCTCCACGGGCAGCAGACGCACACTGCCGTCCACGGTCCGCTCCGCCGGCTCCACCGGTCGCGCTGCGACCGGCTGCGTCGGCTGGGCCACCGCCGGTTGCCGCAACGGCAGTGCGGAGGTGGTGCGTTGCTCGGGTACCGCCACCGGCAGGGCGGGGGTGGCGGGCAGGGCGGCGGGGGCCTGGACGGCGGTTGCCGCGGCGGCCGCCTGCTGCCGGGCCGCGTGGGCGCCGACCCAGCAGTGCCGTGCGAGGAAGGGCTGGGTGGGCAGGGAGACGAAGGCGGGCGGCTCGGCGAACAGATGCTCCAGGCTGGGTTCGTAGCCCTGGCAGTAGAAGTCGGCCAGCGCCATCAGGAACTGCTGGTAGCTTGCCGGGTCGCCCTGGCTGCCGTTGGCCTCTTCGATCATCTCCCGCGCCACCGTGATGACGGCGGCATTGGGCGTGAACTCGCGGGCTACGACGCCCCGGTGGACCTTGCGCGGCTTCTCCCCCCGCGCTGCCTCCCGCAGCAACCGCACCGCGTCGTCCACATCACGCGCCACCACCGCACACCGGTGCGCGAAGTGATGCCGCCCGACGCTCAGGGTGTGCGCGACCGAGGCCACATACCCGGCACCGATCCCCTTCTCCCCCTCCAGGTGGTCGGCGAGGCCCAACAGGGCGCGTTCCAGAGCCTCTTCGGACTTCGCCGACACCGGCAGCACATACGCCGACGCCACACCCTGACCACCCACCAACGCACGATCACCCGCGGCCGTACCACACGACTCCAACACCACATGCGCATTCGTCCCACTGAAACCAAACGCACTCACACCACCACGACGCGCCACCCCATCCCCACGCTCAGGCCACGCCCGCACCTCACGATTCACAAAAAACGGACTGTCCTCCCACCG
>NZ_JBHVRR010000014.1:0-133289 GCF_042885635.1 Streptomyces sp. NPDC058045 | reverse complement strand
GGCTACGTCGGTGCGGCCACCATCGCCGAGATGGAGAGCAAGGGCCGGTTCGTCCGGATCACCTCGGCGGGCCTCAAGGAGAGCCACCACGGGACTCCCGTGTGGCGGCGCCGGAGCGTGTGCCGGCTCACCGTCGGAAGCGGGGATCGGCGGCATCCCGACCCCCGCTTCCGACAGTGAGCCGCTAGCATCGGCCAGCATCGGCGGGTCCATGGCGCTCCGCTCTCCCGCGGTGCACCCGCGGAGCGCCCGGCCCCACTCACGCGGCCAGGGAGCTAATCGTGCTGATCACCCATGACACCCGGTGCGCGCTCGACACCGTGGTCGATCTGGTGAACTCCGCACCGGACGAGGACTCGGCCGACCGCCTGCCGGACGTGGCCGCCCTGCGGGCCTTCGTCCGCGACCACACCATCAGCGACGTCGGAAAGCTGTCGGAGCACGATCTGGCGGCGGTGCGGCGGGTGCGGGGCAGGTTCGCCGAGGTGTTCGCGGCAACGGACGGGCCCGCGGCCGCCGGGCTCATCAACGAGCTGGTCGCGGCGGCCGGCACCACACCCCGCCTGACCGACCACGACGGCTACGACTGGCATGTGCACTACTTCGCGCCGGGTGCCTCCGTCGCCGACCATCTGGCGGCGGACTGCGGGATGGCGCTCGCCTTCATCGTGGTGGCCGGGGAGCAGGAACGGCTGCGCCGCTGCGAGGCCCCGGACTGCCGGCACGCCTTCGTGGACCTGTCCCGCAACCGCTCCCGCCGCTACTGCGACAGCCGCACCTGCGGCAACCGGCTGCATGTGGCCGCGTACCGGGCCCGGCGCAAGGAGGCCGCGGCGGGCTGAGGTGGCGGGTCGCCGCCCGGTCAGAGCAGGAAGAGGTCGTGCAGGGCGGCGAGCAGCAGTAGCGTGCCGATCACCGTCAGGAAGATCATCAACGGTGGCTGGGAGAGCGCGAAGAGGCAGCCCTGCGGTTCGGCCGGCGCCTGCACGGCGGGGGCCGGCCCATGGGCGCGTACCGGACCGGGGTCGGCCGGGCCCGCCACGGACACACCGAGGCCGCCGTCCCGCGGCTCCGGCAGCTCATAGAGCGCCCGGCCGTGCGCGGCCTCCCCCAGGCGGGGAGCGTCGTACGGGGGGCGGGGGGCGGCCTGGGCCCGGCCGACGGGGTCGCACAGGGCGGCGTCGGGGCGGGCGGCGGCGTCGCTGAAGGGGGGCGTTGGCTGCGGCATCTCGCGGTGATCATGACGTAGCCCGCTGCGGCCCCGCGATCAACACGCCAGAGATCGGCGGGAGTTCGCCGAATTCCGGGACGGCATGGGCTCGGTGTGACCCGCTAGGCGGTGTCTCCCCGATCTTCGTGGATCAGCCTGCGGCCTCTGGTGCGTGCTCTCGGTGCGCCGGCCGCGCACCCTCGTACTGGGCCGGTGCGGCGAGAGTGCGTGCCAGGGGCCGCGGGGCCGCCCTCCGGGCAACGGCGGGACTTTCCGGACACCCGCTAGCGCACCCGTCGGCTCAGATGCCGTGCTTTTTCAGAATGGCCTCGATGTCGCTGAAGTCCTCGGCGCTTCCGGACTTGGGGGCGGAGGGCTGCTGTGGGCGGGCGGCGGGCTGCCGGCCGGCGCCGAGGGCGGGGGCGGAGGCGCCGGGGGCGACCGTCTCGTCCCCGCCGGCGGCACGGGCGGCTTCCCGGCGCTCCTTGCGTGTACCGCCGCGGCGGCGCTCCACACTCCGCGTCGTCATGAACAGCAGCCAGGCCACACCCAGCAAGCCGAAGCCAGCCCACGCCGTGGGGCTGAACGCGGTGTTCACCAGCCACTTCACGGCACCGGTCATCACCAGCGCGACCGGTACGAGGGAGTAGGCGGCGAGCCGGGTCGCCGCGAGGAAGCGGCGCCGGTACGCGGTGACCGCGGCGATACCCAGGCCCGCCACGGACACGGCGGAACACACGGTCTCGGCAATCATCCGGTCCTCCAGGCGGGGCGACGTTACGGGCGGACGGGATCCGCCTCCTTCCATCCTGCACCGCCCGGCACCGTCGGGGCCACGCCCCCGACCCACCTCTCAGGGAGATCTCGGGGTCGCCCCTCCTCCTCAGGGTCCGGGTCGGCCCGCTCGCCGGGGGCGCGACCGGGCTGGAAGACTGGGGCCATGAGCGACGCCACCCCTTCCTCCTCCGAAGTTCCCACGGCCCCCGCACTCCCCGCCGACCGTCCCGTTCTGGAGGTGTGGTGCGAGTTGCAGTGCCCGGACTGCCATCGGGCGCTCGGTGATCTGGAGGCGCTGCGGGAGCGGTACGGGGATCAACTGGAGCTGCGGTGGCGGCACTTCCCGCTGGAGAAGCACCGGCACGCCTTCGCCGCCGCGCAGGCCGCGGAGGAGGCCTTCGAGCAGGGGCGGGGCTGGGCGTATGTGGCGAAGGTGCTGGGGCGGGTCACCGAGCTGGACCGGTCCGGCGAACAGTTCCTGGTCCGGGCGGCGGGTGAACTCGGCCTGGACGCCGAGGAGTTCGACACCGCGCTGGTGGACGGCCGGCACATCCTGGCGGTCGACGCGGACCAGGCGGAGGGCCGGGCGCTGGGCGTGACCGGCACCCCCACCTATCTCATCGGCGGCGAACGCCTGGCCGGCGGCAAGAGCCAGGAGGGCCTGCGGCAGCGCATCGAGGCGATCGTCGACCGCCACCTGTCGGCCGGAGCCTAGCCGGAGGCCAGACCCCGCCGGCCTAGGTCGTGTCGTTTGGATCTCCGTGGAGGAAGGAGCGGGGTCTGGTGCGTGCTCTCGGTGTGCCGGCCGGACGTCCTCGTACTGGACGTACTTGGGCGTTTGGCCGGTGCAGCGAGAGTGCGTGCCAGGGCCCGCGACGCCACGGAGATCCAAACGACACGACCTAGATCAGGTCCTTGGTGTAGTGGTGCCGGGTGGGGTGGTAGCCGAGGGACTGGTAGAGGCGCAGGGCCGGAGTGTTGGCGGTGAAGACGTTGAGGCCGATGCGGTCCCGGTCGGCGGCCAGGGTCTGCGCCTCGGCCAGCCGGAGCAGGCTCCGCCCGTGCCCCTCACCGCGCCGCGAAGCCGCCACCTCCACGTTCAGTACGAAGGCGTCCTCCCGCCGCAGCCTGAGCCAGAGGGTGCCGACGGGCTCGCCGCGGTGCTCCAGTACCGAGATCAGCGCGTCCTCGGTGTCCAGGCCGTGCGGCAGGAACTGCTCATGGTCCTGCCGGGCCTTGCGGTGTGCGGTCTCTGCGGAGACACCTCGGGAGATCCAGTCCTGGGCGTACTCGGCGCGTTCGGTCTCCTGCCAGGGGCCGAACTCGGCGGGTGTCATGGGGCGGGCGGTGGTGCCCTCGGGGAGTGCGGGGGCCGGGCCCGGGAGCGGCTTGGACATGCCGCGGTTACGTTCCAGGTAGCCCAGGGCGGCGGCCAGCCGGAGGGCCGGCTCGGCCTCGGCGGGGATGGACGCCTCGATACGGCGGCAGCCCCAGCCGCGGGCCACCTCCTCCGCGGCGAGCACGGCGACCGTGCCGCGGCCGCGCCGGCGTTCCCGCTCGGCGATGCGCAGCCCGTCCAGTCTGGCCACCTCGGGGCCGAAGTCGGGGTGGGTGGAGAGGTTCGCGGCGCCGACGGGGCGGCTGTTCACACACACCTGGTAGTGGCGTGACAACTGCCCGTCGGCGCTGCGCTGCAACGGCTCGGTCGGCCGCAGGGTGGTGGTCATCCTCGGCTTTCTACCCGCAGCGGGCCCGGTACGGCACCGGGTTTTCGCGGACCGCCGCGGGGATCAGGGGTCGATGTCGTCCGCGGCGCGCTCGGTGAAGATCCGCATCGCCTTGGCGGCCACCGGGCCGTGGGCGCCCGGGAGTTCGCGGCCGTCGACCCGGTGCACGGCCTGTACGTCGCGGGTGGTGGAGGTCAGGAAGACCTCCTCGGCCCGCTCCAGTACCTCCATGGGCAGATCGGTCTCGACGGCGCCGGTCCACTCGGCGGCGAGCCGCCGGGTGATGCCGGCGAGGCAGCCGGAGGCGAGCGGCGGGGTGTGGATCCTGCCGTCGAGCACCACGAAGATGTTGGAGCCGGTGCCCTCGCAGAGCGCGCCCACCGTGTTGGCGAAGATCGCCTCCGAGGCTCCCGCCTCCCTGGCCCGGGCCAGCGCCACCACGTTCTCCGCGTAGGAGGTGGTCTTCAGGCCGGCGAGGGCGCCGCGCTCGTTGCGGGTCCAGGGCACGGTGACGACGGCGGTGGAGTCGGGGCGGGGCTCGATGCCGCCGAGGGCGACGGTGAGGGTGGGGCCGTCCTCGCCGCGGACCGAGCCCAGCGGGGAGAGGCCGCCGGTGTAGGTGACGCGGAGCCGGCCGAGCGGCACCGGGTTGGCCTCCAGGACGGCGGCGCACGCGCGGCGCACCTCGTCGAGGTCCGGGTCGGGCAGGCCGAGGCCGCGGGCGGAGCGGGTCAGCCGGTCCAGGTGCCGGGTGACGGCGAACGCCCTGCCGTCGACCGCCTTCAGGGTCTCGAAGATGCCGTCGCCCACGGTCAGCCCGTGGTCGAGGACGGAGACGCGGGCGGTGTCGGCGTCCTGGAGACCGCCGTCGAGCCAGATCTTCACGTGCGGATCCCTTCGCTGTGCTCGTACCCTTCCGACGCTACCGCGAGCAGCCGGGACGCCTTCAGTTCGGTCTCCGCCCACTCGCGTTCCGGGTCGGAGCCCCAGGTGATGCCGGCGCCGGTGCCGAAGTGCAGCAGGCCGCGGGGGCGGTCGAACCAGAAGGTGCGGATGCCGACGGCGAGTTGGGCGGTGCCGCGGTCGGCGTCCACCCAGCCGAGGGCGCCGCAGTACGGGCCGCGGGGCACCGGTTCCAGGGCGCGGATGAGGCGCAGCGCACTGGATTTGGGGGCGCCGGTGACCGAGCCGGGCGGGAAGGCGGCGGCGAGCAGTTCGGGCCAGCCGGCGCCGGGCGGGAGTTGGCCGCGGACGGTGGAGACGAGGTGGACCAGGCCGGGGTGCTTCTCCACCGCGCACAGTTCGGGCACGGTGACGGAGCCGGTGGCGCAGACCCGGCCCAGGTCGTTGCGGACCAGGTCGACGATCATCACGTTCTCGGCGCGGTCCTTGGGCAGCAGCTCGTCCTCGGTGCGGCCGGTGCCCTTGATCGGGCCCGACTCCACGGTGCGTCCGGTGCGGCGCAGGAACAGTTCGGGGGAGGCGGTGGCGATCTCCACTCCGTGGGCGGGGAGGCGGACGGTGCCGGCGTAGGGGGCCGGGTTGCCGCGGGCCAGCAGGGCGGTGAGCGCGTCCGGGTCGGCACCGGCGGGGGCGGGCGCGGACAGCACCCGGCAGAGGTTGGCCTGGTAGACCTCGCCGGTGGCGATGGCCGCACGGACGCCGCGCACTCCGGCGGTGTACGCGGCCCGGTCCAGGGAGCTGGTCCAACTCCCGGCGGGCGGCCCCTGCCAGGCACCGGGCCGCGGTACGGGAACCGGCACCCGGCGCACCTCGGCGAAGCGGGCGCAGACGGTACGGCCCTCGAAGTCGCGGACGACGGCCCAGAAGCCCGCCGAGTCCAGGGCCGCGGGATCGCGGGTGACCTCGCACAGCCCGGTGGCGAGCAGTTCGCCGAAGCGGGCCAGGGGCGGGAGCGGGGACCTGGGACCGACCACGCCGCCGAGTCTAGGAGAGGTGGTCAGCGGGCGCTGCGGGCTGCTCGGGGGCCAGCACGCAGCGTAAACACGTTTTTGTGCTGGACGGGGAATCCGCTAGAGTTCACCTCGTCGCCGGGCCGCGGGAGTGGGCCGGATCGGCAGGCGGACGTAGCTCAGTTGGTAGAGCGCAACCTTGCCAAGGTTGAGGTCGCGAGTTCGAACCTCGTCGTCCGCTCGAAGAAGTGGGGGATCATCCCGACCCCTGCTGCTCCTGGTGGAGTGGCCGAGAGGCGAGGCAACGGCCTGCAAAGCCGTCTACACGGGTTCAAATCCCGTCTCCACCTCCAAGGACGATTAGCTCAGCGGGAGAGCGCTTCCCTGACACGGAAGAGGTCACTGGTTCAATCCCAGTATCGTCCACTGAAGCCTTGCGGCCCTGGCCGCAGCCGGTTTCCCCGCGCGATTAGCTCAGCGGGAGAGCGCTTCCCTGACACGGAAGAGGTCACTGGTTCAATCCCAGTATCGCGCACGCACCGCCCGCGGCCCGGCCGTGGACCCGAGGACGATTAGCTCAGCGGGAGAGCGCTTCCCTGACACGGAAGAGGTCACTGGTTCAATCCCAGTATCGTCCACCGCACCACGAAGCCCCGGCCGCCTGCGGCCGGGGCTTCCGCGTACCGGGCGTCTGCTCAGGACGAGAAGAGCATGTGTCCGAAGCCGCGGTGACCGTGGTGACCGCGGTGCGGGACGCCCCAGGCCGGAGCCGGGGCCTGCGGATACGCCTGCGGCGGCGGATAGGCCTGCGGCGCGGGCGGCGGGGCGGGCTGCGACCACTGGGACTCCAGCCGGGTCAGCGCCTCCAACTCCCCGTAGTCGAGGAAGATCCCCCGGCAGCCGCCGCACTGCTCGATCTGGACACCGTTGCGGTTGTACGTGTGCATGGGCGCAAGGCACTTCGGACACTGCATCTCGGCTCAACTCCCCGCCGGTCGTGACGACTTCACCGGAACCGGGCCTTCGGTGAAGCACGGCCCGCCCCGTGGGGCGTCACCCTACTGGGCCGGGCGGCCCGAGCGGCACTGCGGCACCTCGGTCATCCGCGCGCAGGCGTCGACCACCGCCGACTCCACCTCGTCCAGGGCGCGTTCGGCTGCCACCGCCTTCGCCACCGCGGTCGCCGCGGTCTGCACGGCGAGCGCTCGGGCCGGTACGTCCAGCGCGGGCCAGGGGTCGCCGGCGGCGGGTACCGCGGGGCCGCCCGCCGCCCGGTAGGCGCCGAGGAAGCGGGACCACTCCTCGGGGCCCAGCACCCCGCAGCCGTGCCAGGCCGCCGGCCGGGCCAGATCCCACGCCGGTTCGCCGTACCCCAGGTCGTCCACGTCGATCAGCCGCCAGGGGCCCGATCCGGCCGGGTGCCGCACCAACTGGCCCAGATGCAGGTCCCCGTGGCAGAGCGCGGTACGGGCGCCGGGGGCGCAGGGGGCCTCGGCGCGGACCCACTCCGGGAGCCCGGCCCAGGCGCGGAGTACCGGTCCGGCGGCGGGGTGCGGGCCTGCGGCCCGCATCCGGGCCACCGCTCGGGCCGCCTTCGCCGGGCCCCGCATCGGCGGCAGTGGCCCCGGCAGTGCGGCCGGTTCCGGGCGGGCGCGGTGCAGCAGGGCGAGCAGTACGGCGGCCTCCGCCCAGGGCACCGCCTCGGGCGCCGCCGCGTCGACCGGGGTGCCGTACGGCCAGCAGGTCACCGGGCGTCCGTGGGTCTGCCGGGCGGTGGGCGCGAGCGGCGGCAGCAGTACCGCGCGCAGCGCGGGATGCGCGGCCACCGCCAGCCGTACGGCGAGGGCGGCCCGGTCGCTGTCCGCCGGGTGTGCCTTGGCGACGGCCGCGCCGTGCCGTACCACCGTGCCGTCGCCCCGGTCGGCCAGCACCACGGGCCGTGCGGGCGAGGCGGCCTGCGCCGGGGGTGCGGGGACGGCGGGGTGGGGCGGGGGTGCGGTGGGGTCGGCGGGGTGCGGGACGGTGGGGTCGGCGGGCGCGGGGGCCGGGGGCGTGGCGGTGCAGGGGCAGGGGTGCGGGGCGCGGTGGGCGGCGGCGCGGGCGGCCCGGTCCAGCGCGGAGAGCAGGGTGCGGTCGGCGGTGGCGGGCGGAGGCGGGACGGTACGGGGGCGGGGCGGGTCCGCGTCGGGGCGCGGGGCGGGGTGTGGTGTGTCTCCCTGGTGCACCGGAACCTCCGTTCGTCCCACCGCCGGTGGTCTGCGGCGCAGCCTATGCGGTGGTGGCGGCGGCTTCCCGTTGAGCGGGGCAGGCGGAGGTGGGGCCGGACTCGTGTGGTGGGACGGGTGGCGGACATGGGAGTGCCCGCGCAGCTCCCCGGCTGCGCGGGCACTCATGCCGTCCGCCGCACCCCCGTCCCCACGGGGTTTCCTGGTCGGATGTCCTCGCCCGGGCCGCTCTCCCGGGCTGAGGCGCCGTTCAGCGCCCCGACATCACGCCCACGGACGACGCTTGGGTGACCACCGCGTCCCAGCCGCCGAAGGCGACCACCAGCAGGGCCGCCAGGGGAAGGACCATGGCCGCGGCCACCAGCGGGTGGCGGGTGCCGGACGGGCGGGGGCCGAACGCGGCTGCCGCCCTGCGTCCCTGGGTGCGGAGGATGCTCCGCACTGCCGTGTCCGCCATGGTCGTTCTCCTGGTCAGAGTCGGTCGTCTTGGTCGAGCCCTCGGATCCGTCGCCGGATCTGCCGCAAGCGGCGAGTGGCCGGCCTCGGGGGACGAGTACGGGGGTCACCCGCCGCTTGGTCAGCAAATCTAGGCGGGGGCGTCCCCGGGGGCGTCATGCCGTCGTACCGAATGCCGGGCCTCCCGGAGGATGATCGGGCGGAGGGCGCGTACTCCCCTGGGTGGAGACGGCGGGTGGAGAGTCGGGGTGGTCCCGGAAGGGGCGGGCCGTGGGTGATCTCTGTCACCGGGCGGGGCGGTCATCGGCCGGGCGCCGGTGACCAGGCGGAACACTCCTGCCCCTGATACGGCCCACCCGCGGCCCCCGCCCGTGCCGCCGCCCCGCCCCCGTTCCCCGGTCGCCGTGGGCGTCAACTCGCGTCCTCCTCCGTGGGGTTGACCCGCGCGTGGCGGCGCCGCCCTTTGGGGGGACGGGAGTTGACGGGGTGCTGGGTGGTGGGGTGGGGGCGGTGGGCAAACCCGTGGGGCGCAAGGGCGCGGCCTCTGCGCGGGGCGGGACGGGGAAACGTAAGCTGTGGCACGTCAAACGGACCGGGCAGCGGGGATGGACATGGCGATGATGCGGCTCCGGCGCGAGGACCCGCGAGTCGTCGGCTCGTTCAGGCTCCACCGCCGGCTGGGCGCGGGCGGCATGGGCGTGGTGTACCTGGGCTCCGACCGCCGCGGGCAGCGGGTCGCGCTGAAGGTGATCCGGCCCGATCTGGCGGAGGACCAGGAGTTCCGGTCCCGCTTCGCCCGGGAGGTGTCCGCGGCCCGCCGGATCCGCGGGGGCTGTACGGCGCGGCTGGTCGCGGCGGATCTGGAGGCGGACCGCCCCTGGTTCGCCACCCAGTATGTGCCGGGGCCCTCGCTGCACGACAAGGTCGCCGAGGACGGGCCGCTGCCCGCGGCGGATGTGGCGGCGGTCGGGGCGGCGCTCTCCGAGGGCCTGGTCGCGGTGCATGAGGCCGGTGTGGTGCACCGGGACCTGAAGCCGTCGAACATCCTGCTGTCGCCCAAGGGCCCCCGCATCATCGACTTCGGTATCGCCTGGGCCACCGGCGCCAGCACTCTCACCCATGTGGGCACCGCGGTCGGTTCGCCCGGCTTCCTCGCCCCGGAGCAGGTGCGGGGCGCGGCCGTCACCCCGGCCACCGACGTGTTCGCGCTGGGCGCCACCCTCGCGTACGCGGCGATGGCCGACTCGCCCTTCGGACACGGCAGTTCGGAGGTGATGCTGTACCGCGTGGTGCATGAGGAGGCCCAACTCCACGACGTCCCGGACGCTTTGGCGCCGCTGGTCAGTGCCTGTCTGGCGAAGGACCCGGAGGAGCGGCCGAGCACCCTCCAACTGTCGTTGCGGCTCAAGGAGATCGCGGCCCGCGAGGCGCAGGGCCTGGCCTCGCCGCGGCCGCCCGCGCCGCGCGGCGAACCGGACCGCCCCACCGGCCGGCTCGCCGAGGAGTACGCGGAGCAGCACACTCAGCACCGGCCGCACGGGGCCACCCCCCCACCGCGGTCCGGGAGTTCGCGCCCCACCGGCAGCCGTCCGCGGCCCGGTGGCGGGCGGGCCACCACGGGCCGATCGGCCGCGGTGCGCGAGGCGGCGGGCCGGGACACGGCCGGGCGGGACCCCAAGTCCCGTGGCGGGCAGGGGCGTTCGGGCCCGGCGCGGGATCGGCGTACCGGGGGCGGGCGGAGCACCACCGGGCGTTCCGGGAGCCGTCCGGCGCCGCGCAGTGGGGCGGGGCGGGGTGCGCCGCGGGCCACCGGGACCGGGCGGCGGCCGGCGAACCCGCGGCTGCTGCGGCAGCGGCTGTTCGTCTTCGTGGTGGTGACGCTGCTGGTGGCGTTGGGGATCGCCGCGGCCCAGGGCTGCCAGGGCCCGGCCCGCGGCCTGGACCACTCGCCGCGGCAGCGGACCGCCGCGGTGACGGCACTGCCGGGGTCCACCGCGGCGTCTGAGGTGCGGGTCGCCGGTTAGCCTCCCGGGAGGGGCGTCGGCGGAAGTGCCGGGCCGGGACCGAGGGAGCGGAGTATGGGCGGCGGCGCCAGGGTGACGGCGGTCAGCAGCAATGGTGCGTACTCCTTCACCAAGCCGAACCGGGAGAGCATCACGCTGCTCCCCGGGCTCGGGGTGGAGGGCGATGTCCATGCCGGGGTGACGGTGAAGCACCGGTCGCGGATGGCGCAGGATCCGACGCAGCCCAATCTGCGCCAGGTGCATCTGATCCATGAGGAACTCTTCGCCGAGGTGGGCGCCGCCGGGTACCGGGTGGCGCCGGGACAGCTCGGCGAGAACATCACCACCAGCGGGATCGACCTGCTGGGGCTGCCGGTCGGCGCGCTGCTGCGGCTGGGCCCGGAGGCCGTGGTGGAGGTGACCGGGCTGCGCAATCCGTGCGCCCAGATCGACCGCTTCGCCGACGGGCTGCTGAAGCGGGTGGTGGGCCGGGACGCGGACGGCCGGGTGGTGCGCAAGTCGGGCGTGATGAGCGTCGTCACCCGGGGCGGGGTGGTGCGCCCCGGCGACGCCATCGAGGTGGAGCTGCCGGACGGTCCGCACCGCCCGCTCGAACGGGTCTGACCTCCCGGCTTCAGCTCCGGCCGGGGCGGGTGGCGTAGAAGGCGACGGCGGAGGCGGCGGCCACGTTCAGGGAGTCGACTCCGGCGTCCATCGGGATACGGACATGGGTGTCGACCGCGGCCAGGGTGTCCGGTGCGAGGCCCTCGCCCTCGGTGCCGAAGACCAGGGCGAGCCGCTCGTCCCGCCGGGCCGCCAACTCGTCCAGGGGGACGGCCCGTTCGCTGAGGCAGAGGGCGGCGACGGTGAAGCCCGCGGACCGCAGGGTGCCGACGTCCCCGGGCCAGGACTCCAGGCGGGTCCACGGCACCTGGAACACGGCGCCCATGGACACCTTCACCGACCGGCGGTAGAGCGGGTCCGCGCAGCGCGGGGTGAGGAGTACCGCGTCCACGCCGAGGGCGGCGGCGTTGCGGAAGGCGGCACCGGTGTTGGCGTGGTCGACCAGGTCCTCGAAGACGGCGACCCGGCGGGCCCCGCGCAGCAGTGCGGCGGGCTCCGGCAGCGGGGTGCGCTGCATGGAGGCGAGGGCGCCGCGGTGTACGTGGTAGCCGGTGACCCGTTCCGCGGTGTCCGGGTCGACCAGGTAGACCGGGGCGTCGGCGGCGTCGATGACGTCGGCCATCACCTCCGCCCACTTCGGGGTGAGCAGCAGCGACCGCATCCGGTAACCGGCGTGCAGGGCACGGCGGATGACCTTCTCGCCCTCCGCGATGAACAGCCCCTCGGCGGGCTCCCGGCGGCGCCGCAACTGCACATCGGTGAGATGGGTGTAGTCGTACAGCCGGGAGTCGTCCGGGTCGTCCAGGACGGTGGGTGCTGCCACGGGCGGGGTCCTTCGTGAGCGGGTGTGCCGTGTCGTCGGTGGACGGTCAGGCCGGGGTGAGGGCGGCGACGGGGCCGATGACGATGACCGCGGGCGGCCGGACGTCCTCGGCGCGCACCACCTCGGCGACGGTGGCGAGGGTGGCGTCCACCCGGCGCTGGGCTGCGGTGGTGCCCTCCTGGACCAGGGCGACGGGGGTGTCGGCGGGGCGGCCGTGGGCGATCAGGGCGGCGGCGATCCGGTCGATCTTGTCCACGCCCATCAGCACCACCAGCGTCCCGCGGAGCCTGGCCAGGGCCGCCCAGTCCACCAGGGACCGCTCGTCCTCGGGCGCGACATGGCCGCTGACCACGGTGAACTCATGGGCGACGCCGCGGTGGGTGACGGGGATACCGGCGGCGCCCGGCACCGAGATCGAGCTGGAGACACCGGGCACCACCGTGCAGGGGATGCCCTCGGCGGCCAGCGCCTGCGCCTCCTCCATACCGCGGCCGAAGACGAACGGGTCGCCGCCCTTGAGCCGCACCACCGCCCTGCCCGCCCGGTAGTGGTCGATCAGGGCCTGGTTGATCGCCTCCTGCGCCATGGCGCGGCCGTAGGGGATCTTCGCCGCGTCCACCACCTCGACGTGCGGCGGGAGTTCGTCCAGCAGGTCGCGGGGGCCGAGGCGGTCGGCGATGACCACATCGGCCTCGGCGAGCAGCCGCCGCCCGCGGACGGTGATCAGATCCGGGTCGCCGGGGCCGCCGCCGACCAGGGCGACCGGGGGTGTGCGGGTGCGGCGGTGGGCCGCGGTGAGGGTGCCCTCGCCCAGGCCTTTGACGACGGCGTCGCGGATGGCGGCGGTACGGCGCGGGTCGCGGTCCCCCACCTCGGCGGTGAGGACGGCGACGGTGACCCCGGCGCTGCGGCCGGTGGCGGGCGTCCAGGCGGTGGCGGCCTCGGCGTCGTCGGAGCGCACGCACCACACCCGTTCCCGCTCGCCCTCCGCGGAGGCCGCCGCGTTGGCCTCCGGGTCGCTGGTGGCGATCAGCGCGTACCAGGCGCCGGCCAGGTCGCCGTCCGTGTAGCGGCGGCGGTGCCAGGTGAGTTCGCCGCGCTCGGCCATGGCCTCCACGGAGGCGGTGGCGGACGGCGAGACGAGGTGCAGCTCGGCGCCGGCGGCGAGCAGCGCGGGCAGCCGGCGCTGGGCGACCTGCCCGCCGCCGAGGACGACGACACGGCGGCCGGCGAGCCGGAGGCCTACGGGGTACGCGGGATGCGCGGCGGGTCGGGGCATGGCGGTACGGCTCCTCGTGCGAGCGGGGCGGCCACTGCGGCGGTGAAGCGGCCTGGTGAGGGGCCCCGCGGGACGGGGCGGGTCCACGATACGGGGGCGCGGCCGGGGTGCTGCTCCCCCGGCCCGCCCCCGTATCGCCGCGGCTACTTCTCGCTGACTCCGGCCGAGTCGAAGGTGGCGACCTCGTGCATGGCGCGGGCGGCGCTCTGCACGATGGGCAGGGCGAGCAGCGCGCCGGTGCCCTCGCCGAGCCGCAGATCGAGGTCGATCAGGGGGCGCAGCCCGAGCTTGTTGAGCGCGGCCACATGCCCCGGCTCCGCACTGCGGTGCCCGGCGATACAGGCGGCGAGCACCTCCGGGGCGATGGCGCGGGCGACCAGAGCGGCGGCGCCCGCGCTCACCCCGTCCAGCACCACGGGCGTGCGCAGCGAGGCACCGCCGAGGAGCAGCCCGACGATCGCCGCGTGCTCCAGACCGCCGACCGCGGCCAGCACCCCGATCGGGTCCGCCGGGTCGGGCCGGTGCAACTCCAGTGCGCGGCGCACCACTTCGGTCTTGCGGGCCAGCGTCTCGTCGTTGATCCCGGTACCGCGGCCGGTGACCTCGGACGGGTCCGCCTCGGTGTAGACGGAGATCAGGGCGGCGGAGGCGGTGGTGTTGGCGATGCCCATCTCACCGGTGAGCAGCGCCTTGTTGCCGGCGGCGACCAGATCGCGGGCGGTCTCGATACCAACCTCGATGGCGGCCTTGACCTCCTCGCGGGTGAGGGCGGGGCCCTCGGTCATATCGGCGGTCCCGGCGCGGACCTTGCGGGGCAACAGGCCCGAGGTGGCGGGGAGTTCGGTGGCCACCCCCACGTCCACCACGCAGACCTCGGCACCGACCTGGGTGGCGAAGGCGTTGCAGACGGCGCCGCCGCCGAGGAAGTTGGCCACCATCTGGCCGGTGACCTCCTGCGGCCAGGGGGTGACGCCCTGGGCGTGCACCCCGTGGTCCCCGGCGAAGACGGCGACGGCCGCGGGCTCGGGCACCGGCGGCGGGCACATCCGGGACAGCCCGCAGAGCTGCGCGGAGATGATCTCCAACATGCCGAGGGCCCCGGCCGGCTTGGTCATCCGCTTCTGCCGCTCCCAGGCCGCGCCGAGCGCCTTGGCGTCGAGCGGGCGGATACCGGCGACGGTCTCCGCGAGCAGGTCGTGCGGTTCCCCGCCGGGCAGGGCGCGGCGGCCGTAGGTCTCCTCGTGGACGACCCAGGACAGCGGGCGCCGCTTGGACCAGCCGGCCTGCACCAACTCCGGCTCCGCCGGGAACTCGTCCACATAGCCGACGCACAAGTACGCCACCACGTCGAGGTGTTCGGGCAGGCCGAGGGCGCGGACCAGTTCCGGCTCGTCGAAGAAGCTGACCCAGCCGACGCCGAGGCCCTCGGCGCGGGCGGCGAGCCAGAGGTTCTCCACGGCGAGCGCGGAGGAGTAGGGCGCCATCTGCGGCTGGGTGTGCCGGCCGAGGGTGTGCCGGCCGCCTCGGGTGGGGTCCGCGGTCACCACGATGTTGACCGGCGTTTCGAGGATGGCCTCGATCTTGAGTTCCTTGAACTGCTTGGCGCGGCCCTTGGGCAGGGACTTGGCGTAGGCGTCGCGCTGCCGCATCGCCAGGTCGTGCATGGTGCGGCGGGTGTCGGCGGAGCGGATGACGACGAAGTCCCACGGCTGGGAGTGGCCGACGCTGGGCGCGGTGTGCGCCGCCTCCAGCACCCGCAGCAGCACCTCGTGCGGGATGGGGTCCGGCCGGAACCCGTTCCGGATGTCCCGCCGCTCCCGCATCACCCGCAACACCGCTTCGCGCTCGGCCTCGTCGTACGGAGGGGCCGGTTCGGCGACGGCCGAGGGGACGGGATCGCCTTCGGCGGGGGCGGGTTCGGGCCGTGCCCCTTCGGCGGGGGCGCCCTCGGCGGGCGCGGGTTCGGCTTCGGCGGTCGGTTCTGCGGGGTCGTTCTCGGTGGTCGGGGCCTCGGCTACCGGGACTTCGGTGGCGGGAGCCTCGGTCGGCGCGGGCTCGGTCGGTACGGGCTCCGTGGGCTCGGCGCTCGGGATGTCGGCGGGGGCCGGGGCGGGCTCCTGTGCGGCCGGTTGGGCCGGGGCCTCGGGGTGCGGGTGCTCACCGTCCCTCGGCGCGGGCACCACCACCACGGCCTCCCCGTCCGACGGCTGTTGGACGGCGGCGGGGGCAGGAGCTTCAGAAGTGGCGGCGGGAGGGGCCTTGGGCGCAAGTGCCTCTGCCGCAGGGGCCGTTGCCTGGGGCGCCGGCGCCTCGGCTTCGGCTCGGGGTTCGGTCTCGGACTCGGCCGCGGCTTCCGCTTCGGCGGGGGCGACAGGGGCGGGCGCGGTTACGGCGACCGCTTCCGCGGGGGCGTCGAGCTGCGGGGCGGTCGGCTGGGCGGGGGCGGGGACCGTCTGCACCGGGGCCTCGGCGGCCGGCGCCTGCTGGGATACCGGCTGCGGCAACGGGGCTGCGGTGTCGGGCAGTTGGGCCGCGGGCGGCACCGCCGGGGAGGGTACGGCCTGGGGCTGTACGGGCAACGGCTGCCCCGCATCGGGGAGTTGGGCCTGCGGCTGCTCGGCCGGGGGGGCGGGCACGGGCGCGGCGGTACCCTGCGGTTCCTGCTCGGCGGGCACCGCGGCAGAGCCCTCGGCCACCTCCGGAACCCCACCCTCCTGCACCGGCTCCACGACAACCGGCCCGGCGGCGACGGGAGTTGCCCCCTCCGCAGCCGTCACCGACTCCTCCGCAGGCGTGACCGCCACCGGAGCCTGCTCCTCCGCGGGCTGCGGCAGAGTCAGGGCGTGCGGAGGTGTCGGGGCGAGGTGCGGGGTGGTCGGTACCGAGCCCTCCACCGGTACGAACATGCCGAGCGAGTCCTGCTCCCCGTACCCGTGGCCGCGCCCGCCCTGCTCGGGGACGTGGGCGGTGGTGGCCGCGGGGAACTGGCCGGAGCCGTTGGTGTGGGGCAGCCCCTCCCCCGTCACCGGCTGCGGCGCGTACTGCTCGGGGGTGCCGTACGGTTCGCCGGGCGCGGGGGCCGCGGGGGCGTACGGGTCGGACGGGTGGGGGGCGGCGGGCTGCTGCGGATCGGGCGGGAGCGGGGACCAGGGTTCGGCGCCCTGCGGCGGGATCTCGCCGAGCTGCGGTCCGGCGAATTCGGGGGCGGTGCCCTGCGGAACGTCAAGGTACTCGGGGCCGAGGGTGGACCCGGGGGCGGCCGGCGGGGCCGTGCCTGCGGGGCCGCGGTCGGCGAGGGAGCGGACCGGTCCGGCGGCGGGGCCCGGCACCGGTGGACCCAGGTGGAGGGGGCGGGGGGACGGGTTGTGGGGGGCGGCGGGGCCGTGGACCCCGCCGACGTCGACGGCTCCGCTGTCGCGGCCCGACCGCTCGTGCGGTCCCGGTTCTGCGGGGTGGGCCTGCTGCGGCTCGCCCCACGCTCCCTGTGCACTGGGCATCAGCAGTTGGTCCTCGTAGTCGGCGGTCGGGTGCTGGGGGGTGGGGCGGGGCGCGGTGTCGAGGCCGGGGGCGGCGGTGCCCGGCGGTGCCGGGACGGGTCCGTCGCCCGCGGTCCCGGGCCGTCCGTCGGCCGGGATCTGGCCGGTCTCGGTCATGCGCTACCCCTCGCCCATCGGTTAGTGCTCGGTCGACCGTGTCCCGGTCCGGACCGGAGCACGCCCGGAGCGGCGCACCGACCGCCCTCCTTGAAGAACGAGTGTGCGCGCCGTGCGGCACGAACTGCTCGGTGACAACGCCCCCATCAGGCATTGTTCCGCGCGCTGCGCCGCCCGGGCACCCGGTGAGGGCACGGGCCGCTGTGGACTGCGCCACGTCGCGCGTCCTCCGGTCCGCCGTACCGCACACCCCCGGAAAGGGGGCGTTCTCCGGATATCGAGCGACGACGCCACAGACACCCGAATGCAGTACGACGGTCGGTCAGCCTACCTCCCGTCCGGGGGCTCCGGGATCACGGGGCGGGTCGCCGGGGAGGGTGCCGGGAGGTGTCCGCGGGCGGCGGGCGGGGAGCGGTTTCGGCCAGGTCGGGGGGCCGGGGGTCAGCGGCGGCCGCAGAGCAGGAAAGTGATGGTGCGTTCGCGCTCGGTCCAGTCCCGGGTGTCGAGTTCGACGGACTGGAGCAGGGCGCACTCGACGCGGTACTCGTGCTCGGCGAGGTCGCGGCCGATGCGTTCGGCCTCGTCCCGGGTGCCGGCGTGGGTGACGATCCGTTCGGGACGCCGGTCGGCGACGGCCGAGACGACGGCGGCGCCTCCGCCGCCGATCCGCACCACGTCCGGTTCCGGCAGGTTCTCCAGGATGTGCGGGGCGGTGCCGTGCACGGTCTGGAGCTGGACGCCGTGCCGGCGGGCGGCGGCGGTGGTGCGGGCGCAGGCGTCGGCGTCCCGGTCGACGGCGATGACGGCGGCGCCGAAGCGGGCCGCCTCGGTGGCGAAGGCCCCGCTGCCGGAGCCGATGTCCCAGACCAGATCGCCCACCCGGGGCCCCAGGCGGGCGAGTTGGGCGCCGCGCAGCCGGCCGGACTCGCCCTCGTGCAGGCCGGGCCCGTACTCCGGGTCGGGCAGCGCCCAGCCGCGGACCGGGCCGGGGTCGCGGCCGGAGATCCAGCCGTGGTCGCCGGACGCGGAGCCGCCGATGGAGATGACCACATTGGGGTCGCGCCAGGTGTGGTCGGCGGCCTTGTCGGAGGTGACGACGGTGACCCGCTCGCGGTCGGTGCCGAGTTCCTCGCAGATCACGAAGGTGCGGTGGACGCCGTCGAGGAGCAGCCCGAGTTCGGCGGGGCCGACGCCGGGCGAGGTGAGGACGGCGACCTTGGGGTGGGCGCGGCAGACGTTCACCGCGCGGCGCAGGGTGCGCGGGTGGGCGACCACGATCTGGGCGTCGTCCCAGGGCATCCCGGCCCGGGCGAAGGCGGCGGCGACCGAGGACACCGCCGGCACCACCTCCACCTCCAGCCCGAACTCGGGGGCGCGCAGGGTGCGTACGACGCCGAAGAAGCCGGGGTCGCCGTCGGCGAGGACGACGGCGGTGCCGCGGTGGGCCGCGATCCGGCGGGCGGCGAGGGCGACGCTGCCGAGGCGGATGCGTTCGGCGCGGGCGGGCGCCTCGGGCAGGGCCAGGTGGTGGGCGGCGCCGGCCACCAGCGTCGCGGCGGAGAGGGCCGAGCGTGCCGCGTCGGTGAGCGGGGAGCCGTCCCAGCCGATCACCGTGACCCGGTCGGCCATCGTCGTCAGTCTCCTGGGGTGCGCGCAGGTGGTTGGAGGGGGCACCGGTGAGCGTACCCGGTGGTGGGGCGGGGGCCGTCGGGCGGTGTGCCGGGGTCAGTTCCAGTCGGAGAAGGCGGTGAATCCGGCCGCGTCGGCGAGTTGGTCGGTGACGCCTTCGAGGTCCTCGGGGAGCAGGCTCCAGAGGATGAGGTCGCTGCGGGTGTCGGTCCAGGTGGGGTCGCCGTCGTTGCGGGTGCGGGCTATGAAGGCGCCGCGCAGGACGCCCTCGCTGATGCAGCCGATCTTCTGGGCGACCTGCTGGGAGGCGGTGTTGCCGGCGGCGGTGCGCAGTTCGATGCGCTCGAAGTGCTGGTCGTCGAAGAGCCATTGGGCGACGGCGAGCGAGGCCTCGCAGGCGTAGCCCTCGCCGCGGGCCCAGGGGGCGATGGCGTACCGCAGTTCGGTGGCGCGCAGGCGCCAGTCGGTGGCGGTGAGGCGGAGGACGCCGACCAGGCGCTGGGTGAGGAACTCGGTGACGGCGAGGTCGAGTCCGCGGCCCGCGGTGCGCTCGGCGGGTGCCCGGTGGGTGAGCCAGGCGCGGGCCGTCTCCTCGGTGAAGGGGTGCGGGACCGTCGTCCAGGCCACCACCAGCTCGTCGTTCATCATCTCGACGAGCGCCGGCACATCCTCCTCTTCGAGCGGGCGCAGGACCAGCCGCTCGGTACTGATGGAGATGTCCGGAAAGGTGGTAGTCATGCACTGCTCCGTAACCGTCGGGAAGCATCCGGCCTGCCGAATCCACCAGGATGCAGCATGTGCGCGGCGGACCGCACCACGGGGGGTCGCGGTCCGCCGCGCAGGGGTCCGGCAGAGCCGGTCAGAAGGCGGCGATGACGGCGCCGTCGTACTTGTTCTCGATGAACTTCTTCACCTCGGGCGAGGTGAGGAGTTCGGCGAGCTTCTTGATGCGGGGGTCGCTCTCGTCGCCCTTCTTGACGACCAGGATGTTGCCGTACGGGTTGCCCTTGGGGCTCTCCGCGACGATGGCGTCCTTGGCGGGGCTGAGCTTGGCCTCCAGTGCGTAGTTGCCGTTGATGACGGCGGCGTCCACGTCCTGGAGGGAGCGCGGCACCTGGGCGGCCTCCAGCTCCTTGAACTTGATCTTCTTGGGGTTGCCGGTGACGTCCTTGGGGGTGGCGTCGAAACCGGCGCCGTCCTTGAGGGTGATGACGCCCTGGTCGGCGAGGAGTTTGAGGGCGCGGGCCTCGTTGGTGGTGTCGTTGGGCACCGCGATGGTGGCGCCGGACTTCAGATCGGTGAGCTTCTTGACGGACTTCGCGTACACGCCGAGGGGTTCCAGGTGCACGGTGGCGTGCGGCACGGGGACGAGGTCGGTGCCGTTCTTCTTGTTGAAGTCGTCGAGGTACGGCTTGTGCTGGAAGTAGTTGGCGTCGACCTCGCCCTGCTGCACCCCGGTGTTGGGGGCGACGTAGTCGGTGAACTCCTTGACCTTCAGGTCGAGTCCGGCCTTCTTGGCGAGGTGGTCCTTGACGTAGTCGAGGATCTCGCCCTGGGGGGTGGGGGTGGCGGCGACGGTGAGGGGGCCGTCGGCGCCGGACTTGCCGGAGTCGGAGCCGGAGCCGCAGGCGGTGAGGGAGAGGGTGAGGGCGCCGGCGGCGAGGACGGCTGCGGAGATCTTGGTGATGTTACGCACGAAAAGTGCCTTTCTCATGGTGATGCGGTGGTGCTGCCCCGCGGGGTGGGCGGGGCCGTGGGTGCGGCGGGTGCCGCGGTCAAAGGGACTTGGCGGGCTCCGCCTCTCCGGCGGGCGCCTCGGGTGCCCGCGGGTTTTCTGCGGGCTCGGCGGGTGCGGCCGAAGTACCGGTGGCGGCCGAAGTACCGCTGGTAGCTGGGGTGTTGGGGGTGCGGGGCCGCAGCAGGCGCAGGGCGGGTGCGGGGCCGCCGCGGTGGTGCAGCCGCCGGGCGAGCAGGTCCCCGGCGAACTGGATCACGGAGATGGCGACCGCCAGCACCGCGACGGTGATCCACATCAGGCCGGTCTCGAAGCGCTGGTAGCCGTAGCGGACGGCGAGGTCGCCCAGGCCCCCGGCGCCGACGGTGCCGGCCATCGCGGAGTAGCCGATGAGGACCACGACGGTGGTGGTGACCCCGGCGATGAGCGAGGGCAGCGCCTCCGGTACCAGGACCTTGCGGACGATGGTCCAGGTGTTGCCGCCCATCGACTGGACGGCCTCCACCAGACCGCCGTCGACCTCGCGGACCGAGGTCTCCACCAGCCGCGCGAAGAACGGGATGGCGCCGATGGCGAGCGGCACGATGGCGGCCTCGCGGCCGATGGTGGTGCCGGTGACGGCCCGGGTGAAGCCCATCAGCGCCACCATCAGGATGATGAACGGCATCGAGCGGGCGATGTTGACGATCTGCCCGATGACCTTGTTCACCAGGGCGTTGGCGAGCAGTCCGCCGCGGTCGGTGAGGACGAGCAGGATGCCCAGCGGCAGCCCGCCCACCACGGCGATCAGGGTGGACCAGCCGACCATGTAGAGGGTGTCCCAGCAGGCCTGGGCCAGCAGCGGCTGCGTCTCGGACCAGGTCACTTGGCGCTCTCCTTCACCGGGGCGATCACCGGGGCGTTCACCGGCGCGGGCGTGCCCTCGGCCGCCGGGGAGTCCTTCGGGGTGGGCGCGGCGGGGTCCCGGCCGGGCAGTTCGATCTGGAGTCCCTGTTCGCGGAGGAAGCCGATGGGCACCACGTTCTCCTCGTAGCGGCCGGGGAGTTCGATCCTCATCCGGCCGACCTGGCGCCCGGCGACGGTGTCCATGGCGGCGCCGAGGATGGATATGTCGATGTTGTAGGTCCGCGAGAGTTGGGAGATCACGGGCCGGGTGGCGGCGTCGCCGTGGAAGGTGACGTCCAGCACGGTGCGGTCCTCGCCGCGGGCCTCGCCGCTCACCGGGAAGAGGGCGGCGGCGAGTTCGGAGCCGGGGGTGGCGAGGAGTTCGCTCACGGTGCCGGACTCCACGATGCGGCCGTGCTCCATCAGGGCGGCCGAGTCGCAGACCGTCTTCACCACGTCCATCTCATGCGTGATCAGCAGCACGGTGAGGCCGAGTTGGCGGTTGAGGGAGCGCAGCAGGCCGAGGATGGAGCGGGTGGTCTCCGGGTCGAGGGCGCTGGTCGCCTCGTCGGAGAGGAGTACCCCGGGGTCGCCGGCGAGGGCGCGGGCGATGCCGACGCGCTGCTTCTGGCCACCGGAGAGCTGGGCGGGGTAGGCGCGCGCCTTGTCGGCGAGGCCGACCAGGTCGAGCAGTTCGAGCGCCTTGCGGGACCGCTCGGCGCCGCTCGAACCGAGGATCTCCAGGGGGAGTTCGACATTGTCCTGGACGGTGCGCGAGGACAGCAGGTTGAAGTGCTGGAAGACCATGCCGATCCGGCTGCGGGCCCGGCGCAGTTCCCGTCCGGCGCGGCGGCCGCTGCCGGCGAGCGCGGTGAGGTCCTGCCCGGCCACGGTGACGGTGCCGGAGGTGGGGCGTTCCAGGAGGTTGACGCAGCGGATCAGCGAGGACTTCCCGGCGCCGCTCTGGCCGATGACGCCGTACACCTCGCCTTCGCGTACATGCAGGTCGACGCCGTCGAGAGCGGTGGTCTCCCGGCCGCGTGCGCGGTAGACCTTGGTGAGGCCCGTGGTGGTGATCACGTGTGGTTCCGTCACTGTCGAGTGCGCGGCGCGCAGGGGCGCCGGGCGCGGGGCATGGTCGGACATCTGGGCGCTTTCGGCGGTCCGCGCGGGCATACCGGGGAGGCGATGCGGGGCGGGTCGCGGGGATGTGCGCGCCGGGCAGCCGGGGCGGTGGCCTGGTGGATCAGGCGGCGCGGGCTCGCTTCGGGGCGCGAGCGGGCTGCGGTACGGGGCCCTCAGCAGGCGCACATTCGACACAGGCAACGAGCACCGGGCGTGCTGGGCGCCTCGGTCGCGGGGATGCGGTGGCTCGTCGTGGTCATGCGGTCAGTAAAGCAGCCAACGGCCCGCAACCGACCACTCTGTCCGCAATACGGACAACTCCGTCCAGGGGAAGGACGTTCCGGCGGGGGTGCCGTACCGGGTCAGACGGTCAGATCGAGGGTGACTCCCTCGTCGGTGGCCAGTGCTGACACCGCGGACAGGTCCTTCACCACATAGTCCGCGGTGAGTTCGCCGGCGGTGTGCGTTGTGGCCAACGCCACGGTGGTCATGCCCGCGGCACGTCCCGAGTCGATACCGGCCGGTGCGTCCTCGAAGACCACGCAGTCGGCCGGGTCGACCCCGAGGCGGCGGGCGGCCAGCAGATACGGCTCCGGGTCGGGCTTGCCGCGCCGTACGTCGTCCGCGGCGAGCAGCAGTCCCGGGGTGAGGCCCGCCGCGTCGAGCCGGGCGGCGGCCAGGCGGCGGGTGGCGGAGGTGACCACGGCCCAGCGGGCGGCGGGCAGGGCGGCGGTCAGCTCACGGCTGCCGGGCAGCGCCACCACACCGCTCGCCACGTCCTCCACCTCCAGGTCCTCGATCCGGGCGACGGCACGGTCCACGACCTCGGCGGGCAGCAGGTCGGCGGCGATCTCGCGGGCGGTACGGCCGTGCAGTCGGATACCGCCGAAGTCCTCGGCGCCGAGCCCGAACTCCCGCGCCCAGCGGGTCCAGCAGCGGACCACCGAGTCCAGCGAGGAGATCAGGGTGCCGTCGTTGTCGAAGAGGAGTGCCTGGGCGTGGAGCTTCATGCCGGCGAGCCTACGGGGGCGTGCCCGGGGCCTGGGCAGAGGGGGACAGGGGGGCCTTTTGGCGGGTGTCACAGCCCGTAATAAGGTCGCGGACATGCTTGACGTCCTGACGATCGCCACCGCTCTGGCGGCGCTCGTGCTCGCCGCCTGGTGCGGCTTCGCCGCCTACCGGGACCAGCCCACCAAGGACTGGCACTTCATCGGCATGGCCGTGGTGGCACTGCTCGCCGTGGTCCAACTGGTCGTCGGCATCGTGCAGTTGGCGCGCGGCGAGAAGCCGGAGCAGGGTACGGCGATCTTTGTGGCCTATCTGCTGGGCGCCGCGGCGTGCGTACCGGCGGCGGGCTTCATGTCCCTGGCGGAACGCACCCGCTGGGGCTCGGTGACGGTGGCCGCGGGCGGCGTGGTGCTGGCCGTGCTGGAAGTACGGCTCTTCGACATCTGGGGAGGCTGACATGACGGCACCGACCGGGGCCCGCAGTCGGCTGGTCCACGGGCCCGGCCTGCTGCTGGTGTGGCTGTACGGGGTGATGGTGGTGGGCGCCGTCTCGCGCTCCGTCGTCCAGATCGCCACCGACTTCGACCGCGCCCCGCTGGCGTACTCGCTCTCCGCGCTGGCCGGAGTGGTGTACGGCTTCATCACGTACTCGCTGGTGCGCGGCGGGCAGCGGGCCCGGCGGGCGGCGCTGGTGTGCTGCGCGGCGGAACTGGCGGGGGTGCTGGTGGTGGGCACCTGGACGCTGGTGGAACCGTCCGCCTTCCCCGACGCCACGGTCTGGTCGGACTACGGGATGGGCTACCTCTTCATCCCGGTACTGCTGCCGGTGACCGCGGTGATGTGGCTGCGCCGGTCCCGGGCCGCCGCGCCGATGGGCTGAGGGGCGGCGGCCGGGGGCGGCGGCTCAGGCACTGGCGACGTAGGCCTCGGGTGCCGCGTCCTTGGAGAGCGTCACCATGGAGAGCTTGTCGTGGACGCGCTCGGTGCCGATCTGGGCGTATCCGTGCTTGCGGTAGAGCCGCAGATTGTGGTCGCTGCGGTGGCCGGTGAAGAGCTGGAAGCGGCGGGCGCTGCCCTCGCTGCGCAGCTTCCCCTCGATCGCGGTGAGCAGCCGGCCGCCGAGGCCGTGCCGCCGCATCCGGGGATGCACGATCAGCTTGGCGATATGGGCGGTGCCGTCGGGGGCGACGACGCCCCGTACCGAGGCGACCACTTCGGGGCCGAGCCGCGCCACCAGCGTGGTGTGCGAGGCGAGTTCGTCCCGGAGGGCGTCCAGGGACTGGGTCAGCGGCTCCAGCGTGTAGTCGCCGTACAGCTCGGCCTCGCTCTGGTAGCAGAGGTACTGGAGTTTGAGGATCTGTTCGGCGTCGTCTTCCGTCGCCGCAGAGATGGTCACACTCATGCCCATGTGCGCATTCCTCCTGCTCACCTGCTCCGCCGGTTGTCCCTCACTCCTATCCCCACGGGTCAGGAGCCGCAACCTTCGAAATCGTCGTGCCCGCATTGCAGGAGCATTCTGCGCAGACACCCCAGGCAGCGGGAACGTTCGGGCCCCAGATTCCCCTGTGAGATACCCAACTCCCCTGCGATTTCCCGGTAGGTGGGATCGGTGGGGGCGAGCAGTGCGGTCAGCAGCGCGGGGCAGCGGCCGGGCAGTCCGCGGACCGCGGTGTGCAGGGCGAGGCGGCCGTGGCGGGCGAGCAGCGCGCGTTCCGGGCTGTGCCGGGCGGGGGTGGCCGGCTCGGCGGGGTGGGGGCGCTCGCGGCGCGCGGTCCTACGGGTGCGGCGGGTCTCGGTACGGAGGGTGCGGCGCAGCCAGAGGGCGGGGCGGCTGGGCGGGCGTCCTTCGGCGAGACGCTCCAACAGCCTGAGCCAGACGGCCTGTTCGAGGTCGGCCGGGTCGGCGCCGGTGGCGTGGGCCTCGGCGGCGGCCTCGGCTCTGAGCAGTGGGCCCAGGGCGCGGAGCCAGGCGTCGGGGGTGGCGGGGGCGTTGAGGTCGGAGGGGTTGGCGGAGTCGGAGGGGTCCATGATCGGCGGAACGCCGCCCGCCCCCGCACGGGTTGTGGGGGCGGGCGGATATCACCCGTTCGTGGCGTGCCGATCCGCGCTGAGCCGTGTCAGAGAAGAGACGGCGGTTGCTGCGGGGGTGCCCACGGCGGGCGCTTCCGGCTGCGGCTGACGGTGAACGGCCCGCCGCCGACGGCCTGTTGACGGCGGACCGCGGTCGGAGACCGTCGTCAGCGGTTCTGGAAGTCGGTGCGGGCCAGGACTCCGGTGTCGGCGTTGTCGGTGAAGACGCCGTCGATACCGGTCTCGAAATAGGTGCGGAAGGCGCCGAAGGCGTCGCCGTAGGCGTTGGGGTCGGTTCCCTTGCGGAAGTCGGCCGGAAGGAAGGTGTTCTCGTTGCGCATGGTGTACGGATGCAGGATCAGCCCGGCCTGGTGGGCGTCCCTGACCAGGGTGGTGGGGCTCGTCAGCTTCCCGTCCTTGTCCTTGGGGATGATCAGGTCGAGGGTGGGGCCGATGCCCTGGGCGAAGCCCGCCATCCACTTCAGGCCCTCGGGCTTGACGAGGTCGTCCACGGTGCGCGGGTCCCCGGCCTGCCGGAAGTCCCAGGGGCGGGTGCCGGCCGCGTCGAGGAGGACGATCGCGGGCGAGTCCACCAGCCGCCGCAGCCGCTGGATACTGCTCGGCTCGAAGGACTGGAGGATGACGGGCGAGTTGCGGCGGTGCAGCCCATGACGCTTCAGCGAGCGTGCCAGCGTCTCTTCGAGACCGAGCCCGAGACCGCGGAAGTAGGTGGGGTGCTTGGTCTCGACATACGTCCACACCGGGCGGCCGCGCCTGCGGCCCTCCGCGTCGGCCCAGTCGAGGACCTCCTCATAGGTGGGCACCTGCCAGCGGCCGTCGTAAAGGGTGTTGCGCTGGCGGTTGTTGGGGATGCGCTCCTTGGCGCGGAGGGTCTTCAGCTCGGCCAGGGTGAAGTCCTCGGTGAACCATCCGGTGAGGGCTTTCCCGTCGACGCTCTTGGTGGTTCTGCGGTCGGCGAATTCGGCGTGGTCCGCCACATCGGTGGTCGCGGTGATGTCGTTCTCGTGCCGGCACACCAGATGGCCGTCCTTGGTGGGGACGACGTCCTGCTCGATGATGTCGGCGCCGAGTTCCAGGGCGAGCTGATAGGAGCCGAGGGTGTGCTCGGGGCGGTAGCCGGCGGTGCCGCGGTGGCCGATGATCGTGGGCACCGGCAGGCTCCGGTAGTCGCCCTTGCCGCTCTCGCCGCTCCTGCCCGCCTGGGTGCCCGGTGCCGCGGCGGCGGCACCGGGGAGGCCGATGACGGCACCGCCCGCGCCGAGGGCGGCGGCCCCGAGCAGCGCGCGCCGCCCGGGACCGTTGGCCGTGCTCCGCTCGTTCGACCCCTGCTTCGCCATGCGGTTCCTCCCGAAGTCCGTGTGGTGACCGGTGCCGTGGCCCGCGCCCAGCGCCCGGTTGGGGCGGATCGGGCGGGCCTGGAAGCACGGCACCGTGTCGAGGCGGGACCGATGGTAGGGGTGCCCCGGTGACGCCCGGGAGACCTGAGCGGGAACGGACGGGTGGTGTCCAGTGGCTTCCCGGCCATCAGTCGTCACAGGGGCAACAGGCGCCCCGCCGAGCACCGTTGAAGGGGCCGGGAGCGTCCGTCCGGTGGGTGAGTCCGATGTGCACCAGGCGGTCGGCGGCGAGTATCGTCCTCACCTGCAAAGACTTCCGCCCGCTTGACGCCTCGCACAGGCGTTGTACCCCTTGACCACGGAGGGCCCCCCTTGTCCCGATTCGCGTTCATCAAGGCAGTGCTTGGACCCGTCCTGCGCCTGATGTTCCGGCCACGGGTGGAGGGAGCCGAGCATATTCCGTCCTCGGGTCCGGTAATCCTGGCCGGAAATCACCTCACCTTCATCGACTCGGTGATCCTCCCGATCGTCTGCGACCGCCAGGTGTTCTTCATCGGCAAGGACGAGTACGTCACCGGCAAGAGCCTCAAGGGCCGGCTGATGGCGTGGTTCTTCACCGGCGTCGGCATGATCCCGGTGGACCGGGACGGCGGGCGCGGCGGGGTGGCGGCGCTGATGACGGGCCGCCGGGTGCTGGACGAGGGCAAGGTGTTCGGTATCTACCCGGAGGGCACCCGCTCCCCCGACGGCCGGCTCTACCGCGGCCGTACCGGCATCGCCCGGCTGACGCTGATGACCGGGGCGCCGGTGGTGCCGTTCGCCATGATCGGCACGGACAAGCTCCAGCCTGGCGGCAAGGGCCTGCCCCGTCCGGGCCGGGTCACGGTCCGCTTCGGCGAGTCCATGGAGTTCTCCCGCTACGACGGTATGGACCGGGACCGCTATGTGCTGCGGGCGGTCACCGACTCGGTGATGGCCGAGGTGATGGAGCTGTCCGGCCAGGAGTACGTGGACATCTACGCGACCAAGGCGAAGGCGGCCTGACCGCCACTCCCCCACCGCCGCCCGCCCGTTGGCGGCACCCGGGCGCCCCCTGCCACCCACCGGCAGGGGGCGCCCGCCCTTTCCCGGGTACGCCCCCAAGGCAGCACCGCGACTAACCCGCCGCCCCCTCCGTCTCCGCGCCCGGCGAGGTCTCCGGCATGGACGTCTCACCGGTCGCGTCCTCCTCCGGGGAGTCGTCGAGGTGCTGGCCGCGGAGGAGGATCCAGGCGGTGGCGGCCGCGGCGAGGAGGACGGCGGCGCCGACGCCGGTGGCGAGGCGGAGGCCGTCGACGAAGGCGGTACGGGCCGCGGCCAGCAGTGCCTCCCCGCTCGCGGCGGGCAGTCCGCCCGCGATCTCGACGGCGCCGCCCAGGGACTCATGGGCCGCGGCGGAAGCCGTACCGGGCAGGTCTTCGGGGGCGGTGAAGTCGCGGTAGACGCCGGTGACCACGGAGCCGAGGAGGGCGATGCCGAGGGCGGTGCCCAGTTCATAGGCGGTCTCGGAGACGGCGGAGGCGGCGCCGGCCTGCTCCTTGGGCACGCTGGAGAGGATCACGTCGGCGGTCACCGTGAAGGAGAGCCCGGCGCCGACGCCGACCACCAGCAGGGCGGCGCCGAGCAGCGGGTAGCCGGTGGAGGTGTCCACCACGGTCAGCGCGGCCAGGCCGAGGCCGATGGCGGTGAGTCCGCCGCAGACCACCGCACGGACCGAGGAGCGGCGGGCGGCGGCACCGGCGACCAGTCCGGCCGCCACCGCGCCCACCGCGGCGGGCAGTTCGGCGAGCCCGGCTTCGAACGGGGCGCGGCCCTGGACGAGTTGGAGGAACTGGGAGAGGAAGAAGACCAGTCCGGACAGGCCGAGGACGGTCAGCAGATCGGCGAGGACGGCCCCGGAGAAGCCGCGCTGGGCGAAGAGCCGCATGTCCAACAGCGGTACCGGCAGGGTGAGTTGGCGGCGCCCGAAGGCGGCGAGGGCCAGGACGCCGAGGGCGCCGACGCCCAGGGCCACCGCGGACGGGCCATGGGCGGCCGTCTCCTTGACGGCGTAGACCAGGCCGATCATGCCGATCAGGGAGAGCAGCAGGCTGGGCAGGTCCCAGGGGCCGGGGTGCGGATTGCGGGATTCCGGCAGGAATCTGGCGCCGACCAGGACCAGGGCCGCCATCACCGGCAGGTTGATCAGGAAGACGGAGCCCCACCAGAAGTGCTCCAGCAGGACGCCGCCGACGACGGGCCCGACGGCCATACCGGCGGAGGCCATGGCGCCCCAGATGCCGATGGCGAGGCTGCGTTCGCGGGGGTCGGGGAAGATGTTGCGGATCAGGGCCAGGGTGGACGGCATCAGGGTGGCGCCGGCGATCCCCAGCAGGGCGCGGGCCAGGATCATCAACTCGGCGCTGGTGGCATAGGCGTTGAGCACCGAGACCGCACCGAACGCGAAGGCGCCGACGAGGAGGAGCTTCTTGCGGCCGATACGGTCGCCGAGGCTGCCCATGCTGACCAGCAGACCGGCGATGACGAAGGAGTAGACGTCGCCGATCCAGAGGAGCTGGGTGCCGGAGGGACGGAGGTCCTCGCTGATGTAGGGGGTGGCGAGGCCGAGGACGGTGGCGTCGACGGCGACCAGCAGGACCGCCAGCAGCAGGACCGAGAGGGCGAGCCAGCGGTGGGCGGCCGGCTGGTTCGGCGTGGCGGTGGGTGCGGTGGGCAGGGCGCGGGTCACTTGGTCACGCTCCGCCGGGCACCGCCGAGCAGCAGCTCGGTGACCATGAACTCGAAGTCGTTGGCGGCGACCCGGCCGTCGGCCACCGCCCAGGCCGCGGAGCCGACGAGCCCGTAGAGGGCCTCGGTGAGCCAGGCGGTGGTGAGGTCGATGCGGAACTCGCCCTGTTCCTGGCCGCGTTGGAAGAGGGCACCGATCCGGGCGTCGAGCCGGGCCCAGCCGGCGTTCTGCTCGTCGCCCTCGAAGAGCTGGTTCTCGGTGACGAGGAAGCAGAGCAGACCGGCGACCGGTTCGAGGGCGCGGACCAGGCGGCGTACCGCGTCGACGGCGTCGCCCTCGTCGAGCCGGGCGGTGTCGAGGGCGGTCTCGCACTCCCGGATGCACAGTTCCTCCAGCGCCCTGACCAGGGCGTCGCGCCCGGCGAAGTGGCGGTGGAGGGTGGCGCGGCTGATGCCCGCGGCGCGGGCCACCTCGTCCATGGTGGCGGTGGCCTTGCGAGTGAGGAGGGCGGCCGCGGAGTGCAGCACCTGTTCACGACGGTCGAGACTCATGAGACGAGAATACCCCACATGAGACATGAACGTCTCATGTGCGTATTCAGCCGGTCAGTCCTTGGCGGTGGCCCACTCCTGCTGGGCGGCCACATCGGCCTTGACCTCGGCGAGCTGGACGGCGACCGCGGACGGTGCGGTGCCGCCGCGGCCGTCCCGGGCGGCGAGTGCCCCCGGCACGTTCAGCACCCCGCGCACCGCGGGCGTCAGATGCGGGGAGATCTTGGCGAACTGCTCATCGGTGAGCTGGTCGAGTTCGATGCCGTGCGCCTCGCACTCCTTGACGCACTCGCCGGCCACCTCGTGCGCCACCCGGAACGGCACCCCCTGCTTGACCAGCCACTCGGCGATATCGGTGGCCAGCGAGAAACCGGCCGGGGCCAGCTCCTCCATCCGCTCCCGGTTGACGGTGAGGGTGGCCATCATCCCGGTGAACGCCGGCAGCAGGATCTCCAGTTGGTCGCAGGAGTCGAAGACCGGCTCCTTGTCCTCCTGGAGGTCGCGGTTGTAGGCCAGCGGCAGCGCCTTCAGGGTGGCGAGCAGCCCGGTCAGATTGCCGATCAGGCGGCCGGACTTGCCCCGGGCCAACTCGGCGATGTCCGGGTTCTTCTTCTGCGGCATGATCGAGGAGCCGGTGGAGAAGGCGTCGTGCAGGGTGACGAAGGAGAACTCCTTGGTGTTCCAGAGGATGACCTCCTCCGCGATCCGGGAGAGGTTGACGCCGATCATCGCGGTGATGAAGGCGAACTCGGCGACGAAGTCCCGGGAGGCGGTCCCGTCGATGGAGTTGGCGGCGCTGCCGTGCTCGAAGCCCAGGTCGCGGGCGACGGCCTGCGGGTCGAGCCCGAGCGAGGACCCGGCCAGCGCGCCGGAGCCGTAGGGGGAGACCGCGGTGCGCTCGTCCCACTGGCGCAGCCGCTCGGCATCCCGGGAGAGGGACTGCACATGGGCGAGCACATGGTGGGCGAAGAGCACCGGCTGGGCGTGCTGGAGATGGGTGCGGCCCGGCATGGCGACGTCGGGGTGGGCCTCGGCGAGGGAGACCAGCGCGTCCTGGAGTTCGGCGAGGAGGCCGCCGAGGACGCGGGCGTGGTCGCGCAGATACATCCGGAAGAGGGTGGCGACCTGGTCGTTGCGGGAGCGGCCGGCGCGCAGCTTGCCGCCGAGGTCGGGGCCGAGCCGTTCCAGCAGTCCGCGTTCGAGGGCGGTGTGCACGTCCTCGTCGGCGATGGTGCCGGTGAACTCCCCCGCGGCGACGTCCTGTTCGAGCTGGTCGAGCCCGGCGAGCATCCGGGTCAGCTCGTCTTCGGTGAGCAGGCCCGCGGTGTGCAGGACGCGGGCGTGGGCGCGGGACCCGGCGATGTCGTACGGGGCGAGGCGCCAGTCGAAGTGGACCGAGGCGGAGAGCTTCGCCAGGGCCTCGGCGGGGCCGTCGGCGAACCGGCCGCCCCAGAGGCGGACGTCACCGCTGTTACTGCTCACTGCGCTGTGCTCCTTGGGCTGTGCTGGATGGGTCTTCATGCACTCGGCCGCCTCCCGCACACGCACCGGGAAGGCGGCCGAGGTCGTACGTAGCCGAAAGGGTATGCCTTACGCGAGGTCTCGCTTGGCGGCGATCTTCTGGGACAGGCCGAAGAGGTCGATGAAGCCCTGGGCCTTGGACTGGTCGAAGGTGTCGCCGGAGTCGTAGGTGGCGAGGTTGAAGTCGTAGAGGGACTCCTCGGACCGGCGGCCGGTGACGGTGGCGCGGCCGGCGTGCAGGGTCATCCGGATGTCGCCGGAGACATGCTCGTTGGCCTCGTCGACGAAGCCGTCCAGGGCGCGCTTCAGCGGGGAGAACCACAGGCCGTCGTAGACGAGTTCGCCCCAGCGCTGCTCCACCTGCCGCTTGTAGCGGGCGAGTTCGCGCTCGACGGTGACGTTCTCCAGCTCCTGGTGGGCGGTGATCAGGGCGATGGCGCCGGGGGCCTCGTACACCTCGCGGGACTTGATGCCGACGAGGCGGTCCTCGACCATGTCGATCCGGCCGACGCCCTGGGCGCCGGCCCGCTCGTTGAGCTGCTGGATGGCCTGGAGCACGGTGACCGGCTTGCCGTCGATGGCGACGGGGGCGCCCGCCTTGAAGGAGATGACGACCTCGTCGGCCTCGCGGGGGGTGGCCGGGTTCTGCGTGTACTCGTAGATGTCCTCGATGGGGCCGTTCCAGATGTCTTCGAGGAAGCCGGTCTCGACGGCGCGGCCGAAGACGTTCTGGTCGATGGAGTACGGGGACTTCTTGGTGGTGGCGATCGGGAGCTGCTTCTGCTCGCAGAAGGCGATGGCCTTGTCCCGGGTCATGGCGTAGTCGCGGACCGGGGCGATGCACTTGAGGTCGGGGGCGAGGGCGACGATGCCGGCCTCGAAGCGGACCTGGTCGTTGCCCTTGCCGGTGCAGCCGTGGGCGACGGTGGTCGCGCCGTGCTTCTTCGCGGCGGCCACCAGGTGCTTGACGATGGCGGGTCGGGAGAGAGCGGAGACCAGCGGATAGCGGTCCATGTAGAGGGCGTTGGACTTGATCGCCGGGAGGCAGTACTCGTCGGCGAACTCGTCCTTGGCGTCGGCGACCTCGGCCTCGACGGCACCGCAGGCGAGCGCGCGCTTGCGGATGACGTCCAGGTCCTCGCCGCCCTGGCCGACGTCCACGGCAACGGCGATGACCTCGGCGCCCGTCTCCTCGGCGATCCAGCCGATGGCGACGGAGGTGTCCAGGCCGCCCGAGTAGGCGAGTACGACGCGCTCGGTCACGGGTTTCTCCTCACAGTGCATTCGCTGACATGTATGAGTATGCAGCCTGCCGTATGTTTCGTCAATTCGGCATTCCGGGGCGCGGCGGCGCACCCTCGGCGCGCACCGAAAAACCCTTAGTCAGTCAAACGGTTAGACGGGCGAACGATCGGGGCCGCATACTCGGGGCCATGGGAAAGACGTATGAACGCATCGAGGGCCGGCTCCGCTCGTTCATCGAGGCCCAGCCCGTCTTCTTCACCGCCACCGCCCCGCTCTCCGGCGAGGGAACGGTCAACCTCTCCCCCAAGGGCCTCACCGGCAGCTTCGCCGTACTGGACGAACTGACCGTCGCCTACCTGGACTTCGCCGGCAGCAACGCCGAGACCATCGCCCACCTGCGGGAGAACGGACGCATCACCCTGATGTGGTGCGCGTTCCAGGGCCCGCCGAACATCGTGCGGGTGCACGGGCGCGGCGAGCCCGTCTTCCGGGACGACCCCCGCTTCCCCGGCCTGCTGGCGCGCTTCCCCGGCATCGACAGCACCCACCACGGACTGCGCGCCGTGATCGTGGTGCACGCCGGACTCATCCGGGACACCTGCGGTTACGCGGTGCCCCTGATGAGCTACGAGTCGGACCGGGAACTGCACGGCAAGCGCTTCGCCCGCGAGGACGACGCCTCGCTCGGTACCTACTTCGAGCGGAAGGAGCATGTGGCGAGCAGTATCGACGGGCTGCCCGGACTCCCCCTGCCCCTGCCACCCACCCCTCCCGCCACCGGCTGATCCACTCCTGCCTCCGAATCGTCCGTATCCCGGGCGCATCGACCAGATGGCGAGACGCGGTTGCGGAGGGTTTCGTTCCGGCGTTGCATCGCGCCGTGCAGAAGAAGCAGAGCCAGCCGCAAGGCCCCGCCCCCGCCGAACCGCCCGCGAGCACCGCGAAGGACACCGGTACGGACCGGGCCGCGCGGCGGGCGGTGACCGTCTTTCCCGTACTGGTCCTGCTGGCCGGGGCGGTGGGGCTCGTCACCCCCGGCACCTTCGCGGGCTGGTCGGTGAATGTGCCGTATCTGCTGGGCGTGGTGATGTTCTGTATGGGCCTCACCATGACCCCGCTGGACTTCAAGGGGGTGGCGCGCAGGCCGTGGGCGGTGGCGCTCGGGCTGGTCGCGCACTAAGTGATCATGCCGGGGCTCGGCTGGCTGATCGCCCATCTGCTGGGCCTGTCACCGCAGTTGGCGGCCGGGGTGATCCTGGTGGGCTGCGCGCCCAGCGGCACCGCCTCCAATGTGGTGACCTATCTGGCGCGCGGCGATGTGGCGCTCTCGGTGTCCGTGGCCACTGTCTCCACGGTGGTGGCGCCGCTGGTCACCCCGCCGCTGACGCTGCTGCTGGCGGGCGCGTATCTGCCGGTGGACGCGGGGGCGATGGTGACCGACATCCTCAAGACGGTGCTGCTGCCGGTCTTCGCCGGGCTGCTGGTGCGGCTGCTGCTGGGCCGGTGGCTCGGGCGGGTCCTCGGGGTGCTGCCGTGGCTGTCGGCGCTGACCATCTCCGTGATCGTGGCGGTGGTGGTGGCGGGGAGTTCGGAGGCCATCAAGTCGGCTGCCGGGCTTGTCCTGTTGGCCGTCGTCCTGCACAACGGCCTCGGCCTGGCGCTGGGTTACGGCGCGGGCAAGCTGGCGAGGCTGGGTCCGCCGGCGTCCCGGGCGATGGCCTTCGAGGTCGGGATGCAGAACTCGGGCCTGGCCGCGTCCCTGGCCACCGCCCACTTCAGCCCGCTGGCCGCACTGCCCGCCGCGGTCTTCTCCGTCTGGCACAACGTGTCCGGGGCCCTGGTCGCCGCCTGGATGTCGCACCGCTCCCGCCGTACGGACGCCGCGGGCGGCCACCCCGCAGACCGGGACCGTCGGCCCACCGACCGGGACGGGCAGCCCGCCGACTGAGACGGGCAGCCCGCCGCAGGGTGGGCGATCGGCGTCAACTGTCAGGCGGGCCAGGTCAGTTCTGTGCCAGGCGGAGCAGATGGTCCGCGAGGGCCTGGCCGCCGGTGGGCTCCCGGCTGATCAGCAGCAGGGTGTCGTCGCCCGCGATGGTGCCCAGGATGTCGTGGAGTTCGGCCTGGTCGATCGCGGAGGCCAGGAACTGCGCGGCGCCCGGCGGGGTCCGCAGGACGACCAGATTGGCCGAGGCCTCCGCGGAGATCAGCAGTTCCGCGGAGAGCCGCCGCATCCGCTCCTCCTTCGCGGACTCCCCAAGGGGGGCGCGCGGGGTGCGGAAACCGCCCTCGCTCGGCACCGCGTAGATCAGGTCCCCGTCGTTGTTGCGGATCTTGACGGCGTTCAGCTCGTCCAGATCGCGGGACAGGGTGGCCTGGGTGACGGTCAGCCCGTCGTCCGCCAGGGCCCTCGCCAACTGGCTCTGGGAGCGCACCGGTTGGCGGTTGAGGATGTCCACGATCCGCCGGTGGCGTGCGGTGCGGGTCTGTGGGACCGCCGGGCCGTGCTCGTGCTCCTGCTCCGGTGCCTGGCTTTGCGGCTGGCTCATCGTCGTCTCATTCTCCGGCTCGTCCGTCCCCGTGCCCGCGCTGGGCCTCGTCCAGGACACCGGGCAGCGCCCGCAACAGCGCGTCCACCGCGCCGTCGTCCAGGGTGAGTGGCGGCATCAGCCGTACGACGTCGGGGGCGGGCGCGTTGACCAGGAGGCCGGCGTCCTGAGCCGCCTGCTGCACCCGGGGTGCCAGCGGCTCGGTGAGCACGATACCCAGCAGCAGTCCTTCGCCCCGGACATAGTCGACGAGCGGGTGCGAAAGCCCCTCCACACCGGCGCGGATCCGCTCCCCGGCCCGCTTGGTGTTCTCCAGCAGCCCCTCGGCGGCGATGGTGTCGAGGACGGCAAGACCGGCGGCGCAGGCGACCGGATTGCCTCCGAAGGTGGTGCCGTGCTGGCCTGGGCCGAGGAGTTCGGCCGCCGCCCCGAAGGCGACCGTGGCACCGATCGGCAGCCCGCCGCCGAGGCCCTTGGCCAGGGTCACCACATCCGGGTCGACGCCCTCGTGAGCCTGATGCTCGAACCAGTGGCCGGTGCGGCCGACGCCGGTCTGCACCTCGTCCAGCACCAGCAGGGTGCCGGTGGCGCGGGTGATCTCCCGGGCCGCCCGCAGATAGCCGGCCGGCGGCACCACCACCCCGTTCTCGCCCTGCACCGGCTCCACCACGACCAGTGCGGTGTCCTCGGTGACGGCGGCCCGCAGCGCCTCGGCGTCCCCGTACGGGACATGGGTGACCTCGCCGGGGAGCGGGACGAAGGGCCGCTGTTTGGCGGGCTGGCCGGTGAGGGCGAGGGCGCCCATGGTGCGGCCGTGGAAGCCGCCCTCGGTGGCGACCATATGGCGGCGGCCGGTGAGCCGTCCGATCTTGAACGCGGCCTCGTTGGCCTCGGCGCCCGAGTTGCAGAAGAAGACGCGGCCCTCACGCCCGAGCAGGTGCAGCAGCCGCTCCGCGAGCGCCACCGGCGGCTCCGCCACGAAGAGGTTGGAGACATGGCCCAGCGAGCCGATCTGCCGGGTCACCGCGGCCACCACCGCCGGGTGGGCGTGGCCGAGCGCGTTCACCGCGATCCCGCCGACCAGATCCAGGTACTCGCGCCCCTCGGCGTCCCACACCCTGGCGCCCTCGCCCCGTACCAGGGGGAGGCGGGGGGTGCCGTAGTTGTCCATCAGGGCTCCCTGCCAGCGCCGGGTGAGGGCCGCGTTCGCTGTCTCCTGCGTGCTGCTCATGACGGCTTCCCCTCGGTGTGCGGCCGGGCGTCGGGCACGACCATGGTGCCGATGCCCTCGTCGGTGAAGATCTCCAGCAGGATGGAGTGCGGTACGCGGCCGTCGATGACGCGGGCCGTGCGGACGCCGTTGCGTACCGCGTGCAGGCAGCCCTGCATCTTGGGCACCATGCCGCTGGCCAGGTCGGGCAGCAGCTTCTCCAGTTCGGCGGCGGTGAGGCGGCTGATCACGTCGTCGCTGTTCGGCCAGTCCTCGTAGAGGCCCTCGACATCGGTGAGGACCATCAGGGTCTCCGCGCCGAGGGCGGCGGCCAGTGCGGCGGCCGCGGTGTCGGCGTTGACGTTGTAGACATGGCCGTCGTCCGCGGAACGCGCCACCGAGGAGACCACCGGGATGCGGCCGTCCGCGAGCAGGGCCTCGATCGCCCCCGTGTCGATGTCGGTGATCTCGCCGACGCGGCCCAGGTCCACCTGCTCGCCGTCGATCTCCGGCAGGTGCTTGGTGGCGGTGAGGGTGTGGGCGTCCTCGCCGGTGAGGCCGACGGCGAGCGGGCCGTGCTGGTTGAGCAGGCCGACCAGCTCCCGCTGCACCTGACCGGCGAGCACCATCCGGACCACGTCCATCGCCTCGGGTGTGGTGACCCGCAGCCCGGCCCGGAACTCGCTGACCAGGCCCTGCTTGTCGAGCTGGGCGCTGATCTGCGGGCCGCCGCCGTGCACCACCACCGGCCGGAGACCCGCGTGCCGCAGGAAGACGACGTCCTGGGCGAAGGCCGCCTTCAGTGCCTCGTCGACCATGGCGTTCCCGCCGAACTTGATGACGACGGTGCGGCCGTGGTGGCGGGTGAGCCAGGGCAGCGCCTCGATGAGGATCTGCGCCTTGGGCAGTGCGGTGTGCTTGCGGGTGCTCATGAGGAGTAGGCGCTGTTCTCGTGGACGTACTCGGCGGTCAGGTCGTTGGTCCAGATGGTGGCGGTGGCGTCGCCCGCGGCCAGGTCGGCGGTGATGACGATCTCGCGGTAACGCATGTCGACCAGGTCCCGGTCCTCGCCGACGGAGCCGCCCCGGCACACCCACACCCCGTTGATGGCGACGTTCAGCGCGTCCGCCTCGAAGGTGGCGGAGGTGGTGCCGATCGCGGAGAGCACCCGGCCCCAGTTGGGGTCCTCGCCGTGCAAGGCGCACTTGAGGAGGTTGTTGCGGGCGATGCTGCGGCCCACCTCGACCGCCTCGTCCTCGGTGGCGGCGTTCACCACGTCGATCCTGATGTCCTTGCTGGCGCCCTCCGCGTCCGCGATGAGCTGGCGGCCCAGGTCGTCGCAGACGGCGCGGACGGCGGCGGCGAACTCCTCGGTGTCCGGGACGGTGCCGGAGGCGCCGGAGGCCAGCAGCAGCACGGTGTCGTTGGTGGACATACAGCCGTCGGAGTCGACCCGGTCGAAGGTGGTGCGGGTGGCGTCGCGCAGCGCCAGGTCCAGGGCGGCGGCGTCCACGTCGGCGTCCGTGGTGAGGACGACGAGCATGGTGGCGAGGCCGGGCGCGAGCATCCCGGCGCCCTTCGCCATCCCGCCCACCGTCCAGCCGTCGCCGCTCACGACCGCGGTCTTGTGCACCGAGTCGGTCGTCTTGATGGCGATGGCGGCCTTCTCCCCGCCGTGGGGGGAGAGTCCGGCGACCGCGGTGTCGACGCCGGGCAGCAGCCGGTCCATCGGCAGCGTGACGCCGATCAGGCCGGTGGAGCAGACGGCGATCTCACCGGCGCTGTGCCCGCCGGTCCCGTCCAGGCCCGCCGCGTCCAGTGCCTCGGCGGTCTTCTCCGCGGTGGCGTGGGTGTCCTGGAAGCCCTGGGCGCCCGTACAGGCGTTGGCGCCACCGGAGTTGAGGATGACGGCGGACACCCGGCCGCCCTTGAGGACCTGCTCGGACCAGCGGACGGGGGCGGCCTTCACGCGGTTCGAGGTGAAGACTCCGGCGGCGGCGAGGCTGGGCCCGTGGTTCACCACCAGGGCCAGATCCGCGCTGCCGCTCTCCTTGATCCCGGCGGCGATGCCCGCCGCCGAGAATCCCTTGGCTGCCGTGACGCTCACGTTGTCTCCGTCTTGTTCGCTTTGTTTACTTCGTTCACTCGGCAGGGGCGGCTGCTGCGGTGTCCGCCCGCGCGGGGCCGGTTCACGGTGCGATTCCGATCGAGGTGAGCCCGGTCTCCTCGGGGAGGCCGAGGGCGATGTTCATGCTCTGCACCGCGCCGCCCGCGGTGCCCTTCGTGAGGTTGTCGACGGCGCTGACGGCGACGATCCGCCCGGCCGCCTCGTCCAGGGCGACCTGGATCTGGACCGCGTTGGACCCGTACACGGAGGCGGTGGCCGGCCACCGTCCCTCGGGCAGGAGGTGCACAAACGGTTCGCCGGTGAAGGCCTTCTCGTACGCGGTGCGCACCGCCTGCGCGTCCACGCCGGGGCGGGCCTTGGCGGTGCAGGTGGCGAGGATGCCGCGGGGCATGGGGGCCAGGGTCGGCGTGAAGGAGACGGTGACCGCCTCACCGGCCGCGGCGCCGAGGTTCTGGATCATCTCCGGGGTGTGGCGGTGCCCGCCGCCGACGCCGTACGGCGACATGGAGCCCATCACCTCGCTGCCCAGCAGATGCGGTTTGGCGGCCTTGCCGGCGCCGGAGGTGCCGGAGGCGGCGACCACCACGGCCTCCGGTTCGGCGAGCCCCGCGGTGTAGGCGGGGAAGAGGCCGAGGGAGACCGCGGTCGGATAGCAGCCGGGCACCGCGATCCGCCGGGTGCCGGTCAACTCCGCGCGGGCGCCGGGCAGTTCGGGCAGTCCATAGGGCCAGGTGCCGGCGTGCGGGGAGCCGTAGAAGCGTTCCCAGTCGGCGGCGGAGCGCAGCCGGTGGTCGGCGCCCAGGTCGACCACGAGGACGTCCTCGCCCAGTTGCCCGGCGACGGCGGCGGAGTGCCCGTGCGGGAGTGCCAGGAAGACCACGTCGTGCCCGGCGAGGACCTCGGGGGTGGTGGGCTGGAGCACTCGGTCGGCGAGCGGCGGCAGATGGGGCTGGAGGGCGCCGAGCCGCTCGCCCGCGTTGCTGTTCCCGGTCAGGGCACCGATCTCGACCTCGGGATGCCCGACGAGAAGCCGCAGAAGCTCTCCGCCCGCGTATCCACTCGCTCCCGCGACTGCTGCGTGAACCACCATGAACCCTCCTCGTAGAAGCATGACTATACGCATGTACGCACGTTTATGCAATGCGGTGATCGCGGCGGGTCTGCCGTCCGCCCGGCCGACCGCAAGGCGCGCGCCCGGCTCCGCTGTGCCACCTTGGCCTTGAGGGGAGGTGGCCGCACCAACCGGACGTACGGGAGGCGATGTGGGCCCCGACCAGCGGAACAGCGCGCGGCAGGACCCCATAGGGCCGGAACGGCCGGCGGGGCTGCGGCGGAGGACCTTTCTGGAGGGGTGCGCGGGTGCGGGGCTCGTCTCCGCCTCCGCCTGCACCGCCTCTTCCCCCACCCGCACCCCGCACCGGGCCGCCGCCTCCGGTCGGCCCGAGTCGGAACGGGAGCGTCCGGGGACGGCGGACTGGCGTATCCGGTCCCGGGGGCCCGGCACCGCCGTGGTCGGCTACACGGACCGGGTGAGTGTGACGCCGGGCGAGGAGGTCGGCCTGCATGTCTCGACCACCTCGCCGTCCTTCCGGGTCTCGGCCTTCCGCGTCGGCTGGTACGGCGGGGCCGGGGCCCGGCTGGTGTGGTCGTCCGGGCGGATCCGGGGCCGCGTCCAGGACGAGCCGCGTGTGCTGTCCGGCACCCGCACCGTGCACGCGGGATGGCCGCGTACGACGGTGCTCGGTACGGCCGGGTGGCCGGAGGGGGCGTATCTGCTGCGGCTGGACGCGGAGGACGGGCACCAGCGCTATGTCCCGCTGGTGGTGCGCTCCACCCGGGGCGCGGGCCGCACGGTGCTGATGCACGCCCCGGCCACCTGGCAGGCGTACAACCGCTGGGGCGGCCACAGCCTCTACGCGGGGCCGTCGGGCGGGTACGCCACCCGCTCCCTCGCCGTGAGCTTCGACCGGCCCTATGACTCGAACGGCGCGGAGAAGTTCATGGTGTACGAGCGGGCGGCGGTGGTCCTGGCCGAACGGCTCGGTATCCCGCTCGCCTACACCACCGGTATGGACGTGCACCGCGACCCGGGCGTCCTGCACGGGGCGCGCGCCGTGATCAGCCTCGGCCACGACGAGTACTGGACACCCGAGCAGCGGCGGCACATCACGGCCGCCCGGGACGCGGGGACCAATGTGGCCTTCCTCGGCGCCAACACCTGCTTCCGCCGGATCCGCCTGGAGCAGGGCACACCGCCGGGGCGCACCGTGGTCTGCTACAAGTCGTCCTTCCGGTCCGACCCCTGCTACGCGGACCAACCCGCCCTGGTCACCACGGACTTCCGCCAGTCCCCCGCCCCCGACCCGGAGTCCTCGCTGACGGGCGTGCTGTACGAGGGCTACCCGACGGACGCGCCGTATGTCGTGCACACCCCGGACCACTGGGTGTACGAGGGGACGGGCGCACACCGGGGTGAGGGGTTCGCGCATCTGGTGGGGGTGGAGTACGACCGGGTCACGCCGAGCGCGCCCACCCCCGGGCCGCTGGAGATCACCGCGCATTCGCCCCTGGTGTGCAACGGCCGCCGCAGCCACGGCGATTCGGCGTACTACACCGTCCCCGGCGGCGCGGGGGTCTTCGCCACCGGCACCATGCGCTGGGTGGAGGGCCTGATGGCGGGCACCCGCGACGGGGGCCGCGACCACGGGATGGACGCCCGCACCCGCACCTTCGTCACCCGCACCACGGAGAACGTGCTCCGCGCCTTCGCCGAGGGACCGTGCGCCCGTCACCGGCCCTCCCCGCGCCCGAACGTGCGGGAGGTCTACCGGTCGGAGGCCTGAACGGGCGGGCGCCCGGCCTCAGTTCTTGACGGCCTCCGCGATCCGCCGGGCGGCCTCGGCCGCCGCGAGATGCGTGGTGTCGACGACCTCCGCCTCGGCGTGCAGCCAGGTACGGGCGGCCTCCGCGTAGGGCTCCAGGTGGTCGAGGCGGAACTGCGAGGGACCGAGATCGGTGTCCCCGTCGATCCGCGCGCGTAGTGTCTCCTGGTCGGCGTGGAGGACGAAGTGCCGTACGGGGATGGCGTGTTGGGCGAGGCCGGCGCTGATCTCCCGCCAGTACGGCTCGATCAGGACGGTCATCGGCATCACCAGGGTTCCGCCGGTGTGGTCGAGTACCCGGCGGGCGGTGTCGACCACCAGGGGGCGCCATGAGGCCCAGTGCTGGAAGTTGCCGGTCCAGGGCAGTGGCGGCTTGATGTCCATCAGGGTCTCGCCGACCTTCTCGGCGTCCAACACCCGTGAATCCGGGAGGAGTTGCCGCAGCAGGTCGGCGGTCGTCGTCTTGCCCGCGCCATGGGTGCCGTTCAGCCATACGATCACCGGCACCACGGTAGGCCGTGCCGTCCGGTCACCGGGGTGGTTCGAACGGCACGGCCTGGCAGGGGAGTTGGTCAGGCCTTGCGGAGGCGGCCGATGATGCCGTCCAGGTCCCGGCGGAACAGGTCGGGGCGGACGAAGTGGCCGCCGGGGACCTCGTGCCACTCGTGCGGGATATCGGCCCTGCCGAGGAGGGAGCGGAACTCCCGCTGGCCCGCGAGGACTTGGGTCTCGTTGGCGGTGTCGAACCAGTTGATCGGGTCGGGGCTGGTGCCGGCCACCATGAAGACCCGCTTGTTGCGGTAGCTCTCGATGCGCTGCACCGGGTTGTCCGCGGAGACCCGGGCCTCGTCCCACGCCGGGATGCCGTAGACGGTGCCGCCGGCCAGGTCGAGCGCCGCCGAGGTGAGGTTGGCCCAGTGGCCGACGAGGCCGCCGTCGCGGCGCAGGCTGGCCGGCCCGGAGTGGGCGCTGACCGAGGCGAAGTGGCCGTAGTACTTGGCCGCGTACTTCAGCGCGCCGAAGCCGCCCATGGAGAAGCCGGAGACGGCACGGCCGTTGTACTCGGCGTAGGTGCGGAAGTTGGCGTCGATCCAGGGGAGCAACTGGGCTATGTGGAAGGTCTCCCAGTTGCGCGGGCCGGTGTTGGAGCTGACCGGGTTGGAGTACCAGCCGGCGTGGCCGCCGTCGGGCATCACGATGATGATCGGCTTCCCGGCGCTCCAGTCGCGGATGCCCAGGCGGTCGAAGTAGATGAAGTCCGCGTCGGTGCCGCCGCCGTGGAAGAGGTACAGCACCGGGTAGCGCCGGCCGCTGGTGTGGTAGCCGTCCGGGAGGAGGACGTTGACGCCCGGGTTCCAGCCGATCGCGCTGGTGGCGAAGCGGTAATACCACATCCGTGCGTTGCTCTCGTTGCGCTCCACGATGCGCAGCCCGTTGCCGTCTCCGGCCGCCTGCGCGGACGACGCGGACGCCAGGACGCCTCCCGCGCCGAGGGCCGCCGCGGTGCTGATTCCGGCGGCGGCTCTGATGATGCCTCTTCGGCTGGGCTGTTGGATGCTCAACGTGGTCTCCAAGGGGCGAGGTGGGGGTGTCACGCAGCACGCGGCCGACGGACCCCGCGGCGGCGGAAGAACAGGGTGAGGGGTCCCCCGCGGAAGCACAAGCGCTGTAAGTCCAGGCTTACGGGCGGGAGTTGCCGCTCGCCGGGCCGCCGGCGTACGGGGTCTCGGCGGACAGCAGGGAACGCCCGCGGGCGGTCGCCACATGGAAGGCGCGTCCCGCTCCGCGGACGGTGGTGATCAGGCCCGCCGCACGCAGCACGTTCATATGCTGGCTGACGGCCGAGTGCGTCACCCCCAGCAGCCGGGCGGCCTCCACGGTGGAGCAGCCGGTGTGGGTGGCCCGCAGCAGGTCGGCGCGGGTGTGCCCGAGCAGCGGGCCCAGCGGATCGTGGCCGCCGGGGTCGGCGGCCGGGCGCGCCCAGTCCGCGGTGTGCTGGATGGGGTGGACCAGTACGGGCGGCAGTTCTCCGTCGGCCAGCGTGATCGGGGTGGGCCAGCAGAAGAACGACGGCTGGAGCACCAACCCCCGCCCCTCCAGCCGGAGTTGGTGGTCGACGGGGTAGGCCACCTCCAGTACCGGTGGCTGCCAGCGGACGACCGGGCCGAGACCGGACAGCAGCCCTTCGGTGCCGCCCTCCATCAGGCACCGCAGCCGTAGGGCCCGGTCCGCCTCGACATCCGCCCGGACCCGCCGCCAGTGCGGTACCAGTGCCTCAGCCTGGTAGGTGTGGAGCGCCGCCCCGAGCCGTTCGAGGACCTGCGGGTCGCCCTCGGCGAGGGCGCGTACCCAGTCGGGCAGGCATATCGAGGTGGACAGCCGGGCCAGTTCGGCGCGGAGCCTGGTGCGGGGGGTGCCGAGCAGGGTGTCCACGGCGCCCTGGAAGGTGGTGCGGTCACCGTAGGTGGGGGTGAGGAAGTCCGGGGAGTAGCCGCGGGGTGGCAGCAGCGGGGACAGCAGGCGCCTGCTGTCCGAGAGCCGGGGCCGCACCCACCGCCGCCAGGTGCCGAACTCCCTTTCCCCGTCCCGGCGTTGGAGGGTCTGCACGCTGTTGGCGATCTCCCACAGGAAGTCCGGTCCCGGGGCCACCCTGACCCGGGCCATGTCCTCGGGGGTGAAGTGGATCCGCAGCATGGTCGCTCCATCGGAAGGCAGGACGAACACCCGGAGGGCGGGACGGGCCCCGGGCATGGCCGTACTCATACCCGATGCATGGCCGCGCGGAGGTCAAACCGCCCGGATCCCCGCCCCCGTACCCTGCCGCCGGTCCCGCCTCTCGGTGGGCCGTGCGGAGAACATGCCACTACCCGGTCGGGGGCGGGATATGCCCGCGGGGGTTGGGCTTCGGCCACGGTCCCCACCTGGCCGTCCCGGCCGCCGGGTGCTTGACCCTGACACGGTGGCAAGCCCTTCACTGGCTGCCGAGGAGGTGGTCCCGATGACGGTCACGGGGCAGGGTGCGCGGGCGGCGGATGTGCTGCGGGAGCTGGCGGACGGGCGTGCGTCGGTGCGGTTGCGGGCGGCGATGGCGGTGGGCTCGGCCCCGGACCCGCGGTATGCCGGGGCGCTGGTCGAACGGTGCGCGGTGGAACCGGACTTCTTCGTCCGCGACATGCTGACCTGGGCACTCACCCGGCACCCGGCGCCGCTGACGCTGCCGCTGCTGATCCGCGAGGTCCGCTCGGCGCGCGCCCAGGCCCGGAGCCAGGCACTGCACACCCTCTCCAAGATCGGTGACGGCCGGGCCTGGCCGGCGCTCACCCGGGCCGTGCTGACCGACCCCGACGAGGAGGTGGCACGCAGCGCCTGGCGGGCGGCCGTGGTCCTGGTCCCGGAGGGTGAGCGGTCGGCGCTGGCGGAGGTGCTGGCGACCCAACTGGCCCGGGGCGAACGGGAGATGAGGCTGAGCCTGAGCCGGGCCCTGGTGGCGCTGGGCGAGGCGGTACGGCCCGTCCTGGAGCGCGCGGCGGCGGCGCCCGACCCCCGGGTGCGCACCCACGCACTCGCCACCCTGCGGCTGCTGGACGACCCGGAGGCCGGCTTCGACTCCGCCGTGGAGGACGCCAAGCGCATCATGGCGCTGGGACCGAACTCTCCCGAGGACTCTTCCGGTTGAAAGGCGGCACCGTAGATGCTGATCGGTGAGGTGGCCCGGCGGTCCGGGGTGAGTGCGCGGATGCTGCGGCACTACGAGTCGCTGGGTCTGGTGCGCCCCTCGGGCCGTACCGGGTCCGGGTACCGGGAGTTCTCCGGGGAGGACATCCGGCGGATCTTCCGGATCGAGGGGCTGCGGTCGCTGGGGCTCTCGCTGCGGGAGATCGGGCAGGCGCTGGACGGCCCCGGTTCCACACCCGCGGCGCTCGTCGGCGATCTGATCCGCCAGACGCGGGAACGGATCGCGGTCGAGACCGAGTTGCTGAACCGGCTGCGCCGGATCGACGCCGCGGAGCCCGCCGGTTGGGACGACGCCCTTCAGGTGGTGGCCCTGCTGAAGGCACTGGAGGCGAGGAGTCCGGACGCCCGGCAGCGTGCGGCGCTCGCCTCGGTCGGGGGGTCCCCGGTGCCGGTGGAGGCCCTGGTCGAGGCGGCGTTGAGCGAGACGGAGCCGAATGTGGCCGGGGCCCTGCGCTGGGCGCTGGCGCTGTCGGGCGGCGCGGGTGCGGCTCTGCTGGCGGCGGGTCTGGGCGCCCCGTCGGCCGCGGTGCGCGAACGTGCCGTGCTCGCGCTCGCGGAGCTGCCCGACGAGGAGGCCGCGGCACCTCTGCGGCAGGCTCTCAGCCACCGCGACCCGGTGGTCCGCCGCCATGCGGGGCTGGCGCTGGGGGCGCGGGGCGAGGCCGCCGCGGTGCCCGCGCTGCTGGACGCGATCGTGGCCGGGGCGCGGGACACCGACGCGGCCGACGCGCTGGGCGTGCTGGCCGTCGACACCGCGGCGGCGGACGAGATCGCCGCCGCCCTCGTGGCCCGCCTCGCCGCCCCGGCCACCGGGGCACCCGCCCGCGGACGCCTCACCCAGGCCCTGGCGGCCGTCCCGGGTCCGGGCGCCGCCCGCGCCCTCGCGGAGCTGTCCCGGGACCCGGATCGCGCGGTCGCCGTGACCGCGACCTATCTGCTGCGGCTTCGCGAACGGGAGTGACGAAGGCTCCGGGGTACGGGTCCCGGCTGCCCGCTCAGGCCGGTTCCTTCTCCTCCGTGCCGCCCAACTCCCCGAGGGCGGCGGTGAGTTGGGCACTGGAGTCGTCCAGGTACTCGACCAGCAGGCGTTCCGCCTCGGCGGTCTCGCCGCGGGCCAGGGCCTGGGTCAGCTCGCGGTTGCGGCCCAGATAGGGGGCGTGCAGGGCGCGCAGGTCGGAGTGGGCGTAGAAGGCGAGGCGGAGTTCGGCCAGGACGGTGCGCATGGTCTGGTTGGTGCGGGGGCTGCCGGCCAGGGCGACCAGCTCGCGGTGGAAGTGGAAGTTGGCCGCACCGAGCGCGTTCCAGTCCTCCCGGGCCACCGCCCGCTCACCGTCCACGACGGCGCCCTCCAGACCGGCGACGTCGTACGGCGGCTCGCCCAGGGCGCGCAGGGCGGCGCACTCCACCATGCGGCGCACCCGGTAGATGTCCGCGACATCGGCGGCACTGGGGCGCCGGACGAAGACCCCGCGGTTCAACTCGTGGGCCAGCAGCCGCTCATGGGTGAGGAGGCGGAAGGCCTCGCGCAGGGTGTTGCGGGAGATGCCGAGTTCCCTGCTGATGCCGTCCTCGCGCATCCTCTCGCCCGGCGGGTAGAACCCCTCGCCGATCCGGGTGCGGAGCAGGTCGGCGACCCGTTCCGCGATGCTGCTGCGGCCCAACGGGTCCCGGTCCGCGGCCTGTTCGCCCGCCTGGTCCACGAATCCGGCCATCGCCCCGCCCCTCCTCGGCTCCCGCCACCGACCGTATGCCAGCGGCACTACCGCGACAAGAAGAGACCGCCCCCGCAGAGGATCACGGATCACCCCGGCAAAAGGATCAGGGAATCGCCTTCTTGTCGGATTGTTCTCACATCCCCTACCTTGACGGAGCGACAACTCGGAGCATCTACACGGCACTTGGAGAGGTGCAGGCTCATGAATACGAGTTCTCCCCCACCGGACGAGACCACCCCGGCCCCCACCCCCACCGCCCCCACCGCTCCGCCCCTGCCGCTGGAATCGCACGGCGGCGCCTTCCCCTGGTTCCGGGCGCTGGACCCGCGAGGGCGGCGCGCCTTCTTCGGTGCCTTCGGCGGCTACGGCCTGGACTCCTACGACTTCTATGTACTGCCGCTCGGGATGACCGCGATCGGTGCCGCGTTCGCCCTGGACCACGGGCAGACCGGGCTGCTGGCCACCGTCACCCTGCTGGTGTCCGCGGTCGGCGGCGCTCTCGCCGGAGTGCTGGCCGACCGGATCGGCCGGGTCCGCGCCCTGATGTGGACCGTCGGGCTGTACGCCCTCTTCACCGTGGCCTGCGGTTTCGCCCCCGACTTCGGCACCCTGCTGGTGTTCCGGGCGCTCCAGGGTCTGGGCTTCGGCGGGGAGTGGGCGGTCGGCGCGGTGCTGGTCGCGGAGTACGCCTCGGCCCGGCACCGGGGCCGCACCCTGGGCTGGATCCAGTCGGCGTGGGCGGTCGGCTGGGCGCTGGCGGTGCTGGTGTACACGGTCGTCTTCCAGCTCGTCGACGAACACCTCGCCTGGCGGCTGCTGTTCTTCACCGGCGCCCTGCCCGCGCTGCTGGTGCTCTACCTCCGCCGCAGCGTCACCGACGCCCCCGGCGCCGAGCGGCGTCGCGCCGCCGCCCCGCCCGGCGGCACCTTCCCGGCGATCTTCCGCGGCGGGCTGCTGCGCCGGACCCTGCTGGCGGGCCTGCTCTCCACCGGTGTGCAGGGCGGCTACTACACCCTGGCGACCTGGGTGCCGACCTATCTGGACGAGGAACGCGGCCTGTCCGTCGGCGGCGTCGGCGGCTTCCTGGTGGTGCAGATCGCCGGGGCCTTCGCCGGGTACATCACCGGCGCCCACCTCGCCGACCGGCTCGGCCGCCGCCGCACCATCCAGACCTTCGCCGTGCTGTCGTTCCTGTGCGTACTGCTCTACCCGCAGGTGCCCGCGAGTTGGGACGGGGTGTCCCTGCTGCTGGGCTTCCCGCTCGGGTTCTGCATGTCGGCGATCTTCTCCGGCTTCGGCTCCTTCCTCGCGGAGCTGTACCCCACCGAGGTCCGCGCCACCGGGCAGGGCTTCACCTACAACGTGGGCCGGGCGGTGGGCGCCGCCTTCCCCGCCCTCGTCGGTGTCCTCGCCGCGAGCTGGGGCGTCGGCGGTGCGCTCGCCTTCGCCGCCCTCGGCTACGCCCTCGCCTTCGTGGCCCTCTTCGGCCTGCCCGAGACCCGCGGCACCCGGCTGCTGGCCGAGCCTCAACTCCCTTACTGACAGCGGCCGTTCACCCCGCCGCCCCGGGCCGCCCCGGCCCGGCCGTCACCGCCGAGGAGGCAGTGATGACCCGGTACGAAGCGCAGCTCACCCGCGTACTGTCCGGGCTGCTGATGGAGCGGCGGCTGGCCCGCGTCAGTATGGGCGGCCGTATCAGGCGCCGCGGCGGCCCGCCCCTGCTGGAGCTGGTCGAACCGGACGCGGCGGCGGGCCGGGAGATGCTGGAGCGGCTGCGGCACCACTTCGGCGGCCGCGGGGCGCTGCCCGTCAACGATCTGCGGGTGCCGACCGACGCGGACAACACCTCCGGACGCGGGGTGGTCGACTGCCTCTGGCACCTCTCCACCCGGGCCGGCGGCCTCGGCTGCGAACTCTCCCACCGCCCGCCCCTCACCTTCCCCCGCCTCTCCACCGGCCTGCTGGTACGGCACTGGGCAGACCGCAACTGGCACCACCTGGACCGCGAACCGGGCCTGGACGACCAACTCCGCCTGCTGATGAAGGAACTCCAGCGGGACCGCGCCGACCAGCAGCCGGGACCGGAGGCCGGGCTGTACCGCGTCGAGCAGGCCCTCTCCCAACTCGGCCCCCCGGGCGTCCTCGCCTCCCTCGGTCTGGCCCTGCCCCGGCTGGTCCGGCTGAAGCGGCGCCCAGACCGGGTGGCGCTGCACTGGTGGGGACGGGTCCTCGGCGTGCCGCACCGCACCGTGCAGGCCCGCCGGGAAGCCGTCGTCACCGAGCTGTTCCGGGTGAACCGGGACGGCCGCGACCGGCACGGCAACACCGTGGAGTCCCTCCTCACCCGCGCCTTCCTCGCCGACCTGGACGCCTACTACACCCGCTACCGCCGGCTGAACCGGGACCGGCCGCCGCTCATCCTGCTGCCGCAGGCCCACACCCCCACCGGCCGGGCCCTGCTCGACGCCCTGGCCGGGGCCTATGAGACCGCCGCGGTCGGCGGACGCCGTCCCACCCGGCCCGTGGTCCTCGCCCTGTCCACCACCCACCGGGCGGCCGGTTCCGAGCGCCGGGTGGACGACCTCGCCGGGGACCTCGACTCCTGGACCTCCTCCGCCGGACGCTCCCCCGCGGAACGCTGGCTGCTCACCCTGACCTGCGCGAACACCCCGGACGGAGACGGCAGATGAGGCGCACCCGCACCCCGCTCGGCCCCGGCCTCGGCCCCCTCACCCTCCTCAACTGCGCCCTGGCCCTCGCCCTGCTCGCCGGCCTCGCCACCTGCTACCTGGTCGACCGGGCCAGAAGCTGCGGAGACGGGGGTGAGCGGATCGACGGCGAGTGCGTCACAGTCACCGACGGGTCCTATGTCTTCAGCGACCGGCTCCGCGGTGTCCTCGGGCAGATCAGGGCGGAGAACCGGCGGGTGTCGAAGGAACAGCACGCCACCATCGCCCTGATGATCCCGATGGACGCGGCCACCCCGGCCGGGCGCGAGCAGATCCTGCACGAGGTGCAGGGCGCCTACTTCGCCCAGCACCAGGCCAACCGGGCCAGCCCGCCGCGAATCCGGCTGCTGCTGGCCAACCCGGGCCGGGACCGCGGGCACTGGCGGCCGGTGGCGGACCGCCTCGCCCGGCTCACCGGCGCGCCCGACAACCTGCGGGTCGTGTTCGGCTTCGACCGCAGTGTGCCGGAGACCGCCGCGGCCCTCTCCTACCTCACCAACACCCTGCACCTGCCCGCGGTCGGCGGCCCCGTCACCGCCGACAGCCTGGCCAACGGCGGCCGCGGCGCCACCCGTTACGAGGGGTTCGCCCGGGTGGTGCCCACCAACACCGAACAGGCCGACGCCCTCGTCCACTACGACCGGGACCTCGATCCGCGGCGCGCCATCCTGGTACAGGACGAGCGGCCCGGGGACCCGTACGCGGCCGCGCTGCGGCGGGTGTTCGCCCGCAAGCTGGCCGAATCGCCGCACGCGCCGCAGAGCTTCACCTCCGAGGGGCCCGACGCGCCGAGCGGCCTGGAGCACGACTTCGCGGGCATGGTGGTCACCCTGTGCGTGGCGACCCCGCCGGTGGACACCGTGTACTTCGCGGGACGGCCGGTGCATCTGCGGCAGTTCATCAACGCCCTGGCCACCGAACGCGCCTGCGCCGGCACCTCGTTCAAGGTGATCAGCGGATCCGACGCGGCCACCCTCTATCTGGACAAGCGGCTCGACAAGAAGCGGATGCTGCCGGACAAGGAGAGCGGCCGCGGCAAGATCACCGTGCAGTACACCGCGATCACCCACCCCGACGCCTGGCAGCGCGGCCGGGTCCCCCGCACCGGCGGCACCCCCTCCGTACTCGAAGACCTGAAGGCGCTGGCCCGCGGGACGGAGCAGGGCGAGGGGCCCGGCTCCATCGGGCCCGTCGACCTCGCGGACACCCGCACCATCAGCGTCTACGACTCGGCGCTCACCGCGATCAAGGGCATCCAGGTCCACTCCCAGGGCACCCACCTCGCCCCGCTGCGGCGCATCGCCCACGGCTGGACCCGCCTCCAGGGCCAGCTCACCGCGCAGGGCGCCAGCGGCTGGATCTGCCTGGACAACCACGGCAACCCGTACGACAAGGCCGTCGCCGTGGTCCGCCTCGACCCGACGCTGCCCACCCCGCGCCTCGTGGACCTGGCCTGGCCGGAGGGGTCCCCACCGAAGAACATCAGCAGGGGCCGCGGCTGCGTCATCCCCCAACGCCGGTAGCCTCGGCCCAACTCCGGTTCCGGGCAGGCTACTTCAGCCCCTCCCACGCCGAGGCCAGCCGCCGCACCCCCTCCGCGATCTCCCCGACACCCGCCACCCCCGCATAGCTGAGCCGCAGATAGGGGGCAGGCGGCTCCGCACCGAAGTAGAGACGACCGGGCGAGACGGCCACCGAGGCCCGCAACGCCCCTGCGGCCAGGGCGAGTTCGTCGGTACCGTCGGGCAGCCGCAGCCACAGGTGGTAACCGCCCGCCGGTACGTACGGCAGCGCCAGACCGGGCAGCCGCAGTCCCACCTCCGCCGCCATCGCCTGCCGCCGCGCCTTCAACTCCCCCGCCACGAACCGCAGATGGCGCACCCAGCCGGGCGAGCCGACCAGTTCGACGGCGGCCTCCTGGAGCGGGCGCGGCACAAAGAACTGGTCCACCACCTGGATGGCGCGCAACCGCTCCAGCACCGGCCCCCGCGCCGCCAGCGCGCTCACCCGGAAGCTGGGCGAGGTGGCCTTGGTGAGGGAGCAGACATGCACCACCACCCCGTCCGGATCGTCCGAGGCCAGCGGCGGCAGCAGCACCCCGGCATCGGCATGTGCCAGCCGCCGTACGAAGTCGTCCTCCACCACGAACGCCCCCGCCTCCCGCGCGATCCGCAGCACCTCGCCGCGGCGGCCGGTGGCGAGGACCGCGCCGGTCGGGTTCTGGAAGAGGGGCTGGCAGACGAAGAGGCGGGCACCGGTGGCGCGGAACGCGGCGGCCAGCAGCTCGGGCCGCACCCCGTCCGGGTCGACCGGCACCGGCACCGGCCGCAGTCCGGCGGCGCGGGCGATGGCGAGCAGCCCGGGATAGGTGGGCGACTCGACCAGGACCGGGGCGCCGGGCGGGGCCAGCGCGCGCAGTGCCGTGGTGAGGGCGGACTGGCCGCCGGCGGTGATCAGCACCTCGGCCGCGGTGATACCGCCGCCGATCCCGCGCGCGAACCAGTCCCGCAGCTCGGGCAGCCCGTCCACCGGCGGCCGGCTCCACGCGCCGGGGCGGCGGCCGGCGCGGGCGAGGGCGGCGGCCATCGCCCGCTCCGGCTGGAGGGAGGTGTGCAGATAGCCGTTGTTGAACTCGATGACGCCGTCGGGCGGGGTGTCGAGGGTGCTGAACACGGCGGAGGCGTCCACCGAGCGGGGCACCGGATCGGCGGTGGCGTCCGCGCTGAGGGCGACCTCCTGCCAGGAGGTGTCACCGGGGGCGGCCGGTCCGGGAGCCTCGGCCCGGAAGGCACCCGCGCCCGGCCGGGTCACCACCAGCCCCTCGGCGGCGAGCCGCGCCAGCGCACGGGACACCGTCACCGGGCTGACCCGGAAGCGGTCCACCAGCTCCCGACTCGACGGCAGCTTTCCACCCGGCGAGTAGCGCTCCAGCTCCTCGCGGAGGATCTGCGCCAATTCGGCCACACTGCTACGCTGTTGCATGAGAGCACAGAATAGCGCTACGGATGGTTCAGGAGTAGCAGTCGGGTCGGCGGCGGCGCCCGGAGAGCCGGTGGGCGCAAGCACCGCACCCGGCCCGGCGGCACACTCCCCGAGCGCTCGCCGGGGCGCGACCCTGCTCGCCGCACTCGGCGTCACCGCCTTCTCGCTCACCTTCCCCGCCACCGCCTGGGGCCTCAGCACCTTCGGCCCCTGGTCGCTGGTAACGATCCGCTGCGTACTGGCCGCACTGCTCGCCGGGGGCTGCCTGCTGGCGCTGCGGATACCGCTACCGGCCCGACGGCACTGGCCCGGCCTCGCCATGGTCGCAGCCGGCACCGTACTCGGCTTCCCGCTGCTCACCACCCTCGCCCTGGTCACGGCGACCACCGCCCACGCCGCCGTCGTCGTCGGACTGCTGCCGCTCACCACAGCCGTGTGCGCCGCCATGCGCACCGGCACCCGGCCCAGCCGCACCTTCTGGGCGGCGGCGCTCGCCGGGGCGGCCGCGGTCGTCGCGTTCACCGTGCAGCAGAGCGGCGGCCGGCTCGGCACCGCCGACCTCTACCTCTTCGGGGCGCTGCTGATCTGCGCGGCCGGCTACACCGAGGGCGGCCGGCTGGCCCGGGAACTGCCCGGCTGGCAGGTCATCGCCTGGGCCCTGGTGCTGTGCCTGCCGGTCGCCGTCCTGGGCGCCGTACTCGCCCTCGCCCATGAGCCCGTCCACTGGGATGTGCGGGGCGCGACCGGGCTGCTGTGGCTGGCGGCGGGCTCGCAGTTCCTCGGGCTGGTGGTGTGGTACCGGGGCATGGGCGTGATCGGGGTGCCGAAGGCCAGCCAGCTCCAGTTGGCGCAGCCGCTGCTCACCCTGGTCTGGTCGGTGTGCCTGCTCGGCGAGGACCTCACCCCCGCGGCCCCGCTCACCGCCCTCGCGGTACTGGTGTGCATCGCGGTGACCCAGCGGACCCGGGGTTGACACGGCCCGCGGTGGGCACCCGGCGGGCACACGGCAGCGAACCCCTTTTCAGGAGGTCACGGGGATGCAGGCAACCAAGGGCGACCGGCTGCTGATGCACGGCAGGACCGTGGGACAGCACGACAGGGTCGCGAAGATAGTCGAAGTGATGGGCGACCACGGAGAGCCGCCGTACCGGGTGCGGTTCGAGGACGGCCACGAGGCGATCATGTCCCCCGGGCCCGACTCGGAGATCAAGCCCGCCCACCCCACCCGGCACTGAGGCGGCTTCCGCCCACCCGCCTACCGGTAGTGGTCGGCGGCCACCCGGGCCATCGCGCCGATGGGGTCGCCGGCCACGTCCTGGGCGGAGAAGAAGACATGCCCGCCGACCTGCCGGTGGCGGGCGGCCAGGGTGAGATGGCGGGACAGCTCCGCCGGGTCCTGCCAGGCCGCGGGCTGCTCCGGATCGCCCGCCTTGTAGAGCCCCTCCCCGATCAGCAGCCCCACCCCGGTGCCCCGCACCACCTCCGCCCACCAGGGCAGCAGCACCGCGTAGTCCGCCGCCTCGAAGCCGATGTTCCAGTACAACTGCGGGCACACATAGGAGACCCAGCGTTCTTTGATCCAGCGCCGGGTGTCCGCGTGCAGGTCGTCGTAGCTCTGCACACCTGCGGTGGTACGGGAGCCGCGCGGGTCGGTCGACGCGTTGCGCCAGACTCCGAACGGGCTGACGCCGAAGGGGAGTCGGGGCTTCTGCCGGTGTAGGCGGGCGGACATCTCCTGGATCATCAGGTCGACATTGCGGCGCCGCCACGCCGCCCGGTCCAGGCCCCCGCCGTACCGGGCGAAGGCGGCGTCGTCGTCGAAGACCTCGCCCCGCACCGGGTACGGGTAGAAGTAGTCGTCGAAGTGCACCCCGTCGATCGGGTAGCGGCGGACCGCGTCCAGGATGGCGTTCTGGACGAAGCGCCGGACCTCGGGCAGGCCCGGGTTGTAGTAGAGCCGCCCGCCGTGGGCGACGGTCCACTCGGGGCGGCGCCGGGCGGGGTGCCCCTCCGCGAGCCGCCCGAGGTCACCGTGGTTGGCCACCCGGTACGGGTTGAACCAGGCGTGCAGCGCCAGTCCCCGCCGATGGGCCTCGGCGACCGCGGTCCCCAGCGGATCCCAGCCCGGGTCCTGCCCCTGGGTGCCGGTGAGGAACTCGGACCACGGCTCGTACCGGGAGGGCCACAGCGCGTCGGCGGCGGGCCGCACCTGGAGGATCACCGTGTTGAGGCCGCGCCGTACCGCGGTGTCGAGCAGCGTCTTCAGCTCGGCGCGCTGGCGGGCGACGGGGAGGCCGGGCGCGGAGGGCCAGTCCAGGTTCTCCACCGTCGCCGCCCACATCCCGCGCACCTCGCCCTTCGAGGGGCTCGCATACGCCGTACCGCCCGCTGTGACCGAGGCCACAGCGGCCGCGACCGCGGTGGAGAACCCTCTCCGAGAGATATGCACCCTTCAGCCTCCTCTGTTCGTCGATGCCCCCGTGACCGGGGCCACTCCGCTGTGGACCACCTGTCGCTCACCGCTCTGCGGCACCGGCGACCTGCCCCACCCGGCCGGGAGCGAATCCCGGATCCCGGAGTACCGTGCAGCCCGAGGCAGGCCGACCACGGGGGCCGGCTCTGCCGGACAGAAGACCATGAAAGGCTTGATGTGACGGACACCCTGACCGACATCACCCGCGTCGGAGTGGTGGGCTGCGGCCAGATGGGAGCGGGCATCGCCGAGGTGTGCGCCCGCGCCGGACTGGACGTCAAGGTCGCCGAGACCACCGGCGAGGCGCTGGAGCTCGGCCGCACCCGGCTGTACAACTCCCTTGCCAAGGCCGCCGAACGCGGCAAGATCACCGCGGAGGAGCTGGAGGCCACCCAGGCCCGGCTCACCTTCACCACCGACCTCGGCGAGTTCGCCGACCGTGACCTGGTCATCGAGGCGGTCGTGGAGAACGAGCAGGTGAAGGCGGAGATCTTCCAGGTGCTGGACCAGGTGGTGACCCGCCCGGACGCCATCCTCGCCTCCAACACCTCCTCCATCCCGCTGGTGAAGCTGGCCGTCACGACCAGCCGCCCCGACCATGTGATCGGCATCCACTTCTTCAACCCGGCCCCCGTACAGCAGTTGGTGGAGCTGATTCCGGCGCTGACCACGTCGGAGGGCACCATCAGCCGGGCCCAGGCCCTGGTGGAGAAGGCACTCGGCAAGCACGCCATCCGCGCCCAGGACCGCTCCGGCTTCGTCGTCAACGCGCTGCTGATCCCGTATCTGCTGTCCGCGATCCGGATGTTCGAGTCCGGGATCGCCAGCCGCGAGGACATCGACAACGGCATGGAGATGGGCTGCGCCCACCCGATGGGCCCGCTGCGGCTCTCCGACCTCATCGGCCTGGACACCGTCGCGTCCGTCGCCGACTCGATGTACGCCGAGTACAAGGAGCCGCTGTACGCCGCTCCTCCGCTGCTCCAGCGGATGGTCGACGCGGGCCGCCTCGGCCGCAAGACGGGCTGCGGCTTCTACGCCTACTGAGCACGGCTGCTGAGCACGCCTATTGAGCACCAGGCCGGTTCCGTGAGAGCGGTCAACCGGCCTGCTGCGGGCTCCGGTTGGTCCCCGTCGTCCGGTCAGCGGGCGGCGGGGCGGGCCATCGGTCCGGTGCCGGGGGCGGGCAGCGGGCGGCGGTCGTTGCGCAGGACCAGCAGGGCCACATCGTCCTCGGGTGCCCCGCCGGTGTGCCGCAGCAGCCGGGAGTGCACGGCGCCCACCACCGCCCGGGGCGCGGGCTGGGCGCGGCGTACGGTGTCCGCGAGCGCGGCGCGCAGCGGGAAGAAGCGGCCCGCCGCGTCCCGGGCGTCGCTGGCGCCGTCCGTGTGCAGAAAGAGCGCCTCGCCGGGGCGGAGCAACCCGCAGCTGAGCGGCGGCAGTTCGGCCGGCAGCGGGAAGCTGCCCAGTGGCGGCAGCGGATCGTCCGCGTGCAGTTGCTCCACCCGCCGGGCGGCCCCGGGCGCCCCGGCCGCCGGCCCGCGCAGCCGATACGGCCACGGGTGCCCGCAGTTGAGCGCTGTCATCCGCCCGTCGGCGGCGATCTGGAGCAGCAGCACCGTCACGAAGTCCTCGCCGCCCCAGGCCCGATCCGCCGGCCGCCGACCGGCCCGCAGCCGCTGGTGGCGGGCGTGCGTACGCTCCAACCTCCGCAGCACACCGGCCAGTTCGGGTTCGTCGTGGGCGGCCTCCCGGAAACCGCCGAGCAGTGCGGCGGCCGTACCGAGCGCCGCCAGGCCGTGTCCGCGCACATCGCCGATGACGACCCGCACCCCGTGTTCGGTGGACGCCACCTCGTACAGGTCGCCGCCGAGCGCGGCGTGGCCGTCGGCGGAGAGGCGGCGGGCGGCCAGGGCCAGCCCGGCGACCTGCGGCGGCAGCGGCCCCAGCAGCGCGTTCTGCGCGGCGCCCGCCACCCGGCGCACCTGCCGCACCTCACGCAGCAGCACCCGCCGCAGCCGCAGCATCAGCCCCGAGCCGACGGCGAGGAGGACGGCGCTGGTGGCGAGACGGGCACCGAGCGCGTCCTCGGCGGCGAGCGGGCAGCCCAGCTCATAGCCGACGGTAAGCGCGCCCCACACCGCGGGCAGGGCGAGCGAGCGGCCGCGGCCGCGCCGGGGCGCCGCTCCTGTCGTCCTGTGCACCACCCGGCCACCCTCGGCTCGGCCGGGGTGGGGGTCCCGCCCCGGGTTCTGCGGCGGCAGGCCGTTCCTACAGCCGCCGACGATTCTGGCGACCCGTTGGCCAACTCGGCCCGCCCCCAAGGCGATTGGCACTCGAACGAGTGAGATCCGAGGCAGGGAGGAGACGGCTAGGACGTGTCGTTTGGATCTCCGTGGAGCAAGGAGCGGGGTCTGGTGCGTGCTCTCGGCGTGCCGGCTGGAAGTCCTCGTAGCGGAGCTACTTGGGCTTTCGGCCGGTGCGGCGAGAGTGCGCACCAGACCCCGCGACGCCGCGGAGATCCAAACGACACGGCCTAAGGGGCCGCCCGCGGTGTGCGGACGGCCCCTCTGCCTGCTTGCGTGCGGTGCGGTCAGGCGCCGCGCAGGGTGGCACCGGTGCGCTCCGCGGCGAGGGCGACCGCCGCGTCCCGGGCGGCACTGGCCTCCTCCACGGTCAGCGTGCGATCCGCGGCCCGGAAACGCAGTGCGTACGCCAGGGACTTGCGGTCCCCGCCGAGCTGCTCGCCGGTGAAGACGTCGAACAGCCGGATGGACTCCAGCAGTTCACCCGCGCCCTCGCGCAGCGCCCGCTCCACCTCCACCGCCGGCACCGCCCCGTCCACCACCAGCGCCACATCCTGGGTGGCGACCGGGAAGGTGGAGATACGCGGACTGCGCACCGGGCCGTCGCCCGCCAACTCCAGGAGATCCAGGTCGAGTTCCATGGCGCAGGTGCGGGCGGGCAGGCCCAGGGTCTTCAGCACCCCGGGGTGCAGCTCGCCCGCGTGGCCGATGATCTGCTCACGGCCGTTGATGGTGACGGCCAGCTCGGCGCAGCGCCCGGGGTGCCAGGGGCCGTAACGGCCCTGGCGGACCACGAGTGCGGCACCGGCCTCGCGGGCCAGGACGCGGGCCGCCTCCACGGCGTCCGCCCACTCGGCCGGGCGGCCCTTGCCCCACCAGCCGGCCTGCTCCCGGGCCCCGGCGAGGACCACCGCGGCGTGCCGCGGCTGCACCGGCAGCGCCATGGTGAGCACGGCCAGCTCCTCGTCGGTGGGGCGCCGGTCGACGGGCAGCCGTACCGCGGCGCGCTGCTCCTCGCGGATTGGGGTCTCCCCTGCTCGAACGGAGCTGAGAGCTCGGGGAAGGAAGACCAGGCCGGTCTCGAAGAGGGCCAGGTCGTGGCTGCCGCGGCCGTCGTTGCGGCGGAGCGCGCCGAGCAGGCCCGGCAGCAGCAGGGTGCGGAGCGCGGGCTCCTCGTCGGAGAGCGGGTTGACCAGCCGGACCACCCGGCGGGCCGGGTCGTCGGCGTCGAGCTGGAGCTGGTCGAAGACCTGCTCGCCGAGGAACGGGTAGTTCAGCGCCTCCACATAGCCGGCGCCGGCCAGCGCGCGGCCGATACGGCGCTGCAACCGCTGCCGCTCGGTGAGGCCGCGGCCGGCGGGCGGCCTGGGCAGCGTGGAGGGCAGATTCTCGTAGCCCTCCAGGCGGATGACCTCTTCGGCGAGGTCGTTGGGGTCGGTCAGGTCGGGCCGCCAGGACGGCACGGTGACGACCAGCTCGTCCTGGCCGTAGACATCGCAGCCGATCTGCTGGAGGCGGCGGACGACGGTCTCCCGGCCGTAGGCGACACCGGCGACCCGGTCGGGGTGGTCGGCGGGAATGGTGAGGGTGCGCGGCGCGGACGGCGCGATGACCTCGGTGACGCCGGCCTCGGCGGAGCCCCCGGCGAGCAGCACCAGCAGGTCGACGGTGCGCTGCGCGGCGGCCGCGGCGGCCTGCGGGTCGGTACCCCGCTCGAAGCGGCGGGAGGCCTCGGAGGACAGCTTGTGCCGCCGTGCGGTACGGGCCACGGAGACCGCGTCGAAGTGCGCGGCCTCGATGACGACCTCGGTGGTGCCGTCGGCCTCGCCGGTCTCGGCGTTGATCTCCGGGTCGGCGATCTCGGTGTTGGCGCCGCCCATCACTCCGGCCAGGCCGATCGGCCCGCGGTCGTCGGTGATGACCAGGTCGCCCGGGTCGAGGCTGCGCTGCACCCCGTCGAGGGTGGTGAGCTTCTCGCCCGGCTCGGCCCGGCGCACCCCGATCGCGCCCTGGACGCGAGAGCGGTCGTAGGCGTGCAGCGGCTGGCCCAGCTCCAGCATCACGTAGTTGGTGATGTCGACGGCGAGCGAGACGGGCCGCATCCCGGCCTTCTGGAGGCGGCGCCGCAGCCAGATCGGGGAGCGGGTCTCGGGGGCGATACCGGTGACGGTGCGGGCGGTGAAGCGGTCGCAGCCGTGCGGGTCGCCGATGGTGACCGGGTAGCCGTAGGCGTTGGGCGCGGGCACGTCGAGCAGGGCCGGGTCGCGCAGGGTGAGGCCGTAGGCGATGGCGGTCTCGCGGGCGACGCCGCGCATCGAGAGGCAGTAGCCGCGGTCGGGGGTGACGGCGATGTCCAGGACCTCGTCGACGAGTTCGAGCAGTTCGACGGCGTCGGTGCCGGTCTCGTACTCCGGCGGCAGCACGATGATGCCCTTGGTGCCGTCATCGCCCATGCCCAGCTCGTCGCTGGAGCAGATCATGCCGCGGGACATATGGCCGTACGTCTTGCGCTCGGCGATCTCGAAGCCGCCGGGCAGGGTGGCGCCGGGGAGGACCACGACGACCTTGTCGCCGACGGCGAAGTTCCGGGCGCCGCAGACGATCTCCTGCGGTTCGCCGGTCCCGTTGGCGGTGCCGACGTCGACGGTGCAGTAGCGGATGGGCTTCTTGAACTCGGTGAGCTCCTCGATGGTCAGCACCTGGCCGACCACCAGCGGGCCCTTGAGCCCGTCGCCGAGCCGCTCGACGGTCTCCACCTCAAGCCCGACCGACACCAGCTTGGCCTGTACGTCGCGGCCGGTCTCGGTGGCCGGCAGGTCGACGTACTCCCGCAGCCAGGAAAGCGGGACCCGCATCAGATCTCCATCCCGAACGGCCGGGTGAAACGGACGTCACCCTCGACCATGTCTCGCATGTCTTCGACGTTGTGGCGGAACATCAGCATCCGTTCGATGCCGAACCCGAAGGCGAATCCGCTGTACTTCTCCGGGTCCACCCCGCAGGCCACCAGCACCCGCGGGTTGACCATGCCGCAGCCGCCCAGCTCGATCCAGCCCTCGCTGGAGCAGGTGCGGCACGGGTGGTCCGGGTCACCCACCGAGGTGCCGCGGCACACGTAGCAGAGCATGTCCATCTCGGCGGACGGCTCGGTGAAGGGGAAGTAGTTGGGCCGCAGCCGGGTCTTCATGTCGGAGCCGAAGATCGACCTGACCATGTGGTCCAGGGTGCCCTTGAGGTCGGCCATGGTGAGGCCCTCGTCCACGGCGAGCAGCTCGATCTGGTGGAAGACCGGGGTGTGCGTGGCGTCCAGCTCGTCGGTCCGGTAGACCCGCCCCGGGCAGACGATGTACACCGGCGGCTCGCGGTCCAGCAGGGTGCGGGCCTGCACCGGGGACGTGTGGGTCCGCAGCACCACACCGGACTCGTCGCCCTGCTCACCGGTGGCGGGACCCCGGACGAAGAAGGTGTCCTGCATCTGCCGGGCCGGGTGGTCCGGGGTGAAGTTCAGCGCGTCGAAGTTGAACCACTCGGCCTCGACCTCGGGGCCCTCGGCGATCTCGTAGCCCATGGCCACGAAGACATCGGCGACCCGCTCCATGAAGGTGGTCAGCGGGTGGCGGGCGCCGGGGGCGGTGCGGTCGTAGGGGAGGGTGACGTCCACGGCCTCCTCGACGAGGACCCGGGTGTCCCGCTCGGCCTCCAGCTCGGTCTGCCGGGCGGCGAGCGCCTTGTTGACGGCGCCGCGTGCCTGCCCGACGCGCTTGCCTGCGTCGGCCTTGGCGTGCGGCGGCAGCGCGCCGATCTCGCGGTTGGCGAGGGCCAGCGGCGAGGTGCCGCCGGTGTGGGCGACCTTGGCCTCCTGGAGCTGTTCGAGGTCGCCGGCGGCGGCGAAGGCGGCGAGCGCCTCGTCCCGCATCCGCTCGATCTCTTCCGGTTTCAGTGCCTCGACCTCGACAGGGTCGTACGACTTGTTCGGTGCCGACATCTCTTCCCGTGCTTCCGGTTGGCTGGCTGGCGGCCCCCTGGTCCGCGACTCGGAGGCCGGAGGCCGGATCGTCCACGGACGGGGACGCAAAGGTGCCAAAGAGGGATTCTAACGGTGGGCGCTTCCCTGGGATCGCCTGCCCACCCGTCTCCCACCACCACCCTTGCGATGTCGCTGCGCGGCCCCCATTGATTTCAGTCCAGGTAGGCCGGAGCAGCCACAGGCAGGGTAAATCGGAACCTGGCCCCGCCGCCGGGGGCCCGGCCGACGGTGATGGTGCCGCCGTGCGCCTCCACGATGCCCTTGACGATGTAGAGGCCGAGGCCGGTGCCGCCGCGTTTGCTGCCTCGCCAGAAGCGGGTGAAGACGCGGTTCATGGACTCCTCCGGGATGCCTGGGCCCTCGTCGCTGACGGTGACGGCGGTGCCTCCCCCAGAGCCGCCGTGCTCCTCACCGGCCGCGGGGGCCACCTCGATGGTGACAGTTCCCTCGCCGTGCCGCACCGCGTTTTCCAGCAGGTTGGCGAGGATCTGGTCGATCTTGTCGGGGTCGGCCCACAGCTCCGGGAGCGGCGGCCGCACCCGCAGCAGGAACCGCTCGGCGGGCCGGCCGTCCGCCACATGCGCCTGGATATGGCGGCCGACGGCGGTGGCCAGGTCGACGGGCTGGCGGCGGACCTCCAAGCGCCCCGAGTCGATCCGGGAGATGTCGAGGAGTTCGGCGATGAGGCGGGTGACGCGCGCGGCGTCGGCGTCGACGGTCTCCAGCACCAGGCGCTTCTGCTCGTCGGTGAAGCGGTCCCACTTCGCGAGGAGGGTCGCCGTGAAGCCGCGGACCGAGGTGAGCGGGGAGCGCAGTTCATGGGCGACGGTGGCGATGAGTTCGGCGTGGCTGCGCTCGGTGCGGCGGCGGGCGTCGGTGTCCCGCAGGCACACCACCAGCCGGTGCACCGGCCCGGTGGGCGCGGTGCGGACGTAGCGCGCCGAGACCAGGACCTCCCGCCCGCCGGGCAGCAGCAGATTCCGCTCGGGCTGCCGGGTGCGGGTGGCGAGCCCGCCGTAGGGGTCGGTGAGCTGCCACCAGGGCCGCCCGTCGAGGTCCACCAGTGGCAGGACCTCGGTGAGGGGCGCGCCGAGTGCCTGCCGGGCGGGCACGGTGGTGATCCGGACGGCGGCCGCGTTGAAGCAGGTGACGCGGCCGTTCGCGTCGGCGGTCACCAGCCCGTCGGGCAGGTCGTCCGGGCCGAGGGGCAGGCGCGGGGCGCCGGTGCTGTGGTCCATCCGCTAGCTCCTCGGCCCGGCACCGGGTGCGGTGCGGCAGCCGCCGGGTGCGCGCTGGGCACGGGCGGAGGCGTAGAGGCAGACGGCGGCGGCGGTGGCCAGGTTGAGGCTCTCGGCCTTGCCGTGCAGGGGGACGCGGACCACGGCGTCGGCCAGGTCCCGGGTCTCCTCGGGCAGCCCCCAGGCCTCGTTGCCGAAGATCCAGGCGGTGGGGGCGCCCATGGTGCCGCGGTCGAGTTCGGTGTCCAGGTCGTCCCGCCCCGCCCCGTCCGCGGCCAGCACCCGCACCCCGGTACCGGCGAGCCCGCGCACCGCCTCCTCGACGGGCACTCCGACGGCGACCGGCAGATGGAAGAGGGAGCCGACGGAGGCGCGTACCGCCTTCGGGTTGTAGACGTCGACGGAGGCGTCGGTGAGGACGACGGCCTCCGCACCGGCGGCGTCCGCGCAGCGCAGCACGGTGCCCGCGTTCCCCGGGTCGCGTACATGGGCGAGGACGGCGACCAACTGGGGCCGGGCGGCGAGGACTTCGGTGAACGGAGTGTCCAGGAAGCGGCAGACCCCGACCAGGCCCTGCGGGGTGACGGTGGTGGAGATGTCCGCGATCACGGCCTCGTCGGCGAGGTGGACCCGGGCCCCGGTGTCCCGGGCGGCGCCCACGATGTCCGCGTACCGGTCGGCGGCCTCGACGGTGGCGAACAGCTCGACCAGGGTGGCCTCGCCACCGCTCCGGTGCGCGGCGCCCTCCCGTACGGCCTGCGGCCCCTCCGCGAGGAACAGCCGTTCCTTCCCACGGAAGTTCCGCCTACCGAGCCGCCGCGCGGCAGCGACCCGCGACGAACGAGCAGAGATCAACTCGGGTACGGCACCCATGAATTCCAACCTGGAAGGGCACCCCTCGCTTAAGGGGCGCGGGGAACTGCGCAAATCTTCGGGGGCGCGGGGAACTGCGCAGAACCTGGCTCCGACCGGCGGACGAATCAGGCCAGTCCCGCCCCCGGGACGAGATCGGACCCGCAGGCCCAACGGCCCACGGGTCCGATCCCACGCCAAACGGCAACCGCGGCGTCACGCCGCCCGAGGCGCGTTCACATCGCTGGGCAGCGCCTTCTGCGCGACCTCGACGAGCGCCGCGAAGGCACTCGCGTCGTTGACGGCCAGCTCGGCGAGGATCTTGCGGTCCACCTCAATGTTGGCGGCCTTGAGACCCTGGATGAAGCGGTTGTAGGTGATGCCGTTGGCGCGGGCGGCGGCGTTGATCCGCTGGATCCAGAGCTGCCGGAAGTCGCCCTTGCGCTTCTTGCGGTCGTTGTAGTTGTAGACGAGGGAGTGGGTGACCTGCTCCTTCGCCTTGCGGTAGAGGCGCGAACGCTGACCGCGGTAGCCGCTGGCCTGTTCGAGGATCGCCCGGCGCTTCTTGTGGGCGTTGACTGCCCGCTTGACGCGTGCCACTTGTTTGACTCCTTGTAGCGGGGCCGTGGGGGTGGGGTGGGGTCCACGGCCCGGTTCGACTTAGGTCCCGGTCCGGCGTCGCGAGGCCCCCGTCACCGGGGGCGCGACATCACTTGCCGAGAAGCTTCTTGATCTTCTTGGCGTCGCCCGGGGCCATCTCGGCGTTGCCGCTGAGGCGCCGGGTCAGTCGGGACGACTTGTGCTCAAGCAGGTGGCGCTTGCCGGCGCGCTCGCGGAGCACCTTGCCGGAGCCGGTGATCTTGAAGCGCTTGCTGGAACCGCTGTGCGACTTGTTCTTCGGCATAGCGCCGTACTCTCCTCGTCGGTGGCGCTCCTGTGCCCGGTCCACTGGGCCGGGCACAGGGGCGTCAGTTGTGTCTGTCCGGGGCGGCCCCGAGGGCACGTCCCAGCGGTCAGGCGTCGGCGGCGGCCTGGGCCGGAGCCTCGGCGGCCTCCTCGTCGGCGGCGTTCTGCGAGCGGCCGGGGTGGGCCTTCGCGTCCGCCTTGCGGGCCGCCTGGGCCTCGCGGGCCTCGGCCATCGCCTCGGTCTTCTTCTTGTGCGGACCGAGGACCATGATCATGTTCCGGCCGTCCTGCTTCGGGTTCGACTCCACGAAACCGAGGTCCTGGACGTCCTCCGCGAGCCGCTGGAGCAGGCGGTAGCCCAGCTCCGGGCGGGACTGCTCGCGGCCGCGGAACATGATCGTGATCTTGACCTTGTCGCCCTGCTTGAGGAACCGGACGACGTGACCCTTCTTGGTGTCGTAGTCGTGCGGGTCGATCTTCGGCCGGAGCTTCATCTCCTTGATGACCGTGTGCGCCTGGTTCTTGCGCGCCTCACGGGCCTTCATGGCCGACTCGTACTTGAACTTCCCGTAGTCCATGAGCTTGCAGACCGGCGGACGGGCGTTCGCCGCGACCTCGACGAGATCGAGGTCGTACTCCTGCGCAAGCTCCAGGGCCTTGGCAAGCGGGACAATCCCGACCTGCTCGCCGCTGGGACCGACAAGTCGCACCTCGGGAACGCGAATCCGGTCGTTGATGCGGGGCTCGGCGCTGATGGATCCTCCTCGGTAGCACCACGCGACGGTCTGGCGGACAGCCGCGTAACGTCTCTGTTCGTTGGACCGAACCGCGCCGGTGCAGAAAAAATGCCCCGGGCGATCACAGCGGGGCTCCTGTCACTACCGGAACACCACCGCGAGCACGGGGCGCATCGGATGTCCCGCACAACTGCGGGACAACCTGACCGGTGACCCGCCGTCCTCATGGACGGCCGGGTGGGAGAGCGGAGCCTCCACTTGTGGCCGGGCAGCCGCGTAACGCAGTTGTCCAGCCGGTCCTTGCCCAGGCTAGCAGCTTCCGGGGGGTGCGGCTAACCGCGGTGGGACGGGGCCTATCGTGTGGGCATGAGCGACGCCACCCCTGACCCGCAGGCCTCCCCCGCGACCGACGCGGCCGACGGACCTGTTACCGACTTCGACGCCATGACCCGTGACATCGCGGACGTACCCGCGGTCGAGGTGATCACCACGGTGGCGGTGCATCTGATGAGTGCCGCGGCGGTCAATCTGGGGCTGGCGGAGGGCGAGGAGGACCACAAGGACCTGGACGAGGCGCGGAAGCTGATCCAGTCGCTCGCCGGGCTGCTGGACGGCGGCGCCACCGAGATCAGCTCCTTCCACGCGGCCCCGCTGCGGGACGGCCTGAAGTCCCTCCAACTCGCCTTCCGCGAGGCCTCGGTTGTGCCGGACGAGCCGGGCCAGGGGCCGGGCGAGAAGTACACCGGACCGGTCTTCGGCTGAGCGTCTGGACGTCTGGACGTCTGGACGTCCGGGCTTCACAGCAGGGCGGGCCGCTCAGCCCTCGCGGACGTAGAGGGGCTCGCCGGGCGGGGTGCTGTCCGGGGGCAGCACCGCCAGGTCGAGGCCGCGGACCAGGCGGGCACGCAGGGTCTCGTCCGCGGCCAGGGCGCGGGCCAGCGCGTTCACCGTGGCCGCCGGGTCGGCCGCCGCGTCGAGGACCAGCAGCAGCGTGCCGTCCGCCTCGCCCGGCGCCAACTGCGCCCGGCGGACCGCGGGTTGACCGGCGACATGGGCACGCACCGCCCCGGTCACCGCCGGATCGGCCAGCGGATCCGCGGTACTGCGCCCCTCCGCCAGCGCCCGCAGCGCCGCCCCCGTCACCTGGTACGGCACCGGCCCCGCCAGATCGAGTACGAGGGTGTCGGCGCCCTCGTGCGCGGCGGCCTGGAGGGCCTGGTGCAGCGGGACGGCGACCGGGCGGGCCGCCGGATCCCAGCGGGCCAGCGAGTCGGTCGAGGTGAAGGCGGGCAGGGCGAGGCGGTCCCCGGCGCGCAGGGTGGGCACCGCCATGTCGCTGGTCTTCTCCCGCGGCAGCGCCCGCGCCCCGCCCCGCTCTCCGGCAGCGGACGCCGGTACGGGTTCCTCCAGTTCGCCCAGGACCGCGACCACGGGCACCAGCAGCCGGGCCCCGGCGAGCGCCGCCAGCACCTGTGTCTCGACTGCGGCTCTGGCCTTGGCCCCGCTGTCCTCGGCCAGCTCTGACCAGGCCTGGAGGGCGGCGGCCAGCCGGGGATCGGCGGAACCGTCGTCGTCGGAGAAACCAGGGTCGGGGATGTTCTTGTTCGCCACGTCACAGACCATATCGAGCCGGGCGCCTATGGTGCTGGGCGGAGCCGGGGGCCTCCGCGACGCCCGTTCGCCGCGTACGACCGCGGACGCACGTTCACCGAGAGAGGACAACGGACCCCGGTATGTCTCGATCCGCCAGTACCAGCACGTCACGCTTCTCCGTACGCGCCGGGGTTCTCGCGGCCACCGCGGCCGTGGCCCTGTCCCCGGTGTTCGGTGCCGGGTCCGCCGCCGCGGCCACCGAACAGGAGACGGGCATGGACCGCAGCAGGAATTCCGCCCCGGGGGCCGTGAACCACGACACACGCCTCGCACACACGCTGGCCCCGCTGGTGGCGCGTGCCGGGCACGGGGTGCGGCTCTCCGCGGCGGTGGCACCGCTGGACGGGACGGGCGGCGGCGCCCGCTACGCCCACGGCCCCACCTTCGACACGGCGAGCATCGTCAAGGTCGATGTGCTCGCGGCGCTGCTGCTGCGCTCCCAGGACGACCGGAAGCCGCTGACCGAGCGGCAGAAGACCCTGGCGGCCGACATGATCCGGCTGAGCGACAACGACGCCACCACCGACCTCTGGCACGACCTGGGCGGCGAGAAGGCGCTCGACGCGGCCAACCGCCGGCTCGGCCTCACCGGCACCCACGGCGGCAAGGGCGGCGAGTGGGGTCTGACCCAGACCACCGCGGACGACCAACTCCGGCTGCTGCGGCATGTGTTCGCGAACGAGCCGGGCAAGGGAGCGCCCCGCCCGGTGTTCAGTGCCGGGAACCGCGCGTATCTGCAGAAGCTGATGGGGCGGGTCGATCCCGGGCAGGCGTGGGGGGTGTCGGCGGCGGGCTCGCCGTGTGCGCTGAAGAACGGCTGGCTGCCGCGGAGCGCCACCGGCCGCTGGGATGTGAACAGCGTGGGCCGGGTGACGGTGGGCGGTCACCGGTATCTGGTGGCGGTGCTGTCCAGCGGCACCCCGAGCATGGCGCACGGCGTCAAGCTGGTGGAGGCGGCGGCGAAGGCGGCGGTCGGCGAGATCGCGCCCGGCGGGCGGCACTGACACCCGCCGGCTCAGTTGCGGCGGGTGCGCCAGAGGAGTACCGCGGTGATCAGCAGCACGACGCCCGCGCCCCCGGCGAGCGAGCCGGCCCAGCCCGAGCCACCCTCCGCCTTGTCCGGACCGTGCCCGAAGTACTCGTGGCCGTACGAGGCGGGGCGCAGGGACCGGGACTTGAGGCCGGTGCCCTTGCGGATGGCGGCGGCCGGGTCGACCATGCCGTAGCCGCGGGAGTCGTCCCGGCCGCCGACGGGGGACTCGCGTGCGGTGTCCTGGAGCAGTTGCTTGATCTGCGCCGGTGCCAGCCCGGGGTGCGCGGCCTTCACCAGGGCGACGGCGCCGGAGACGAACGCGGAGGCGGCGCTGGTGCCCCAGCCCTCGTAGTAGCGCCGGTCCGGGTCGATGAGGACGATGTCCACGCCGGGGGCGGCAACGGTGGCGTACCAGCGGCGGGTGGAGAAGGTGGCGCGGGTGTCGTAGCGGTCGACGGCGGTGGCGGCGATGACGCCGGGGTAGGCCGCCGGGTACGAGATGTGGTCGCCCTTCTCGCCGCCGTTGCCCGCGGAGGCGACCACCGAGGCGCCTTTGCGCAGGGCGTACTGGACGGCGGCGTCCTCGGCGGGCTCGGGGTGGGCGGAGGCCGAGTCGTCGCCGAGGGAGAGGTTGATGACGTCGGCGCCGTGGTCGGCGGCCCAGCGGATGCCGGAGGCGAGGGCGCCGCCGCGGGTCTTGCGGGCCTTCTTCCGGGCCGGGTCGCCGTCCTCCAGGATCACCCGCACCGGCAGGATCCGGGCCTCGGGGGCGATGCCGAGAACGCCGGAGGCGCGGCCGGTGCCGTGTCCGTGGCCGGCGATGATGCCGGCCATGGCGGTGCCGTGCCGGGCCCAACTGCGGTCGCCGCGCCCGGCTCCGAAGCCCACGAGGTCCCGCCCCTTCGCCACGCTGCCCGCGAGGTCGGGGTGGCGGCCGTCGACCCCGGTGTCCAGTACGGCGACCGTGATGCCCTTGCCCTTGGTGGTCTGCCAGGCCTGCTCGGCGTGGAGCGCGTCGAGGGCCCACTGCTGGCCGCGGATGCCGTCGGCGTGCGCGGTGGTGGCGGGCAGCAGGGCGAGACCGGTGGCGAGCAGCGCGGCCGCGGCGGCACGTACCGGTCCGCGGGCGCGCCGGCGGGGGTGCGGGGCGGGCGTCATCGGGCGGTCCCTAGGAGTCGTCTGCGGTGTCGGCGGCTTCCGCGGCCCGGCGCAGGCCGTGTTCGATCTGGTCCGAGAGGCCCATGACCTCGTTGCCCAGGCCGGACTGGGCGGGCGCGGTGGTGGCCCCGCTGCGCATCGCCTCGGCGGCGGGCTGCGGGTCGGCCACGGTACGGCCGTCGGCGAAGCCGGACACCGCGTAGACGACGACCGGGGCGTCGGTGAGCACGGACAGCGCCCAGGAGCCGCGCTGGCGGTCCCCGAAGGCGGCGGCCGGGGTGCCCCGCACCGGGTACGGGCGGGGCATCAGGTCGGGGCGGCGGTCCAGGTGCTCGGTGGTGAGGCGGTCGCGCAGCGCGGTCATGGTGCCGGCGTCGGCCTCGGTGAACAGCAGGCCGACGGTGGTGACATGGCTGCGGGTGGCGTCGGTGTAGGTGGCGCGCAGCAGCCGGTCGCAGCCGACGGGGGCGAGCACCTTGCGCAGCAGCGGGTCGAAGGCCTGCTTGCAGTCGGCGTCGGGGGCGATGCCGATCCGGGTCCACCTGCGGTCCGCGCCACCGGGTCCCGCGCCCGCGCCGCGCACCACGGGCGGGAAGAGGCGGTCCACCGGCACGCTGTGCCAGAGGTCCCCCGCGGCCTGGTACGACTGCTGCGGACCGGCCGCGGCGGCGCTGTCCCCGGTGAGCCAATTCCCGGTCACCGCACCGCCGATGAGGCCGAGTCCGAGCACCGCGCAGACCGCGGCCGCCGCGGTACGGGCCCCGAGCCGGGCACCGGGCACCGGCCGCAGCCGGGCGAGGTGGTCGTCCGGCCCGCGCCGGGCGGGGCGCGCGAACCGGGCGAAGGGCGACCTGGCGCCGAGCCCCGACACGAGGCCCACCACCCCGTCGGCGCGCCGCCGTCCCCGCGTCCCGTCCGTTCCGGAGGCTGGGGCGGAGGTGGGTGCGGCGCTCTTGGGTGGGAGGCCGATCCCGGTGGCCGGGGAGTCGGCCGCGGCGGTGAAGCCGGGCGGCAGGGTGTGCGGGGCGGGAGGGGTGACCGCGGCGGCGTACCGCGGGGGCAGCGGCGGCAAGGGGGGCGCGGCCGGGGGTGCGGGGACGGTCGGGGCGAAGGCGGGCGGGGCGGGTGCGGGAGTGAGCCCCGGGGAGGCGGCGGGACCGCTCGGGGCTGAAGTCCCTTGTGGGGGCGGGGTGTTGGCGGGCGGGGGCGCGGTGTCGGGGAAGCGTGTGGAGGCCAGGGGCGGGGGCGGCGCGGGCAGGCCGGTGCGGGTCGGCGCCCCCTGCGATGGGGCTGCGCCGGTGTGCGGCGGCGCAACGGGCTGGGTCGGCACAGGCATCCGGCCCGCACCCTGGGCGCTCTTGCCGGAGACTTCGGAGGCGGGGGCAGAGGCGGTGGGGCCGGGGCGGTGGCCGTGGGTGGGTTGCGCGTCGGTGTCCACTGCGCGCCCCCCCCGTTTCCGTTCTGGCTGCCCGCGTCCGGCTCCTCGTGCCCGCGGCTGCTTGCCGTATCGCCGTACCCGTGCCCCGAACCGCCGGTCCGTGAACCCGGTGCGGGCCCCGGTGGGGTGCGGGTGGCGGTCGCCGGTCCGCTCGCCGGGTGGCCGATCGGGCGCCGTCCGGGGTGCGGGTGATGGCCACCGTGTGCCGTCACTTTACGGGCTGCTGCCGGGCCTGCGGGAACCTGTCCGCAGACGGGGGTGATCTGCCCTTTACCTCCCTATGTCGCCCTCCGGCGGGCCATCGGACCTACCCCCGGTAGCAGCGTTCTGGCAGGCTTTCGGCATGACAGCCCGAGCGCCCCGCACCACCGCCCGCCCCCGGCTTCCCCTCAGCAGGGCCCGGTTGGAGCGGGCGACCGCGGGGCTTCAGGCGCCGCTGGCGGTCGTCGATCTGGACGCCTTCGACGCGAACGCGGACGATCTGGTGCGCCGGGCCGGCGGGAAGCCGATCCGGGTGGCGAGCAAGTCGGTGCGCTGCCGGGCGCTGCTGGAACGGGTGCTGGCGCGGGACGGCTTCTGTGGCGTGATGGCGTTCACCCTGGCCGAGGCGCTGTGGCTGGCGCGATCCGGGTTCGGGGATGTGCTGCTGGCGTATCCCTCGGCGGACCGGGCCGGGTTCGCCGAGCTGACGGGTGATCCGAAGCTGGCGGCGGCGGTGACGGTACTGGTGGACGACCCGGCGCAACTGCGGCTGGTGGACGAGGCGCGCGACGGCGGCCGGGCGGAGGTGCGCGTCTGCCTCGAACTGGACACCTCACTACGGCTGTTGGGCGGCCGGCTGCGGGTGGGCGCGCTGCGTTCGCCGCTGCACTCCCCGGCTGCGCTGGCGGAGGCGGCCCGTGCGGTGGTGCGCAGGCCCGGTTTCCGGCTGGTGGGTCTGATGGCGTACGAGGGGCATGTGGCGGGCGTGGGTGACCGGGTGGCGGGTCGGCCGCTGCACTCGGGGGCGGTGCGGCTGATGCAGGCGGCGGCCCGGCGGGAGTTGGCGGTGCGGCGAGCGGAGGCGGTGCGGGCGGTGCGGGCGGTCGCCGGGGAGTTGGAGTTCGTGAACGGCGGCGGCACCGGCAGTGTGCAGCGGACCGCGGCGGAGGCGGCGGTGACGGAGGTGGCGGCCGGGTCCGGGCTGTATGTGCCGCATCTCTTCGACAACTACCGCTCGTTCAGCGGTAGTCCGGCGGCCCTCTTCGCCCAGCCGGTGGTGCGCCGGCCCGGGGTGGGGGTGGTGACGGTGCTCGGCGGCGGGTATCCCGCGTCGGGGGTGGCGGGCCGGGACCGGCTGCCGGTGCCGTATCTGCCGGAGGGGCTCGGCTACGACCGGCAGGAGGGGCCGGGCGAGGTGCAGACGCCGCTGCTCGGTCCGGCCGCGGACGATCTGCTGATCGGGGACAGGGTGTGGTTCCGGCACGCGAAGGCCGGGGAGCTGTGCGAGCGGTTCGACCGGCTGCATCTGATCGAGGGCGACGCGGTGGTGGACACGGTGCCGACCTACCGCGGCGAGGGGCTCACCTTCCTCTGATTCCGCTGCGTCCCCCGCCGTCAAGTCACCGCCGCCCGGCGGTGGTTCGGGTCAGGTGCCGGTGGGGCTCACATCGCTGCCCGCGCCGCCGGAGCCGTTGTCCGCGGTGGAGCGGAGGTCCTTGACGATCTTGTCCATGTCGGAGAGCGGCGGCCCGTCCTTGCCCTCGTCGAAGACCAGCCGCAGCATGACCAGGGACTCCGAGCCGACGCTGGACGGGAAGGCGATGGACTGGACATAGCCGCCGGGGCCGACCTCGGTGACGACCTTCCAGCGCACGTAGTAGCCGCTGCGGCCGGCCACCGCGATGGCGCCCTCGTCGACCTTCAGGTGGCTCTTCATGCCGCCGTAGGGCTGGTCCCCCAACTCGTCCTCGTCATACGCGAGTTTGGCGTTCTCGGAGATGTCCTTGCTGGCGAGGGCCTTGGGGGACTTCTCGTCGGTGGAGCTGACGGTGGTGGAGTGCACCTTGCCGTGGCGGCAGAGCAGGCCCTTGCCGGGGCAGTCGTAGGTGTCGCCGTAGGCCATCTTGAGGGTGTCGTCGGAGAGGCTGTCCGGTTTCTCCCAGCCCTTGGGGAGCTTGAACACGAGGCCGTTGAGGGGGTCCACCGCGGTGGAGGGGTCGTCCGAGGCCGAGGGCGAGGCGGACACGGTGGGGCTGTCGACCGGGTCCGGCTTGTCGTCCTTGGTGGCGGTGGGCGAGGGGTCGGGACCGGCCTCCGGGTCGTCGTCACCGCCGAACACCACGACCCCGGTGATGGCCGCGGCCACCAGCACCACCGCGGCCACCACCAGCGCGATCACCTTGTTCCGCCCCCCACCCGGCGGCCGGCCCGGCGGTACGGGGGTGGGCGGGCCGAAACTGCCCTGCCCACCCGGCGGGGACGGCGGCCCGAACCCGCCGGGACCGTCCGGCGGGGACGGCGGCCCGAACTGGCCCGAGTCACCCGAGGGCGGCCCGAACTGGCCTGCCCCGCCCGGCTGTTGGGCTCCGTCCGGCGCCTGCGGCGCGGCTCCCCCGGCGGGCTCGGTGGATCCGGAGGCGCGGCGTTGCTCGGTCCAGGCGTTCCCGTCCCACCAGCGCTCACCGGTGGGGGTGTGCGGCTCCGGGTACCAGCCAGGCGGGGGTGTCATGCTCATCCCGGCACTCTAGAGCCTGCGGTCCGGCGGGGGTGCGGCGGGCTCCGCACCCCCGGATCGGCGGACGTGGATCAGAACGCGGTGTCCTGCTGGTCGGGGACGACGCTGCCGTCCGCGCGGTGCAGCGGGCCCTTGCCTCCGCCGGGCAGGTTGTCGCCCGCGGTGGAGCAGGGGTAGGGCGCGGTGCGGCGCGGCAGCGGCTCGATGAACATCGGGTTCACCAGCCAGCGGCCGTCCTCGTCGTCGTAGGCGCGGCACATGATCTCGTCCTTGTTGCGGTTGAGGACGAGGTGGGCGCCGGTGGCGTCGGCGACGAAGGTGACATCGGTGTCCGCGTCACCGCCGCCGACGGCGATCCGCCGTGGCGCGGGCTGCTGCTTCCAGGCCGCCTTGCCGCGGACGCGGTAGATGTCCTGGTTGATCCAGCAGCGCTTGCCGTCGATGTACGGGATCTCCTCGCCCATGCTGGGACGGGTGCCGCCGCAGCCCTCGGACCAGGGGGTGATGCGGCCGCGGCGGTCGGTGAGGGAGCGGATGGCGATGGTGTGGTCGGCGTCGATGCCGACTCCGCGGGACCACACCTCGGTGACGGGTTCGGAGCCGGCCGAGACGATGTACACCTCGAATCCGGCGCGTTGCAGGGTGCGGATCAGGTCGCGCTGCTGCGGGTAGTAGCGGGCGTAGCCGGGGATGGTGTGGGTGCCGACGGTGCGGGTGGAGCCGGCGGGCGCGGCGAGCGCCTCCGCTCTGGCCCGCTCGGCGTACTCGCTCAGCTCGGCGACGGTGCGCCCGGTGAAGAGCTGCGGCACCCAGGCGTACTGGGGGACCGTGCGGCGGTGGTTCCAGTCGCCCGCGAAGCCGGGGTGCCCGTTCATCAGGCTGCCCTTCTCGCGCATCTCCCAGATCTCGTCGGTGCAGCGGGTGTTGGTGGAGGTGGGCAGGGGCGAGCCGACGGGTACGGAGGTGCCGCAGGCGCTGGTGAGGGCGCGGTCGGCTTCCTCGGTGAGCCACTTGCTGGTGTCGCGCCAGCTCTTGGGCCGGAGGATCTTGTCGTGGGCGAGGGCCCAGGACAGGGTGGCGTCGGTGATGTCGTTCTTGGTGACGGTGTTGTCCCAGTCGAAGGCGGCGACGGGGCGCTGACCTCGGCCGAGGTGCGGATTGGCGCAGCTTCCGCGGGCGTCGATGACCTGCTGGAGCCGGGCCCGGTTGGCGCCGTACCAGGGCAGGTCCTTGGAGAGCTGGGGGCAGTGTGCGGAGGGGGCCGGGTTCGCGGAGGTGGCTGCGGTGGCGGGCACGGGGGCGGCGAGGGTGGCGGCCGCGGCGAGGCTCAGTGCGAGCACGGATCGGATACGCATGGGCGCGGACCGTACCGGAGTTCGGGTCCCGGGGGCAGGACAAACGCCGGATCGGTTTCCGCCCGCGCTCACCGCGGGGTGACGTAGGCGCCGGCGATCCCCCCGTCGACCAGGAACTCGGTGGCGTTGACGAAGGAGGAGTCGTCGCTGGCGAGGAAGGCGACGGCGGCGGCGATCTCCTCCGCCTCGGCGAACCGCCCGGCCGGGATGTGCACCAGCCGGCGGGCGGCGCGCTCCGGGTCGGCGGCGAACAGCTCTTGCAGCAGTGGGGTGTTGACCGGCCCGGGGCACAGCGCGTTGACCCGGATGCCCTCCCGGGCGAACTGCACCCCCAGCTCCCGCGACATGGCGAGCACTCCGCCCTTGGACGCGGTGTAGGAGATCTGGGAGGTGGCGGCGCCCATCACGGCGACGAAGGAGGCGGTGTTGATGATGGACCCGCGCCGCCGGCGGCGCATGTACGGCAGTACGGCCTTGCAGCAGAGGTAGACGGAGGTGAGGTTGACCTCCTGGACGCGGCGCCAGGCGTCCAGGCCGGTGTCCAGGATGGAGTCGTCCTCGGGCGGGGAGATCCCGGCGTTGTTGAAGGCGATGTCGATACCACCGCGGACGGCGTCGGCGGTGGCGAAGAGGGCGTCGACCTGGTCCGGGTCGGTGACATCGGCGTGGACGAAGGTGCCGCCCACGGTGTCGGCGGCGGCCCGGCCCGCGGTGGCGTCGATGTCGGCGCACACCACATGGGCGCCCTCGGTGGCGAGGCGGCGGGCGGCGGCGAGTCCGATGCCGCTGCCGGCGCCGGTGACGACGGCGGTGCGGTCCACCAGGCGGCGGCAGACGGCCGGGGCGGGTGCGGGGTGCTCGGTCACTGGGCTCGGTCCTCCGTACTGATGAAGACGTTCTTGGTCTCGGTGAAGGCGGCGAGGGCGTCGGGGCCGAGTTCGCGGCCGAGCCCGGACTGCTTGTAGCCGCCGAAGGGGGTCCAGTACCGCACACCGGCATGGGAGTTGACGGAGAGGTTGCCGGCCCGGACGGCTGCCGAGACGCGCAGCGCCCGGCCCACGTCGCGGGTCCAGAGGGAGCCGGCGAGTCCGTGCTCGGTGGCGTTGGCGAGCCGTACCGCGTCCTCCTCGTCGTCGAAGGGCAGCACGACGGCGACCGGGCCGAAGACCTCCTCGACGGCGACGGGGGCGGTGGGATCGGTGCCGGTGAGGACGGTCGGCGGGAACCAGAAGCCGGCTCCCTCGGGGGCCTTGCCGCGGATCGCGGGGGCGCCCTCGGGGACGTAGGAGCGGACGCGGGCGAGTTGCCGGGCGGAGATCAGCGGGCCCATGGCGGTGGCCTCGTCGGCCGGGTCGCCGACGGTGACGGCCTCCACGGCGGGTGCCAGCAGGGCCAGGAAGCGTTCGTACACCGGGCGTTGGACGAGGATGCGGGTGCGGGCGCAGCAGTCCTGCCCGGCGTTGTCGAGGAAGGCCATGGGGGCGGTGGCGGCGGCCTGTTCGAGGTCGGCGTCGGCGAAGACGATGTTGGGGCTCTTGCCGCCGAGTTCCAGGGTGAGGCGCTTGACGTGGCGGGCGCAGCGGGCCATGACCTCGCGGCCGGTGGCGGCGGAACCGGTGAAGACGATCTTGGCGACGCCGGGGTGGTCCACCAGCGCCCGGCCGGTGACCCGCCCGGCGCCCGGCAGCACCTGGAAGAGGTCCTCCGGCAGCCCCGCGTCCAGCGCCAGCCGGGCCAGCCGCAGCGCGGTGAGCGGGGTGGTCTCGGCGGGTTTCAGCAGTACGGCGTTGCCGGCGGCGAGGGCGGGCGCGGTGGCCCAGGCGGCGATCGGCATCGGGAAGTTCCAGGGGGCGATGACGCCGACCACGCCGAGGGGTTCCAGCAGGGTGACGTCGAGGCCGCCGGCGACGGGGATCTGCCGGCCGGTGAGGCGCTCCACTCCCCCGGCGGCGTAGTCGAGGAGGTCGCGGACGTTGCCGGCCTCCCAGCGGGCGCCGCCGATCAGGTGTCCGGCCTCGGCGACCTCCAGCCGGGCCAGTTCCTCCCGGTGGGCGTCGACGGTGGTGGCGAAGCGGCGCAGCAGGCGGGCCCGGTCGCCGGGGGCGAGTGCGGCCCACCGGGTCTGCGCGGCGGCCGCCCGGACCACCGCCTCGTCCACCTGCCGGGGCGCGGTGGCGGGCACGGTGGCGAGCGGTTCCTCGGTGGCGGGGTTGAGCACCTGGTGCTGCAACTCGCTTGCGGGCGGGGGCTGTTCGGACACGGGCGGCCTTTCCGAGGGGTGCGGCGGAGCGGGCTCACGGGTGTGCACGGAGGTGCCGGGGTGTCAGATGCGTTCGAAGGAGCGGCGGCGTTCCCAGTCGGTGACGGCGGTGTCGTAGGCGTCGAGTTCGACGCGGGCCATGGTGCGGTAGTGGTCGACCACCTCGCTGCCGAAGGCGGCCTTGGCGAGTTCGCTGGTCTCCCACAGCTCGGCGGCCTCCCGGAGCGTGGTGGGGACATGCGGGTACTCGGCGGTGTAGGCGTTCCCCGGGCAGGGTTCGGGGAGTTGGAGTTCCTGGTCGATGCCGTGGAGCCCGGCGGCGACCATCCCGGCGACCGCCAGATACGGGTTGACGTCGCCGCCGGGGAGCCGGTTCTCCAGGCGCAGGGCGGGGCCGTGGCCGACGACGCGCAGGGCGCAGGTGCGGTTGTCCAGGCCCCAGGCGACGGCGGTGGGTGCGAAGGAGCCGGGGCGGAAGCGCTTGTAGGAGTTGATGCCGGGGGCGTGGAGGAGGGCGAAGTCCCGTAGGGCGGCGAGCTGTCCGGCGAGGAAGTGCCGCATCAGCGGGGACATTCCGTACGGCCCGTCGCCCGGCATGGCGCTGCTGCCGTCGGGGTGGGCGAGGGAGAGGTGGATATGGCAGGAGTTGCCCTCGCGCTCGTCGTACTTGGCCATGAAGGTGAGGGCCATGCCCTGCTGGGCGGCGATCTCCTTGGCTCCGGTCTTGTACACGGCGTGCTGGTCGCAGGTGGTGAGCGCCTCGTCGTAGCGGAAGACGATCTCGTGCTGGCCGGGGTTGCACTCGCCCTTGGCGGACTCCACGGTGAGCCCGGCGCCGGCCATCCCGTTGCGGATGCTCCGCAGCAGGGGCTCGACCCGGCCGGTGCCGAGGACCGAGTAGTCCACGTTGTACTGGTTGGCGGGGGTCAGGCCCCGGTAGTCGGCGTCCCAGGCCTGTTCATAGGTGTCCTTGAAGACGATGAACTCCAGCTCGGTGCCGACCTGGGCGGTGTAGCCGCGGGCGGCGAGGCGTTCGAGCTGGCGGCGGAGGATCTGGCGGGGCGCGGCGGTGACGGGCGCGCCGTCCGCCCAGGCCAGGTCGGCGAGGAGGAGTGCGGTGCCCTCGTGCCAGGGGACGGGGCGCAGGGTGGCCGGGTCGGGGTGGAGGGCGAAGTCGCCGTAGCCGTTGTCCCAGGAGGCCATGGGGTAGCCGTCGACGGTGTTCATCTCGGTGTCGACGGTGAGGAGGTAGGCGCAGCCCTCGGTGCCGTGGGCGAGTACCTCGTCGAGGAAGTGGCGGGCGGCGAAGCGCTTGCCCTGGAGTCTGCCCTGCATGTCGGGGAAGGCCAGCACCACGGTGTCGATCTCGCCCGCGGTGACCCGGGCCTTGAGTTGCTCGACGGTCAGCGGTGGGGTGCGCACAGCCACGGGGCCCTCCTGGGTTCGACCGGGACTTCAAGGTAGGGGCGCCCGCGTCGGGTTGGGAAGGTGGCACCTCCGGATGGCGGAGCCGGGCGGCGGGCGCGGAGGCGGGCTTGCGGGTGCGGGGCGCGGCGGGGAGGGTACGGGGCGGGGGCGGCGCGGCGAAGGGAGGCGCGGATGGCGGGCGGATCGCCGGACCCGCGGCTCGGGCCGGGTGCGCAGGTCCCGCTGGTCGGGGTGAGCACCTATCTGGAGGAGCGGGCGGCCTGGGGTGTGTGGGAGCTGCCCGCGGTGCTGCTGCCCGCCGGCTATCCGCGGCTGGTGCGGGTGGCGGGCGGTCTGGCGGTGCTGCTGCCGCCGGACGATCCGGCGCTGGCGGGTGCCGCGGTGGCCGGGCTGGACGCGCTGGTGGTGGCGGGCGGCCCGGACGTCGACCCGGCCCGGTACGGCGCCGACCGCGATCCCCGTACCGGCCCGCCGGCCGCGGCCCGGGATGCCTGGGAGCTGGCCCTGATCGGGGCGGCGCTGGACACGGGCCTGCCGCTGCTGGGCGTGTGCCGCGGGATGCAACTGCTCAATGTGGCCCTCGGCGGCACCCTGGTGCAGCACCTGCCGGGGCACTCCGGCCCCAGGGGTGTCTTCGGACGGCATCCGGTGCGCCCGGTGCCGGGCACCCGCTACGGGGCGCTGGTGCCGGAGGAGACCTCGGTGCCGACCTACCACCACCAGGCGCTGGACCGGCTCGGCACCGGTCTGCGGCCCTCCGCGCACGCCGTGGACGGCACCGTGGAGGCGGTGGAACTCCCGGGCGCGCACTGGGTGTTGGGCGTGCAGTGGCACCCGGAGATGGACTCGGACGTGCGCGTCATGCAAGCCCTCGTACGGGCCGCTTCGCCAGCCGGGACCTGAGCCAGCGGAGGGCGGCGACGCCCTGGGCGTGCTGGAAGGCCCGCACCGTGGGCCGGCCCGCGGGCGGCGGACGGCGGGACAAGTGTACGAAGCGCCCGGCGAGCGCGGCCAGTACCGAGGTGACGCCCTCCGGGTCCGCGTCCCGGCCGAGGGGGTGCTCGGTGAAGACGCGCTGCGGATCGGGCCCGCCCTGGGCGCGTACGCACGGCAGCATCAGCAGCAGGTCGAACCAGGGGGCGGCGACGCAGGCGTGCGGCCAGTCCACGAAGACGACCCGGTCGTCCGCGGTGAGCAGGACGTTGTCGGCCCGCAGGTCGCCGTGGGTGAGGGTGTGTCCCGCGGCGTGCTCGGCCCAGTCCTCGCTGAGGCGGGCGAGCTGCGGCAGGTGGTGGGCGGCCCACGGGTCCAGGCCGTGGGTGCCGCCCGCGGCCATCAGATGCTCCCAGCCGCGGAAGGTGTCCCGGTGCCGGTCGGTGACCGACGGGGCGTCGAAGGGGGACGGGGTGAGCCGGTCCGACAGCCCGTGGACGGCGGTGAGCACCCGTCCCAACTCGTCGTCCCGCCACGGCACATGGGGCTGGATGCCGGGGATGTCCTCGAAGACGAGGGCGACCCAGACACCGTCGTCGTAGGTGCCGAGGAGGCGGGGGGCGGGGGTGTCGGGCGGGAGGGCGGCGGTGTGCCGGGCCTCGGTGCGGTGCAGTCCGGGGCCGAGGGGTCCGGCTTCGGCACTGACGGCCTTCACGAAGGCGCGGCGCCCGTCCGCGGTGCCCACCCGGGCGGCGAGCCCCGGGGAGAAGCCGCCGCGCTGGGTGGTGGCGGTGGCGACCGGGGCGCCCAGGATCTCCGCGACACCGTCACGGACGTGGACCGGGAGCCTTTCCCACGGGGTGCGCACACCGCTCGCGGGAGGTGCTGCGGAGGGAAAGGGAGGCATAGCAGCATCGTGACCGCGGACCGCCGCACCCGCCACTCGGTCTACTGCCCGCGATACCGCCCACGGCCGGTGCGGCGGCGGTGACCTGCGGTGACTGCGGATGCGGCGGCGGGACTCAGCCGGCCGCGGGGGTGAGCGCGCGCAGAGCGGCGCCGAGTACCGCGGGCGCCTCGGTGAGGGAGGGCCCGTACCAGGTGAGGTGGCGGCCGCTGACCAGGGCACAGGGCATCGGCAGCGCCTCCGGCCCGTCCTCGGCGGTGAAGCGGTACGGCTCGTCGGGGAGGACGGCGATACCGGCCGGGCGCAGGGTGTCGAGGGGGGTGCGGGGGTAGCGCTCGGGGTGGTCGGCGTAGACGTTGTCGACGCCGAGGCGGGCGAGGACGTCACCGGCGAAGGTGTCCCGGCCGAGGACCATCCAGGGACGCCGCCAGATCGGGACCACGGCGGTGGTGCGGTGCGTGGGTACGGGGAGCCGGTCCCAGATGTCCTCGGCGGTGTCCAGCCAGCGGGGCCGGGCGGGGGCGCCGCAGGCGGTGAGCATCCGCTCCAGTTCGGTGAACGCCTGGGCCACGGTGCGTACTTCGGTGCAGAGCACGGTGAGGCCGGCGGTGCGCAGCGCGTCCAGGTCGGCCGGCCGGTTCTCCTCCTCGTTGGCGACGACCAGATCGGGCGCGAGGGCGAGGACGCGGTCCAGGTCCGGGTTCTTGGTGCCGCCGACGCGGTGCGGGGCGGCGTCCCGGGGGTGGGTGCACCAGTCGGTGGCGGCGATCAGCGCACCGGGCATGGTGGCGGCGACCGCCTCGGTCAGCGAGGGCACCAGGGAGACGACCCGGGGCGGCGCCGGGGCGGCGGTCACGGCCGGTCCTCGACGGCCTCGATGTGGTCGGCGAGGGCCACCACGATGACCCGGGTCAGCGGCTCCGCGGCCCGCCACCGGTGCCGTACGCCACCGGTCAGATACAGCGAGTCGCCGCGGCCCAGTTTGTAGGCGCGGCCCTCGGCCTCCACCTCGGCAACGCCCTCGGCGACGTAGAGGAGTTCGTCGTTGCGGTGCTGGAACTCGCGGCCCGCGTCGTGGTCGCCGACGAACTCCATGGCGTGCAACTGGTGGTGGCCCCGCACCAGTTGCCGGACCAGGGTGCCCTGGGGAAGGCCCTGGTCGTCGTCGGCGCGGACCAGTTCGACACTGCGGGCCGGATCGCCGGCGGCGAGCAGTTCCACGGCGGTGGTGCCGAGGGCGTCGGCGACCCGCTCCAGGGAACGCGTACTGGGGCGGGCCCGCTCGTTCTCGACCTGGCTGAGGAAGGGCACGGAGAGGCCGCTGCGTTCGGCGACCACGGCGAGCGTGAGCTCCAGTGCGCGGCGCCTGCGCCGCACGGCGGCGCCCACCCGCGGCGTGTCCTTGTCGTCCATGGCCCCGGCTCCCTTCCGTGCCCGTCCCCCGGCCGTACTGCGGCCCGTGTGGAGTTGTCTGCACCCTACGCAGGTCCGGCAGACGGTTTCACCCCGCGAGCGACGCTGCATGGTCCTGTCACAAGTAAACCGCGCCCCGAATCCTTCCGGACACGCCCCGGGTACCCACCGGGCCGGGCGCGGACCCACGCCCGCCGCGGTACGGCGAAGGGTGGGTCCCGCCGCAGCGGGGCCCACCCTTTCCGGTTTCAGTGGTTCACGGCCGGAGCCGGGAGCGGACCGTCACCCCGTGGGGGCGAGCTTGTCCTCGATGCCCGGGTGGTCGTCGAGCCACTTGCGCGCGGAGGCCTTCTCCTTGCCGGAGCCGCCCTGCTGGATGGCGACCTCCAGCGAGGCGAGGTCCTTCTCGCTCATCTTGAAGTTCTTCAACCAGCCGTTGATCTCCGGGAACTTCTTGTCGAAGCCCTTGTGCGTCACGGTGTGCAACTGCTCGCCCTCGCCCCAGGCCTTCTTCGGGTCCTTGAGCTTCTTCAGGTCGTACTTGCCGTACGCCCAGTGCGGCGACCAGAGGGTGACCACGACCGGCTCGCGCTTCTTGATGGAGCGGTTCAGCTCGGCCAGCATCGAGGAGGTGCTGGAGGAGACGACCTTGTACTCGCCCTCCAGGCCGTAGGCCTTGAGCACGTTCTTGTTGAGGGTGCCCATCATGCCGGCGCTGGCCTCGATGCCGATGATCTTCCCGTTGAACTTCTTGCCCTGGCCCTTGAGATCGGCCAGCGAGTCGACGCCCTTCACATACGACGGCACCGTCAGTTCCAGGGACGTCGGCCCGTACCAGGCCCCCACATCGGTGAGGTCCTTCTTGTACCGGTTCCAGTAGTCCTTGTGCGTGATCGGTAGCCAGGCGTCGGTCTGGAAGTCGACGTCACCGCGGGCCAGCGAGGTGTACAGCGGGCCCGGGTCGAGCTGCTGCACCTTCGTCTTGTAGCCGCGGTCCTCCAGGATGTTCTCCCACAGGTAGGTGGAGGCGATGGCCTCGTCCCACGGGAAGTAGCCCATGTTCACGGTCTGGCTCTTGTCGGCGGTGTCCTTGGCGGCTACCGGGGCCATCTTGTCGACCATGCCCGGGTTCTTCTTCAGCCAGTCGCGGACACCGTCCTGCTCGTGGCTCTCGCCCGCGGCGCGGATGGTGTTCTCCAGGCTGGTGAGCTGCTGCTCCTCCAGCTTGAACTTCTTCACCCAGCCGGCGGCCGTCGGGTCCTTCTTGTCGAAGCCCTTGTGCGCCAGGGTGTGGATCTGCTCGCCCTCGCCCCAGGCCTTCTTCGGGTCCTTGAGCTTCTTCAGGTCGTACTTGCCGTACACCCAGTGCGGCGACCAGAGCGGCACCACGATCGGCTTCTTCGCCTTGATGGAGCGGGTCAGCTCGGCCAGCATCGAGGAGGTGCTGGAGGAGACGACCTTGTACTCGCCCTCCAGGCCGTACTCCTTGAGCACGGTCTTCTTGAGCATGGCCATCATGCCGGCGCTGGACTCGATGCCGACGATCTTGTTGCCGAACTTCTTGCCCTGGCCCTTGAGATCGGCCAGCGAGTCGATGCCCTTCACATAGGACGGCACCGTCAGTTCGAGCGAGGTCGGCCCGTACCAGCCGCCGTAGTCGTCCGTCTTGTCCTTGTACTTGCCGTAGTAGTCCTTGTGCGTGACCGGCAGCCAGGAGTCGGTCTGGAAGTCGATGTCGCCGCGGGCCACACCCGAGTACAGCGGGCCGGGGTCGAGTTGCTTGACGTTGACCGTGTAGCCGCGCTGCTCCAGCACCTCCTTCCACAGGTAGGAGGTGGCGATGGCCTCGTCCCACGGCATGTAGCCGATGTTGATGGTCTTGCCCTCGCCCACCTTGGCGGCGGCGGTCGGAGTGCCCCCGTCGTCGCTCTTCTCCGCCCAGTTGAGGCCGCCCGCGATGACCGCGAGGACGACCACACCGACGGTGGCGACGGCGGTGCCCGGCTTGTAGTGCGCGAAGCGGAAGCGCTGAACGGCCGCGGCGGCCTTGGCGGCGGCACGGCGGCCCAGCGGGGAGACCCGCTCGTTGAGGGCGCCGGTCATCCGGTCCAGGTACATGGCGAGGATGACGACGGAGACACCGCTCTCGGCGGCGAGGCCGATCTGGAGCTGGGTGATCGCGCCGTACACCTTCTCGCCGAGGCCGCCGGCGCCGGCCATGCCGCCGATGACGACCATGGACAGGGCCAGCATGATGACCTGGTTGACGCCCGCCATGATGGTGGGCAGCGCCAGCGGCAACTGCACCCGGGTCAGGGTGTCGCGCGGGGTGGTGCCGAACGCCTGGGCGGCTTCCACGAGTTCACCGTCGACCTGGCGGATGCCCAGCTCCGTCATGCGCACCCCGGGCGGCATGGCGAAGACGATGGTGGCGATCACGCCGGGGGTGACACCGACACCGAAGAACATCACGCCGGGGATCAGGTACACGAACGCCGGCATGGTCTGCATGACGTCCAGCACCGGGCGCACGGTGGAGCTGACCCGGCTGTTGCGGGCCGCCCAGATACCGAGCGGCACCGCGATCACCACGGTGATGACCGCGGCGACGATCACCAGCGACAGCGTCGACATCGCCTCGGCCCACAGGTCGAGGGAGTCGATCAGCGCGAAGCCCACAAAGGTGAGCACACCGGGCAGCAGCCCGCGCAGCCAGAAGGCGATGACGGCGAGGATGGCCGCCATCAGCAGCGGCTCACCGCCGCCGAGGACCGTGTTGACCCCGTCGTACATCCCGTCCAGAACGGACTTCACCAGGTCGAACAGCCAACTGAGGTGTGTCTGGAGCCAGTCGACGGTGTTCTCGACCCAGTCACCGAACTTGAACCTAGGCACCTGCGGTCACCTTGCCCTCGGCGTCGCCCTTGCCGTTGCTCTCGTCCCCGGTCTTGACCAGGCCGGGGACGTCGGCGACCTCGTCCGCGGGTGTCATCGGCTCGCCGAGCACGGCCAGCAGCCGGGCCCGCGGCACCACACCCACCAACTCGCCGTCGCCACCGGTCACGGCGACGGGGGTGCTGCTGGTGGAACAGGGGGTGAAGAGTTCGATGATCGGAGTGTCCTCGTCGACGGTGGCCGGGGCCGCGGCGATCACGTCCTGCGCGGTGCGCAGCGATCTGCCGTCCGCGGTGGTGGAGCCGATCGCCGTCTCCGGGTCGGCCATGATGGCGCCCGCGGTCAGCACCCGGGAGCGGTCGACGTCCTGAGTGAAGGACGCCACATAGTCGTTGGCCGGGGTGACCAGGATGTCCTCGGCGGTGCCGGTCTGGACGATGGCGCCGTCGCGCATGACGGCGATCTGGTCGCCGAGGCGCATGGCCTCGTTCAGGTCGTGGGTGATGAAGACGATGGTCTTCTTCAACCGCTTCTGCAGTTCCAGGAGTTGGTCCTGCATATCGCGGCGGATCAGCGGGTCGAGCGCGCTGAACGACTCGTCCATCAGCAGCAGGTCGGCGTCGGTGGCCAGGGCGCGGGCCAGGCCCACGCGCTGCTGCATACCGCCGGACAGCTCGTCCGGCCAGGACTTCTCCCAGCCCTTGAGGCCCGCGAGTTCCAGTGCCTCGGTGGCGCGCTTCAGGCGCTCCTCGCGGGGCACGCCCTGGACCTCAAGGCCGTAGGCCGCGTTGTCCAGCACGCTGCGGTGCGGGAAGAGCGCGAAGTGCTGGAAGACCATGCTGATCTTCTTGGAACGGACCTCGCGCAGATCGCGCGGGTCGAGCTCGGTGAGGTCCTCGCCGTCGAAACGGACATGGCCCGAGGTCGGTTCGAGCAGGCCGTTGAGCATCCGCAGCAGGGTGGACTTGCCCGAACCGGACAGGCCCATCACCACGAATATCTGGCCCGGCTCCACCGTGAAGGAAGCGTCGATCACCGCTGCGGTCGTGCCCTCGCCCCGTAGCTGATCACGGCCTGCTCCCTGCTTGAGCCTTGCCACCGCCTCTTCGGGACGTCGCCCGAACACCATGAACAGGTGCTCTGCTTGAAGCCTGGACACGTATACCTCGCCACTTCTCTCGAACCAGTACGGCCCGCCTCCCCCGCCGGCGGGCCGTGGAGCGGTGCGGATTCGGTCCGGCTGCCAGGGCTGATTTGTTGAAAATGAGACCTGGTCCGCTCCAGGTGCGCGCCTGCCCGGGCTTAGGTGAAGCAAACACAAGAGTGGTCCAGTTCACATTTCCTCCATGACTGATAGCCCGCTCTCCACTCTTGTCGGCTCTTGTCCGATCCCGCCCCCTCCCGTCCCTCCTGCCCCTTCCTGTCGGCTGCTGTCCACTGCTCCCGCCCGCCGCCGTCCGCCCGGCCGTTGTCAGTGGGCTGCGACAGAATGCAGAGCGTGACTGAGCCGACCCGCACTCCCCGCCTGATGCTGCTCGACACGGCATCCCTCTACTTCCGCGCCTACTTCGGCGTCCCGGAGTCCGTACGCGCCCCGGACGGCACCCCCGTCAACGCGGTCCGCGGACTGCTGGAGTTCATCGACCGCCTGGTCCGCGACCACCGGCCCGGCGCCCTGGTCGCCTGTATGGACGCCGACTGGCGCCCGGCCTGGCGGGTCGAGCTGATCCCCTCCTACAAGGCCCACCGGGTCGCCGAGGAGTCCCCGGCGAGCAGCGCCGAGCCCGACACCGAGGAGGTGCCGGACACCCTCTCCCCGCAGGTCCCGGTCATCGAGGAGGTCCTGGACGCGCTGGGCATCGCCCGCGTCGGCGTCGCCGGATACGAGGCAGACGACATCATCGGCACCTTCACCCACCGGGCCACCGGCCCCGTCGACATCGTCACCGGCGACCGCGACCTCTACCAGCTCGTGGACGACGCCCGCGGAGTGCGGGTGCTCTACCCGGTCAAGGGCGTGGGCACCCTCCAGCTCACCGACGAGTCCCTGCTGCGCGCCAAGTACGGTGTGGACGGCGCCGGTTACGCGGATCTGGCGCTGCTCCGCGGCGACCCGAGCGACGGGCTGCCCGGGGTGCCCGGCGTCGGCGAGAAGACCGCCGCCAAGCTGCTCGACCAGTACGGGGACCTGGCCGGGATCCTGGCCGCGGTGGACGACCCGGCCTCCCGGCTCACCCCCGCGCAGCGCCGCCGCCTGGACGAGGCCCGGCCCTATCTGGCGGTCGCCCCCAAGGTGGTCCGCGTCGCCTCCGACGTGCCGCTGCCCGCGGTGGACCCGGCGCTGCCGGCCGCGCCGCGGGACCCGGACGCGGTGGCCCGGCTGGGCGCCCGCTGGGGTCTCGGCGGCTCGCTGGAGCGGCTGTTGACCACACTGCGGCAGACGGGGTGAGCGGCGCCGGGTGTGATACGCAGGGGTGCTAAGTTAGGTAAGCCTAAGCACCTTGTACGGGCTTGTACGGGACGGTGCGCCCGCCGCATCCCGCCCCGTACAGCAGCGACCCGCGGGAGACACCATGGCAGAACGTCCGGCAGACGCGGCCCGCCCGGCCCGGCGCGACCGGCCCACCCATCTGGCCCGGGTGGTGCGCACCGAGCGGCTCACCCCGCATATGCAGCGGGTGGTGCTGGGCGGCCCCGGCCTCGACGCGTTCACCGCGGGCGAGTACACCGACCACTATGTGAAGCTGCTCTTCCCCCCGGCCGGTGCCGTCTACCCGGAGCCCTTCGACCTGGGCCGCGTCCGGGAGGAACTGCCCCGCGACCAGTGGCCGGTGACCCGTACCTACACGGTGCGGGCCTGGGACGCCGAGGCCGGTGAGCTCACCCTGGACTTCGTCCTCCACGGCGACCAGGGCCTGGCCGGTCCCTGGGCCGCGGGCGTCCGGCCCGGCGAGGAGATCCGCTTCACGGGCCCCGGCGGCGCCTACGCCCCCGCACCCGAGGCGGACTGGCATCTGCTCGCCGGGGACGAGAGCGCGCTGCCCGCGATCGCCGCCGCCCTGGAGTCCCTGCCGTCCGGCGCGCGGGCGTACGCCTTCGTCGAGGTGGCGGGGCCCGAGGAGGAGCAGAAGATCGACACCGCCGCGGAGGTGGTGTGGCTGCACCGCGGGGAGCGCCCGGTCGGCGAGGCGCTGACGGCAACGGTGCGCGCCCTGGAGTTCCCCACCGGTCGGCTGCACGCCTTCGTGCACGGCGAGGCGGGCTGCGTGAAGGAGCTGCGCCGACTGCTCCGGGTCGAACTGGGCCTGGAACGCGAGCAGTTGTCCATCTCCGGCTACTGGCGCCTCGGCCATGACGAGGACGGCTGGCAGGCCTCCAAGCGCGACTGGAACGCCCGGGTGGAGGCCGAGCAGGAACCGGCAGCCGCTTGAGTCGTGCCTACTCCGCGGGCGGTGCCGGGTCCGTGCTGATACGGGCGTGGAGGTGCGTGTCGTGCCAGCCGTCGGCGTGCAGGGCGGCGCTGCGCTGGACGCCCTCCAGGGCGAACCCGCACTTGCCGGCCACCCGGCAGGAGCTGGCGTTGCCGGTGGCGTGCGTCAACTCCAGCCGGTGGAAGCCGACTTCGTCCAGCGCCCAGCAGGCCAGCGCCCGTACCGCGCGCGGGGCGACGCCGGTACCGCGGGCCTCGGGCACCGTCCAGTAGGCGACCTCCGCGATGCCGTCCTCCGGTCGGATACCGCGGAGGGCGACCCGGCCGCGCAGCGCACCGCTGTCCGCCTCGGCCACCGCCCAGAACGCGTCCTGCTCCCCCGGCCACGCCGCCTGCCACTGCCCGATCCACTCCGCGGCCTCCGCGATGGAGCGGCAACTGCGCGCGTGCCAGCGCTCAAGCAGCGGGTCCTGGAAGGCGCGGTGTACGGCGGGCGCGTCCTCCGTCCGCCACGGCCGCAGCAGCAGACCGCCCCCGGCGGGCAGCTCAGGCTGCTCCCGGCCGCCGAGGCCGCCCGGTCCGATGACATCGTCGATGAGGGAGGGCATGGGGCTGATGGTGGCGCAGCCCTCCGGCCGCCGGTGCCGGTTTCCGCGCAGCTCGGCGGGGAGGCGGCGGAGGCCGTACCCTGGCCCGCGCCCCGCGCCGTACCCTGGCCCGCGTGAGACGTAAGCGCCGTGTTCCGCCCGCTCCGCTGCCGCAGCGCGGTGGTGTCGATCCGGTGCGGCTGCGGCTGCCGGTCGAGGGGCCCTGGGCCACGGTGCGGGACCATCTCGCCGAGCGGCTGGCGCCGGGGCCCACGGTGGTGGACGCGATGCTGCGGGACGGCGCCTTCGTCACCGAGGACGGGAGTGCGGTGCGCTCCGGCGATCCGTACCGGCCGGGCGCCTACGTGTGGTTCCACCGGGAGTTGGCGCCGGAGGTGCCGGTGCCGTTCCCGCTGCCGGTGGTGTACCGGGACGAGCATCTGGTGGTGGTGGACAAGCCGCACTTCCTGGCCACCACTCCGCGCGGCGGGCATGTGGCCGAGACGGCACTGGCCCGGCTGCGCCGCGAACTCGGCCTGCCGGAGCTGGGCGCCGCGCACCGGCTGGACCGGCTCACCGCGGGCCTGGTGCTGTTCACCGTGGAGCCGTCCGAACGCGGCGCGTACCAGCGGCTGTTCCGGGATCGGCGGGTGCGCAAGGAGTACCGGGCGGTGGCGCCGTACCGGGCGGGGCTGGTGCTGCCGCGGACGGTGCGCAGCCGGATCGTGAAGGAGCGCGGGGTGCTGACCGCCCGCGAGGTGCCGGGCGAGCCCAACGCGGAGACGCGGGTGGAACTGCTGGACCACCGGGGCGGCCTCGGCAGCTACCGGCTGCTGCCGAGGACCGGGCGCACCCACCAACTACGGGTGCATCTGGCCGCGTTGGAGGTGCCGATCCTCGGCGACCCGCTCTACCCGGAGGTCCTCGACCCCGAGCCGCCCGGGGTGTTCCGCCGTCCGCTGCAACTCCTCGCGCACGTACTGGAGTTCACCGACCCGGTGACGGGGCGGGAGCACCGCTTCGAGAGCGGGCGGGAGTTGGCGGCCTGGGCGGACCCGGCGGGCTGGTCCGCCGACGCACCACCTCCGGCCGTCTGACCCATCCCCCGCCGCCCCGGCCGCCTCCAACTCAGGCCCGCGTCCCCGGTGTTACTCCCCGCGCCACCACCGCAGCAACCGCGCCAGTGGGCCACCAGAGGGGGCGCCTCCCTGGCCGGTCACCTCGGGCTCCGTCGCCAGCACCGCCTCGGGCGGCAGCTCGCCACCCTGACCCGTACCGGCCTCGGACCCGGCGGGCGAGGGAACCGCGGCGGCCGGGGTGTGGGCGGCGGGCCGCGGGGTGCTGATCTGCCAGGCGGGCTCGACGCGGCGCGCGGTACCGGCGCTGGGGCGGGCCCTCACATCCTGGGGCGGCTTGGGGGCGAAGGTCACCGGCAGCTCCACCAGGTGCCGGGAGAGGATGGACGCGGTCCAGCGCAACTCCTCCTCCGGCACGGCGAGTTGGACGTCCGGCAGCCGCATCAGCAGGGCGTCCACCCCGGTGTCGGCGATGGCCCGGCCGATGTCCTGCCCCGGGCACTCGTGCGGGCCGCCGCTGAACGCCAGATGCGAGCGGTTGCCCTGCATGTTGGCGGAGAGGTCGGGGCGCACCACCGGGTCGACGTTCCCCGGCGCCATGCCCAGCATCAGCCCGTCCCCGGCCCGGATGTGCTGGCCGCCCAACTCGGTGTCCTGCTTGGCGACATAGGTGAGGATGGCGCTGAACGGCGGTTCGTCCCACAGGGATTGCTCCACCGCCTCCGGCACCGTCATCTGCCCGCCGCTGAGTTGGGCCCGGAAGCGGGGGTCGGTGAGGACCATCCGCAGGACGTTGGCGATGAGGTTGGCGGTGGCCTCGTAGGCGGCGATCAGCACCACCCGCAGATGCTGCGCCACCTCGTCGTCGGTGAGCCGCGACCCATGGGTGATGAGGGCGCTGGCGAAGTCCTCCGCGGGCTGCGCCCTGCGCCGCACCACCAGCCGCATCAGCGCGTCCATGACGTACTGGTTGCTGCTGACGGCGGTCTCGGTGCCGCGGATCATGTCGCGGGCGGCGCCCACCATCCGCTCGCTGTACTCCTCGGGCATACCGAGGACCTGGAGCATCACCATCATCGGCAGATGCTCGGCGAAGCGGCTGACCAGGTCGGCGCGGCCGTCCTGGCAGATGTCGTTGACCAGGCGCTGGCTGTAGCGGTTGATGTGCCGGCGGATTCCGCGGTGGTCGATGGTGGCCATGGCGGCGGTGACCGCGCCGCGCAGCCGCTGGTGCTCGGCGCCCTCGGCGAAGCTGCACACCGGCTGCCAGGTGAAGACCGGGCCGAGCGGATGGCCGGGGCCCGCGCTGCCGTCCTGCACCGCCCGCCAGTAGCGGGTGTCCCGGGTGAAGTGGGACGGGGTGCGGACCATGTGCATGTTCTCGCTGTGCCCGAGCACCGCCCACACCGGCACGTCCTCATGGAGCAGTACGGGCGCCACCGGGCCGTGTTCGGCGCGCAGCTTCTCGTACAGACCGGAGAGGTCGGCGTCGGCTTCCGGCCCGTAGAGGCGGCGCAGTCCGCCGGGGCTGTGGGCGTGCGCGGGGCAGCCCGGCGGGGGCGCTGGGTGGCCCGCACCTGGGTGGGAGGGGGGAGTCGTCACTTCGTCGCTCCGGATTCCGGTGGTCCGATGGTCCGTTGGCTGGGGGTGGGGCCGTGTCAGGCGGGGGTGGCGGAGAGGGAGTGCAGAAAGCGCATCAGGGTCATCAGGACGTCGCGGCTGGAGGCGCGGTGCCGGGCGTCGCAGTTGATCACGGGCACCTGCGCCGGCAGGTCGAGCGCGCCGCGCAGCTCCTCCAGCGGGTAACTCGGGGCGTCCGGGAAGTGGTTGACGGCGACCACGAACGGCACCCCGCGCTCCTCCAGCCGCCCGATGACGTCGAAGCTGACTTCCAGACGGCGGGTGTCGACCAGGACGACCGCGCCGAGCGCCCCCTCGAAGAGGCCGTTCCAGAGGAACCAGAAGCGTTCCTGGCCGGGGGTGCCGAAGAGGTACAGCACCAGTTGCTCGGTGATGCTGATCCGGCCGAAGTCCATGGCGACGGTGGTCGCGGTCTTGGTCTCGGAGCCGTAGTTGTCGTCGACGCCGATGCCCGCCTGGGTCATCGTCTCCTCGGTGGTGAGCGGCCGGATCTCGCTGACCGAGCCCACCATGGTGGTCTTGCCCACGCCGAAGCCGCCGACGATCACCACCTTCACCGCGGCCTGGGCGGTGTCCGGCAGCGCGTCCTCGCTGCTGGGGCCCGTGAGGGTGTCAGAGCCTTGAAAGTCCATGCATCACCGCTTCGAGAAGGGAACGGTCAGGGAGCGCGGAGCGGACGATCGGCGCGCGCGCCTGCACCAGTTCGGCCGTGAGCAGCTCGGTCAGCAGTACGGTCACCACGCTGAACGGCAGGTTGAGGTAGGCCGAGACCTCGGCCACGGACAGGGGGTTGCGGCACAGGCGCAGTAACGCGGCCTGTTCCGGCTGGGTGGTGGGCGGCGGCGGGTCGACACGGGCCACGACCAGGGTGACCAGGTCGAGGTGGGCGCGGCGGCTGCCGTCCGGGCCACCGGTGAGGACGTAGAGGCGCTCCGGGTTGCCGGGGGTGTCCCCCGAGCCGGGCTCGGGGGTGCGGCGTTCGCGTCGGGGAGGTGTCATACGGGGTGCCCGTCGCGCCGGGGCGGGCTGGTGAGGTGGGCACCGATCCGCACCACCAGGTCCCGCATACGGTTGCTCATCAGCCCGGCGTCCACGATCTCGTCGGCGAGGACCGCGAGATAGGCGCCGGCGCCGGCCGCCATCAGGTAGAAGAAGCCGCCGCTGACCTCGATGATGACCATCCGCATCCGGCCGTCGCTGTCCGGGATCTCGGTGGCGACGGCGCTGGCCAGGCTCTGGAGTCCGGCGCACGCCGCGGCGATCCGGTCGGCCGCGTCCGGGTCGCCGCCGTGGCGCGCTATCCGCAGGCCGTCGGCGGAGAGGACCACGACCTGGCGGGTACCGGGGACGCCGTCGGCGAGTTCCTTGAGCATCCAGTCGAAGTTGGCACGCTGCTGGATCACTGGGACTGTCCTCCGTCGTTCCACATGTCATTCTGATCGGCCCGCCGCGGCGTGCCGTTGGCTGCACCGTGGCCACCGGAGGTGGGATCGGTGCCGGTGTCCTGGCCGCCGGTACCGCCGACGCCCTTCATGAACGCCTCGACCCACAGGCCCGGTTCGGGGTCCTGCGACTCGGGGCGGCGGGGCTGGGGCGGTGCCGGTCTGGCGGCGGCCTGTTCGGCGTGGGCCTCGGCGATCCGGTGGCTGAAGGGTTCTTTGACGCGGCTACGGCGCTGCGGCAGGCCGTTCGCCGTCCACTCGGTGACCACCGGTGCCTCGTCCTCCATGGCGGTCGCGGGGCTGAGGGGTGCGGTGGGCGGGGCCGGGGAGGGGACGGGGCCGGTGGGGCGGCGGAGCTTGGCGCGGCCCGGGGTGGCCTCCACGAGCTGCCCCGTCTCGTCCACCCGGGGCACCGCGGAGGCCCCGATACCGTGCGCGAGTCCGGGGGCGGGCCCGGTGGTGAGCATGTCCCGCGGTACGACCAGCACGGCCCGCACCCCGCCGTAGGCGGACTGACGCAGCGACACCTGCATGTCGTACATCTGGGAGAGGCGGCCCACCACGGCCATGCCGAGGCGCGGGGTCTCCCCCAGGTCGTTGAGGTCGATACCGGCCTGGGCCTGGGCGAGCATCCGCTCGGCGCGGGCCCTGGCCTCCTCGCTGAGGCTGACGCCGCCGTCCTCGATCTCGATGGCGATCCCGGTCTGCACCTCGACCGCGGTGACATGCACCTTGGTGTGCGGCGGCGAGTAGCGGGTGGCGTTGTCGAGGAGTTCGGCGCAGGCGTGGATGAGTGGCTCCACCGAGGTGCCCTTGATGGCGACGGTGGCGATGGAGTGCAGTTCGACGCGCTGGTACTCCAGGATGCGGGACATGGCGCCGCGCAGCACGCTGTACAGCGGCACCGGGCGGGGCCACTGGCGGCCGGGGCGGGCGCCGCCGAGTACCGCGATGGAGTCGGCGAGGCGGCCGATCAGCGCGGTGCCGTGGTCGATGCGGAGCAGGTCGTCGAAGACCTCCGGGTTGCGGCCGTGGTCGTCCTCCATCTCCCGCAGGTCGGCGGCCTGTTGGTGGACGATGGCCTGGACGCGGCGGGCGATGTTGACGAAGGCGCGCTGGGCGGCCTCCCTCATCTCGCTCTCCCGGTCCACGATGTCCAGTACGGAGAGCAGCAACGCCCTTGGCGTTTCGGGGAGTTCACGCAGGGCGGGGTCGGAGTCGACCAGCGCGTGGACGGCTTCGGCGGGCGTCTCGCCCTGCCGCATCCGGTAGAGGGTGTCGGGCAGCAACTGGTCGACCAGGTGCCGGGTCTCGGCGTCATGGGCGGCGAGACGCCGTTCCAGGAAGGCGAGTTGGCGGCCGGTGTGGGTGCGCAGCTCGCGCAGGGCGCGGCCGCGGCGTACGGCCTCGGCGGCGACGGCGACCACCAGCAGGGTGCCGACGGCACCGCACAGCGCGACGGCGGTCCGCGCGGGCCGGTCTACCAGGGCGACGGCTCCGCCGGTGGCCGCCGCCATCAGCAGCGCGGGCAGCAGCAGCACGCGCAGATAGGGGACGTCGCGGCCACCGGGGGGCGGTTGAACACTCACCATGTATGCCCTCTGAACGGTTTTCTCGGGGAGGAGTGCCAGGGGTCGCCACAGCGGAACGGGGACCTTCCCGGCACGGGGAAACAAGCGCATGAATCGCTCAACTCAGCGCGCTGCGGGCGAGCTTAGTCCCGCTGGAACATCACCGAGTCATATTCGCCAAGCGCCTGAAATGACCGACCGGACCCCATACACTCAGGCCCATTTATACGCACCGCTGTGATCCGAGCGCATGGAGTGATCAACTCCGGGTTTACGGAAGCCCGTGCTCCGCACTGTGTGATCACAGCACCGGAGAACGGATCATCGCCGACCCGAAGGCCCTCTCCGGATAGCCGAAAAGCGACGCTCACCGCCGCAGAAAAGGCCGACACCCCCGGTCAGAGCACCGGGGGCGACCATCATCGCTCGATCCGGCGGCCGGTCTCAGCCAACCGACGAGTACGCCACCACCCCGCGCAGCAGACCGTCCACCGCCTTACGGGCGTTCCGCGCCACCGTGGAGCCCTCGCCCGGCGCCGCCGCCGAGATCTGCCCCAGCACGTCAATGAGCTGCTTGCACCAGCGGACGAAATCCCCCGCGGGCATCTCCGCCTCCCGCAGCACCTCGTCCAGCCCCTTCCCGGACGCCCACATATAGGCGGACCAGGCGAAACCCAGATCCGGCTCCCGCTGCCCGACGCCCTCCGCCTGGCTGATCCGGAAGTCCTCCTCCAGCCCGTCCAGCCGGCCCCAGATGCGGACCATCTCGCCGAGCGCCGCCTTCGCCTTCCCGGACGGCAGCTTCGGCGCCAGCGCATCGTCCGCCGCCCGCGCCTCGTACACCAACGCCGAGGCGCACGCGGCCAGTTCGGCCGGGGCGAGGCCCTCCCAGACTCCGGCCCGCAGGCACTCGCTGGCCAGCAGATCCAACTCCCCGTAGAGCCGCGCCAGCCGCCGCCCGTGCTCGGTGACCTCGTCACCGCGGAGGTAGTCCAGCTCGGTGAGGAGCTTGACGATCCGGTCGAAGGTGCGGGCGATGGTGTTGGTACGGCCCTCGATCCGGCGCTCCAACTGCGAGGTGTCCCGCAGCAGCCGGTGGTACCGCTCCGCCCAACGGGCGTGGTCCTCACGCTCGTTGCAGCCATGGCAGGGGTGCGCCCGCAGCTCGGCCCGCAGCCGGGCGATCTGCTGGTCGTCTGCCGCCTCGGCCCGCTGCTTGCGGTGCCGCTCCGGCTCCAGATGCCCCGCCTTGGTACGCAGCGCCGAGGCCAGATCACGGCGGGACTGCGGGCTGCGCGCGTTGAACGACTTGGGGATGCGCATCCGCTCCACCGCCGCCACCGGCACCGGGAAGTCCATCGACCCCAGCCGCTTCACCTGCCGCTCCGCCGTCAGCACCAGCGGACGCGGCCCGTCGTGCTGGTCGAAGCCGCGGTGTCCGTTGGACCGGCCGGCCGGCAGCCCCGGATCCAGCACCAGCGCCAGCCCGGCGAACTTGCCCGTCGGCACATGGATGACATCGCCCGGCTTCAGCTTCTCCAGCGCGGCCGCCGCCTGCGCCCGCCGCTGCGCCGCGCCCTGCCGCGCCAACTCCGTCTCCCGGTCCTTGAGATCGCGGCGCAACTGCGCGTACTCCTCGAAGTCCCCGAGGTGACAGGTCATCGACTCCCGGTACCCGTCGAGCCCCTCCTCGTTGCGCTGGACCTGGCGGGAGATGCCCACCACCGAACGGTCCGCCTGGAACTGCGCGAACGACGTCTCCAGCAGCTCCCGCGAACGGTGCCGCCCGAACTGGCCGACCAGATTCACCGCCATGTTGTACGAGGGCTTGAAGCTGGACCGCAGCGGATAGGTGCGCGTACCGGCGAGACCGGCCAGATGCTCCGGGCTCATCGCGCGCTGCCACAGCACCACCGCATGGCCCTCCACATCGATGCCGCGGCGCCCGGCCCGGCCGGTGAGCTGGGTGTACTCCCCCGGCGTGATGTCGGCGTGCTGCTCACCGTTCCACTTGACCAGCTTCTCCAACACCACGGAACGCGCGGGCATGTTGATGCCCAGCGCCAGTGTCTCGGTGGCGAACACCGCCTTCACCAGGCCGCGTACGAACAGCTCCTCGACGACCTCCTTGAAGGTCGGCAACATGCCCGCGTGGTGGGCGGCGATACCCCGCTCAAGCCCCTCCAGCCACTCGTAGTACCCGAGGACGTGCAGATCCTCGGAGGGGATGGCGGCGGTGCGCTCCTCCACCAGGGCGCGGACCGTGCCGCGGGCCTCCTCGTCGTTCAGCCGCAGCCCCGCGTACAGGCACTGCTGGACGGCGGACTCGCAGCCGGCCCGGCTGAAGATGAAGGTGATCGCGGGCAGCAGCCCCTCCGCGTCCAGGCGCTCGATCACCTCGGGGCGGCCCGGCGTCCACACCCGGGACCGCTGGCGCCGCTCCCGCTCCCGGTCCGCCTCGCGCTGGGCCCGGCCGCGGCGGCGGCCAGGACCGCCGAAGCCGGGGCGGGCCGCCTCCATCCGCGCCAGCCGCGTCAGATCCGGATTGACCGCCTTCTTCTGCCCCTCGCCCTCCTCGAAGAGGTCGTACATCCGGCGGCCCGCCAGCACATGCTGGAAGAGCGGCACCGGCCGGTGCTCGGCGACGATCACCTCGGTGTGCCCGCGCACGGTGTCCAGCCAGTCCCCGAACTCCTCGGCGTTGGAGACGGTGGCCGACAGCGAGACCAGAGTCACCGACGGCGGGAGGTGGATGATGACCTCCTCCCACACGGCGCCCCGGAAGCGGTCGGAGAGGTAGTGCACCTCGTCCATGACCACATAGCCGAGGCCGAGCAGGGCCTGCGAGCCGGCGTACAGCATGTTCCGCAGGACCTCGGTGGTCATCACCACCACGGGGGCGTCCGCGTTGACGCTGTTGTCACCGGTGAGCAGGCCGACGTGCTCGGCGCCGTAGCGCTTGGCGAGGTCGGCGTACTTCTGGTTGGAGAGCGCCTTGATCGGCGTCGTGTAGAAGCACTTCTTGCCCTGGCGCAGCGCGAGATGCACCGCGTACTCGCCGACGATGGTCTTGCCGGAGCCCGTGGGCGCGGCCACCAGCACGCCCTTGCCCGCGTCCAGGGCCTGGCACGCCTCGATCTGGAAGGGGTCCAGGCCGAATTCGTACATCGCGCGAAAGGAGCCGAGTGCGGTGGCCTGCTCGACGGTGCGCGCACGGGCTGCCGCGTACCGTTCGGCCGGTGAGAGATCCTCTGTCATCGTGCTTTCGAGCGTACCCGCCGCCTCTGACAGTGGCCGATCATTATCCGGATCCGGACGTCACCGCAGGTCGGGCGGGCCCAGCAGACGCAAGGCGCCCGGTACGCACTCGGCGGTGAGCGGCAGCGGCCCCAGCGGCTCGCCGTCCGCGTAGCCCGTCACATCCGGCGCGGCCAGCTCCACCCGGCGGGCGCGGAAGGTGCGGACCACGGGATGGTCGAGATGGGTGCCCCGGTAGACTCGGGGGAAGACACGCACCAGCGTGCCGCGGCTGCACTCCCCCACCACGGTCAGATCGAACAGCCCGTCCGTCAGCTCGGCCCGCGCACAGATCCGCATCCCCCCGCCGTACGAGGTCCCGTTGCCCACCGCGACCAGCGTCGCCGCCACCTCCAGCGGCCGCCCGCCGTCCAAGGTGATCCGGTACGGCAGCGGCCGGAACGCGGCCAGCTCGGCCAGCATCGCCACGTCGTACTTGAACCGGCCGGGCGGCCAACTCATGCGGTTTCCACGGTCGTTGACCCGGGAGTCGAAGCCGGAGGCGAGGACGGTACCGAACCAGCGGTCACCGACCCGCCCCAGGTCCACCGCGGTGGTCCGGGACTCCTTCAGGGCGTCCGCGGCGAGCCGGGCGGCCGCGGCCGGACTCCGTATCGGCAGGCCCACGGTGCGCGCGAAGTCGTTCCCGGTGCCGACCGCGACCACCCCGAGCGGAGTCCCGGTACCGGCCACCGCCTGCAGCGCCAACTGCACCAGGCCGTCCCCGCCGACCGCGACCAGCGCCCCCGTCCCCGCGGCCACCGCCTCCCGGGCGCGGCGCAGCGCGTCGGGCGCGTCCTCCCCGAGGACGGTACGGACACGGAAACCGGCGTCACGCAGAGCGGCCGCGGCCGGCTGCGCCGCGCGGGCGCCCCGGCCGCGGCCCGCGGCGGGATTGACGAACAGGCTGATCTCGCAGGTCACCCGGCGGAGGCTATCGCCCCGCCCCCGGCTCTCAGGTCACGTCGTCATAACCGTTGATCCGGTCCTGGCCACCGGTCGACTGCTCCGGCATCGTCCGGCCCGCCGGCACCGACTCGGTGCCGGCGATGTCCTCCGGAGTGAGATCCAGGTCCGAGGCCTCGTCGTCCGCGGGCCCGGACTCCTCGGCACGCTCCTTGCGGCGGTCGTTGAGCACGGAGAACGCCGCGGCACCGAAGTACAGCACCCAGATCGGCCCGGCCAGCGCCAACATGCTCACCGGGTCGGTACTGGGGGTGGCGATCGCCGCGAAGCAGGTGATGCCCAGGATCATCCCGCGCCACCAGCCCAGCATCCGGCGCCCGCTGAGCACCCCGGTGAGGTTCAGCATCACCAGCAGCAGCGGCATCTCGAAGGAGAGCCCGAAGACCAGCACCATCCGCGTGATCAGATCGAGCAGATCGTCCAGCGGCAACTGGTTGTCGAGATCCGCCGGCGAGAAGTCCAGCAGCACCCTCGACATGGTCGGCAGCATCTTGTACGCGGCGAAGGCACCGCCCAGGAAGAGCGGAAAGCCCGCCGCCACGAACGCCCTGGCGTACTTCTTCTCGTTCTGGTGCAGCCCGGGTGCGATGAACGCCCACAACTGGTACAGCCAGATCGGCGAGGCGCCGATCACACCGACCATCAGCGACACCTTCAGCGCCAGGGTGAACGGCGTGAGCAGGCCGTTCAGCACGATCCGGGCGCAGGTCCCGCTCTCCTGCCGGGCCAGCTCCGCGAAGCTGCTCTTGCAACCCACGGCGTGCAGGATCGGGTCCGTGAAGAACGCGATGATGTCCTTGTAGAAGAAGGCGGCCGCGATCGAGACCAGCACGATGCCCAGCACGGCCTTGGCCAGCCGGTTGCGCAGCTCACGCAGATGTTCTCCGAGCGGCATCCGCCCCTCGGGATCCTTGTCCCGTGTGTCCTTCTTGCGGGCAGACTTCAGCAACCCACGTCCTCATCTCGTGCGGCGGTCCGGCGGCGGCCGGCCAGCGTCAGCGCTGCGTGTTGTCCGTGGGCTCGTTGACCGGGCGGGAACTCTTCACATCGCCCGGGGCGGCCTGGATGGTACGGGGCGGCTGGGACTGCTCCGGCTGCGGCGGGTCGGACGGGGCGGCGGCCGTGTCCTTGCCCTCCGTCTTCATCGCCTTGGCCTCGCTCTTGAGGATGCGCGCGGACTTGCCGAGCGAGCGCGCCATGTCAGGAAGCTTCTTCGCGCCGAACAGCAGGACGATCACGACGAGGATGAGAATGATCTCGGGGGCGCCGAGCCTTCCGAACATAATGACTACCTTCTCACCGAGGGCGGCAGGGGCGGACGCGGCCGAACGATCGGACGTCCGTCCGACCACCGCGGTAGCAAGGATCGTAACGTGCAGGGGTAAACACGAGGCAATAACTGCACTGTGCACGCCTTTTTCAAGGCTCGGTTCGCCTCCGGGGCACGGCAGGAGAGAACGGGCGAGGGGAAGCCTCGTCGGGTCAGCCCAGATCGCGGGTGGTGGACGCGGTGGCCGCGGTGGCGGTGGCTGCGCGTTCCAGGTCGTCGGCGGCGCGGGAGATGCGGCGGGCCGCGTCGTCCACCTGCCGCCCCAGTCGCTGGGCCTCCACGAAGACCCGCACCGCGAACACCGCCAGCACGGCGAGCCCGGCGAACCCGAGGACGATGGCAAGCATGGGCCAGAACATGAGCCGAGCCTAACGGTCCCGCGCAGGCCGCTCGGACACCCCTCGGCCCCTCAGACTTTCGAGTGCAGCCGCAGGGTGCGCACCCCGCCGCCGGTGAGCAGTTCGACGATGCGCTCTCCGGCCGGCTTGCGCACCGCGGCCCCGCACTCGGGGCAGGTGAACGAGTAGAACGTGGTGCGGCGGGAGGCTCCGATGGCCAACCGCAGTGCACCGGCGGCCAGTTGGAAGCAGGCCCGGCAGTCCGGGCAGGCCGCCCGGAAGACGGCGGGCCGGCCCGGCGCGGTGGCCGTCACCGGGTCTGCCCCTGCGGGCCGGGGGCAGGGGCGGCGTCCGGGGCGGGCCCGGGCGCGTCATAGGCGGCGAGGGCCAGCCGGGCCGCCTCCCGGGCGCTGCTGGCCAGTTCCTCGGGGACGGTGATACGGCCGTCGGCACCGAGGCGGAGGGCGAGCCGGCGCAGGGAGGCCGGGTCGGGGGTGCGCAGGGTGATGCGGAGCCCGCCGTCGGGCAGCTCCTCGGCGCTGTCGTGCGGGTAGTACTCGGCGACCCAGCGTCCGCCGGGGCCCACCTCGACGACCACCTCCGGGTCCTCCGCGGCGGGCTGCACCAGGCCCTCGGACAGGTCCCGCAGCTCGACCTCGGGCGGGGCGGCGGGCTCGTCCAGGATGCGGATCTCGGCGACCCGGTCGAGGCGGAAGGTGCGGCGGGCCTCGGAGCGGCGGCACCATGCCTCGACGTAGGTGTGGCCGACGCTCACCAGCCGGATCGGGTCGATCTCGCGTTCGGTGACCTCGTCGCGGGCGGGCGAGTAGTAGCGGATCCACAGGCGGCGGCGCTCGGAGATGGCGCGGTCCACATCGGCGAAGACGCCGCCCTCGGACTCGAAGGTGACGGAGAGTCGGGAGCTGGCGCCGGCCGCCTCGCCGGCCGCGGTCTCCAGCTTGGCGGTGGCCCGCAGCAGGGCCTGCCGGTCGCTCTCGCGGAGTCCGGGCAGGGTGGCCACCGCGCGGGCGGCGACCAGCAGGGCCGTCGCCTCGTCGGCAGCGATCCGCAGCGGCTCGGCGGCCTCGGCGGCGAGCGCGCCCGGGTTCCGCCACCAGATGCACTCGCCGTCGGTGTCGATGTCGAGGAGGTCCCCGCCGCGGAAGCTGGTACCGCACAGCGGCAGTACGTCCAGGTCGGAGATCAGCTCGTCCTCGGTGACGCCGAAGGCGCGCGCCACGTCCTCCACCCGGGCTCCGGGCCGCTCCCGGAGGTAGGTCACGAGGGACAGCATCCGGCGGGTCTGGTCGATGGCGTTCACCGGCCGCCCCCCGCGCGTGCTCTTGCCTGCCACGGTCTCGCGTCTCCCCCTCAGCCCTTGGCGACGGCGCGCAGCCGCTCCACCACGTCGGCCCGCAGCTCCGCCGGTCCGAGCACGACCACATCGGGGCCGAACTCGACCAGCCAGGCGTCCAGGCCGTGCCCGTACGGGATCTCCAACTCCTCCCAGCCCCCGCCGAGTTCCCGTACCGTGCGGGCGCGGGCGCGCAGCGGGTAGCCGGCGCCGGTGCGGAGCCGGATGAGGGCGCTGCGCTCGGCGCTCTCGCCGGCCCAACTCTCCACCGTCTCGCGGACGGTGACCACATCGGGCACCTCGGCGGTGAAGCGTCCGGGACGGTTGCGCACCCGGCCGGTGATACGGGAGAGGCGGAAGACGCGCTCGGCGCCGCGGTCCCGGTCGAAGCCGGCCAGGTACCAGTGGCCGCGCCAGCACTCCAGCGCCCAGGGTTCGACCTGGCGCTGCTCGGGGCGGGCCGCGTTGGCCTTGCGGTAGTCGAAGGCGACCGGTCTGCGGTCCCGGCAGGCCAGCATCAGCGGTTCGAACGCGGCCTCGTGCACCGGGATCCGCGGCTCCAGCGCCCCGTGCGGCCCGTACGGGTCGACGTCCTCGGGGAGGCCGGCGGCACGGAGTTTCTGCAGGGCGCCGCTGGCGGCGGCGGCGAGGCGGGCCTGCTGCCAGACCTTCGCGGCGAGGCCGAGCGCGGCGGCCTCCTCGGCGTCCAGGGTGACGGGGGGCAGGCGGTTGCTGTCGCGGCGGGCGAGGTAGCCGATCTCGCCGTCGAGATTCTCCACCGTCTCGATGACCAGGCCCAGTTCGCGCAGATCGTCCTTGTCGCGCTCGAACATGCGGCTGAAGCTCTCGTCGCCGCCCGCTTCGAGGTAGGCCTCGATGGAGTCGCGCAACTCCCGCTTGCTCAGCGGCCGCCGCGTCCCGAGCAGGCACAGCGCGAGGTTCATCAACCGCTCCGCCTTGGCAATGGCCATCGACGCCCTACGTCCTTCCGTTGTGCCCCTGTGCGCTTGACCGTACAGCGCTCCCCCGCCCGGGCAAAGCCGAGGCCCCTGCCGTACGGGCAGGGGCCTCGGGTGGTGCGCCGGAGCGCCGCGGCGGGCGGTCAGACGGAGACCAGGTCGCAGACGAAGATCAGCGTCTCGCCGGGGGCGATCCGGCCGCCGCCGGCACCGCGGTCGCCGTAGGCGAGGTGCGCGGGGATGGTCAACTGGCGGCGCCCGCCGACCTTCATGCCCTGCACACCCCGGTCCCAGCCCGCGATGACCTGGCCGGCGCCCAACTGGAACTGGAGCGGCTTGCCGCGGTTCCAACTGGCGTCGAACTCCTCGCCGGTGGAGAAGGACACGCCCACATAGTGAACGGAGACGGTGTCGCCGGCCTTGGCCTGCTCGCCGTCGCCCTCCCAGATGTCCTTGATCTCAAGATCCGCCGGGGCGTCGCCTTCGGGGAAGTCGATCTCGGGCTTCTCGATGCTCACGTCACTTGCTCCTGATGGTTACGGATGGGGGGCGGGGGACAGTGTGCCATCCCCCGCGCTCCGGACAGCGGGCCCCGCTCACATGGCGGCGAGGATGTCCGCGACGAAGACCAGGGTGGAGTTGGCGGGCAGGTCGGCGCCCCGCGCCTGGTCCTTGTACGCCTGCTCCGGCGGGATCACCAGCAGCACCCGGCTGCCCACCTTCTTGCCGACGAGGCCCTTGTCCCAGCCCTCGATGACCTGGCCCGCACCGATCTTGGTGCTGAAGGGCGCCCCGGTCTTCCAGGAGGAGTCGAAGAGCTTCGCCTCCTTCTTGCCCTCGTTCAGCTTCCAGGCAGCGCCGCTGTACTGCATGTACACGGTCTGGCCGTTCTTCACCTCGGCGCCCTTGCCCTCGATGAGGGTCTTGGAGACGAGCTTCTTCGGCGGGTCGTTCTTGGGGATGGAGATGGTGGCCGGTTCCGGCTTGTCCGCCTTGATCTGCGGCAGGTCGGACGGGATGGCCGACTGGGTGCCCTCGGCCTGCTTGGGGATCACCTTGTCGATGTCGAGCGCGAAGACGAGGGTGTCGCTGCCCTGCACACCGAGCTGCTGGTTGCCCTGGCTGCCGAAGGCGGCGGTGGGCGGCGCCACCACCAGGACCCGGGAGCCGATCTTCTGCCCCAGCACGGACTGCGAGAAGGCCGGGATGATGGTCTTCGAACCGGCGGTGATGACCTGCGGCGCCCCGCCCTTCATATAGGAGCTGCCGAGGTCCTTGCCGCTGTCCCAGATCTTGGCGGTGTAGTCGGCCACCACCAGGTCGTCCTTCTTGACCGTGGCCCCGCTGCCCTCGGACACGGTGTTGACGACGAACTTCCCGCTCGGCTTCGCCTTGGGCACCGTGATGCCGGCCTGCTTGCCGGTCTTGCCGGTCACCTTCGGCATCGGGGAGGCCGATTCCACCGGCTTCGGCGCCTTCGGCGGGGTCGTCTCGCTCGGCGAGGCACTGGGGGAGGATTTGGCCTCGGACGACCCGGAATCCTCACCTCCGCAGGCGGTCAGCGCCAGGGCAGGCACGATGAGCAAGGCTGCAAGTCGGCGTCGCACAAGGGTCCTCGGGGGGTTCGGGGAGGTGGTCAGGATCGCCACTCTACGGGCGGCGGCGCACACGCCGAAGCGCGGCAGGCAAAAGAGGGACCGGTCCGCTGTCCGGACCGGTCCCTCCACCCACTCCGCGTCCCCGCACCCGTACCGCCAGGGCCTGCCGGGGACGCGTCAACTGCCGATCACATTCCGGCGATCAGCTTCTCCACCCGGTCGTCCACCGAGCGGAACGGGTCCTTGCAGAGCACCGTCCGCTGCGCCTGGTCGTTCAGTTTCAGATGGACCCAGTCCACCGTGAAGTCCCGCCGCTGCTCCTGCGCCCGCCGGATGAAGTCGCCCCGCAGCCGCGCCCTGGTGGTCTGCGGGGGCACCGACTTGCCCTCGAAGATCTTCACGTCGTTGCAGATGCGCTTCGCCTGCCCCTTCCGCTCCAGCAGGTAGTACAGCCCGCGGCGTCGGTGGATGTCGTGGTACGCGAGGTCTATCTGCGCGACCCTCGGGTGCGACATGGTCAGGTTGTTCTTCGCCCGGTACCGCTCGATGAGCTGGTACTTCATGACCCAGTCGATCTCCGTGGCGATACGGTCCAGGTCCTCGGCCTCGATCGCGTCCAGGGTGCGGCCCCACAGCTCCAGCACCTGCTCCACGGTGCCGCTGCGGATACCGCGGCGCTCGCAGAAGTCCACCGCCTTCTCGTAGTACTCGCGCTGCACCTCCAGGGCGGACGCCTCCCGGCCGCTCGCCAGGCGCACCTTGCGCCGGCCGGTGATGTCGTGGCTGACCTCGCGGATGGCGCGGATCGGGTTCTCCAGGGTGAGGTCCCGCATCACGGTGCCGGCCTCGATCATGCGGAGCACCAGGTCGGTCGCGCCGACCTTCAGCAGCATCGTGGTCTCCGACATGTTGGAGTCGCCCACGATGACGTGCAGCCGCCGGTACCGCTCGGCGTCGGCGTGCGGCTCGTCCCGGGTGTTGATGATGGGGCGGGAGCGCGTGGTGGCGGAGCTGACGCCCTCCCAGATGTGCTCGGCGCGCTGGCTGACGCAGTACACCGCACCGCGCGGCGTCTGCAGCACCTTGCCCGCGCCGCACAGCAGTTGGCGGGTCACCAGGAACGGGATGAGGATGTCGGCCAGCCGGGAGAACTCGCCGTGCCGGGCCACCAGGTAGTTCTCGTGGCAGCCGTAGGAGTTCCCCGCGGAATCGGTGTTGTTCTTGAAGAGATAGACGTCGCCCGCGATGCCCTCCTCGTGCAACCGGCGTTCGGCGTCCACCAGCAGGCCTTCCAGAATGCGCTCGCCGGCCTTGTCGTGGGTGACCAGTTCGGTCACGTTGTCGCATTCCGGTGTGGCGTACTCCGGATGCGAACCCACGTCGAGATACAGCCGGGCGCCGTTCCGCAGAAAGACGTTGCTGCTGCGGCCCCATGACACGACACGGCGGAAGAGGTACCGCGCCACTTCGTCAGGAGACAGGCGGCGCTGTCCCCTGAACGTACACGTGACGCCGTACTCGTTCTCCAGCCCGAAAATGCGGCGGTCCATGCATGAACATTACGCCTGACGACCGGTGCTGAAACCGGGTGGAGCCAGAGGGTTCCGATCATTTTCCGCCGTCGTCGCAGCCCTGGGCCCGGCCGGCGGCACCCGCAGCACCCGGCCCGCGACCAGCAGCACCGCGGCCGCCGCCACCCCCGAAGCGACCGGCACCGCGAATCCCCACCGCGCCCCGCCCCACTCCACCACCGGACCGGCCACCGCGGTACCCAGCGAGGCGCCCACCGTGAACGTCGTCACCAGCCAGGAGAACGCCTCCGTCACCGTGCCCCGCGGGGCGTGCCGGTCCACCACCAGGAACGCGCAGGCCACCGCCGGCGCCAGGAACACCCCGGCCACCGCCGCCAGCGCCACCATCCCGGCCGGGCCCGGCATCAGCGGCAGCGGTGCGTAGCCCACCGCCAGCAGCAGCACCAGCACCCGCAGCCGCGGCTCCGGCGCCCCCGCCCACCGCCGCGCCCCGTACACCGCGCCGCCCACCAGCGCCCCCAGCCCCAGCGCGGCCATCAGCCACCCGTAGACCGCGTCCCCACCGCGCCCGTCGGCGTACGAGATCGCGGCGACGGTGATCGAGCCCAGGGCGGTGCCGACGAAGAGGAAGGCGCCGAGCAGCACCAGCAGGCCCCGGGAGCGGAGCGCACCCAGCCAGTGCGCCTCCCGCGGCGCCGAACGCCAGGCCCGGGAGGGCGGGGACACCACCACCGACAGCGCGCCCAGCACACCGACGGCGTTCAGCACCACCAGCGCCCAGCCCGGGGACCACAGCGCGGCGCACACCGTCACCAGCAGGGGGCCGACGGTGAACATCACCTCCTGCGCCACCGCGTCCATCGCGTACGCGACGTGCACCTGGCCCTCCCGGGGCAGGATGCTCGGCCACAGCGCCCGCAGCCCGCCCTCCAGCGGCGGTGTGAAGAGGCCGGCCACCCCGACCGCCGCATAGGCCACCGGCAGCGGCTGGAGTCCGACGGCCGCGAAGACGACCGCGCCGAGCGCCGAGGCCAGCGCGGCCGGCAACTGCACCCTGGGCTGGCCGTGCAGATCCACCAGGCGGCCCAGTAGCGGCTGGCCCACCGCGTTGGCCACGCCGTACACCGCGGCCAGCGCCCCGGCCAGGCTGTAGGTGCCGCCCTCGGCGCGGGTGAACAGCACGATCGCGATGGCGGCGGTCGCATTGGGCAGCCGGCCCACCAGTGTCCCGGTGAGCAGCCGCGCCGCGTGCCGCGCCCGGAGGATCTCCGCATATCCGGAGCCCATGCCCCCGCCTTCCCACCCGGCCGCCCGCGAAGTACGGCACCGCGCCGAAGTTTTACGTATAACTGCCGGGCTCATACGTACCATGACCGCACCCGGCCGTCCACCTGCGCCGGCCCGCGCCCGCCCGCACACCGCCCGTCCCCCACGGAGGAACCGTGACCACCGGGGCCCGCCCCCCGGCCGGCACCCACCGGCCCACCAGCCGCGACGTCGCCCGGATCGCCGGGGTTTCGCAGGCCGCCGTCTCCCTGGTGCTCGGCGGGAAGTGGCGCGGCCGGGTCGCCCCCGCCACCGCGGAACGGGTCCGGGGCGCCGCCCGCGAACTGGGCTACCGGCCCAACCTCGCCGCACGCAATCTCCGCCTCGGCAGCACCCGTACCGCGCTGCTGGTGGTACCGGCCCTCACCAACGAGTTCTTCGCCCGCGTCCACCACGGCGCCCGCCGTATCGCCGACCGGCACGGCTTCGGCGTGGTGCTCTACCCGACACCGGACGGCACGGTGCCCGCACACGGGGCCGCCCCCGCCCCGGCCGCCGTACGCGATCCGTTCCACTCGGCGCAGGCCGCCCTGGACGGCGTCATCGCCTCCTCCATGGCCGCCGACGTCCTGGTCACCCTGCGCGGCGAGAGCCTGCCGCTGGTCATGCTGGACAGCGATCCGGCGGCCGGGCCCGGCACCACCACCGTCAACGCGGATGTGGCCGACGGGATGCGGCAGACCGCCCGCCATCTGCTCGCCCTCGGCCACCGGCAGATGCTGCACCTGGCGGCGGACGTCGAGAGCTGGACCTTCCAGGCACGTGCCGCAGCGCTCGCGGACGCGCTGGCCGGCACCGGCGCCACCCTGCACACCCGGCGGGCCGCACTGGGCACCGAGCCGGCCCGGCAGGCCGCGGAAACCGCCCTCGGCGAGAGCGGCCGGCCCCGGCCGACCGCGGTGATCTGCGACGACGACATCCTGGCCGCCGGCGCCTGCAAGGCCGCCCGCCGCCTGGGCCTGCACATCCCCCGCGACCTCTCCGTCACCGGCTTCGACGACCTCACCCTGGCCACCGCCGTGGAACCGGAACTGACCACCGTCCGCCTCCCCGCCGAACACATCGGCGAGCACGGGATGACCGCCCTGCTGGACGCCCTCGACGGCCGTACCGGGCCGCCCGACACCCTGCCCGTGGAGCTGGTCGTCCGTGGCTCCACCGCCCCGCCGCCCTGAGCGCCGACAGCACGGTGCCCCGGCCGCGCGGGCGACCGGGGCATCGCGGTCCGTGGATCTCGCGGGCGGCCACCGGGCTCGGCGGCCGCCCGCGGCGGCTCACTCCTCCGTACTGTCCTCCGAGGTGTCCGCCTCAGCCTCACCGGACTCCGCGGCGGCCTCATCGGCCTCCGCCGCCTCGGCCGCGGACGCCGAACTGCCGTCGAGCAGCCGCGCCAGCTGCCCGCCGACGATCCGCTTGAACTTGCGCTGCTGCGGCCGCGTACGGTCCAGCACCGCCACCTCAAGGCGCTCCGCGGGGATCTCCCGCTCACCGCCGTTGGTGTCCCGGGACAGTGCCTGCACGGCCAGCTTCAGCGCCTCGGCCAGCGTCATCCCGTCCCGGTGCCGCTGGTCCAGGAAACCGCTGATCTGCTCCGCGTTGCCGCCGACCGCGACCGAGCCGTGCTCGTCCACGATGGAGCCGTCATGCGGCAGCCGGTAGATCTGGTCCCCGTCCGGAGACGCCCCCACCTCGGCGACCACCAGCTCCACCTCGTACGGCTTCTCGGCCGCACTGGAGAAGATGGTGCCCAGCGTCTGCGCATAGACGTTGGCCAGGCCGCGGGCGGTGACGTCGTCCCGGTCGTAGGTGTAGCCGCGGAGATCCGCGTAGCGCACACCGCCGATCCGGAGATTCTCGTATTCGTTGTATTTGCCGGCGGCCGCGAAGCCGATCCGGTCGTAGATCTCGCTGAACTTGTGCAGCGCACGGGACGGATTCTCCCCGACGAAAACGATGCCGTCGGCGAACTGCATCACGACGAGACTGCGCCCGCGTGCGATGCCTTTCCGGGCGTATTCGGCCCGGTCGGCCATCGCCTGCTGGGGTGAGACATAGAACGGCGTCGACACCGGCTCCCCGTCCCCTTCTCTCGGTGTATCTCGGCTTTTCTCGGTTTCTGGGTCTGGGACGGGGCGGTCAGAGCAGCTCGGCCCGCGGGCCGTCCGGCTGCTCCAGGCGCCGCGCCAGGATCGCCCGCGCGATCTCGGACGACTCGTCGTCCGTCAGCCGCCGGAATCCGTCCTCGGTGATCACGGTGACGATCGGGTAGATCCGCCGGCCCATGTCCGGGCCGCCCGTCGCCGAGTCGTCGTCCGCCGCGTCGTACAGGGCCTGCACGACCAGCGTGGTGGCCTGGTCCGCCGAGAGGTCGTCCCGGAAGAGCTTCTTCATCGAGCCGCGCGCGAAGATCGAGCCGGAGCCGGTGGCCGCAAAGCCGATGTGCTCCTCGGAACGGCCGCCGGTGACGTCGTAGGAGAAGATGCGGCCGCGGCCGCGGTCCACGTCGAAGCCGGCGAAGAGCGGGACCACCGCCAGACCCTGCATGGCCATGCCCAGATTCGACCGGATCATGGTGGAGAGGCGGTTCGCCTTGCCCTCCAGGGAGAGGGTGGCGCCCTCCACCTTCTCGAAGTGCTCCAGCTCCAACTGGAAGAGCTTCACCATCTCCACGGCGAGACCGGCGGTCCCCGCGATGCCCACCGCGGAGAACTCGTCCGCCGGGAAGACCTTCTCGACGTCCCGCTGGGCGATGACGTTGCCCATGGTGGCCCGCCGGTCACCGGCCAGTACGACACCGCCGTCGAAGGTGGCCGCGACGATGGTGGTGCCGTGCGGGGCCTCGATCGCGCCCTGCACGGGCAGCTCGCGGTTCCCCGGCAGCAGTCCGGGCTTGTGCGCGGAGAGGAAGTCCACGAAGGACGACGATCCCGGCGTCAGGAAGGCAGCCGGCAGACGCCCGGTGCTACGAGTGTTGGCTTCCACACGTTTCCTTCCAGATATGCGGCAGCCACCCTGCGGCACGCTGCCGGCGATCCTTGATCCAACCCTGAACTGCCGTGCAGCCGGGGCTCGGTACGCCTGGGACCCTACCCGTCCCGGAGCGGTGATCCACCTGCTGCGGCCAGGCTCCGGGACCGGGGTGCGGGGCTACTGCCCGCCCTTCTGCACAAAGGACTTCACAAAGTCCTCGGCGTTGGACTCCAGGACGTCGTCGATCTCGTCCAGGACGTCGTCCACATCGTCGTTGAGCTTGTCCTGGCGCTCCTTGAGGTCCTCCGAACCCTGCGCTTCCTGCGCCTGCTCGTCGGCCTCGTCGGTGGAACGCGCGGCCTTCTGCTGTCCGCCGCCGGTGTCCTTGGTTGCCATGACCCTCACCCCGCTCGGTTCGAGACTTCGACCGTCACAGTCGTTCAAGATCAGACCCTACAAGCAGGGTCCGACATCGGCCCCGCTCTTGCTGCAACGTCCGGGAACCACCTTCATGATTCCCGGACGGCACACCTTTCAGCCTTCCGGCAGGGCTCCGACCGCGCCCGCCGGTGCGGCCCGTCAGCTCCCGGACAGCACCCTGACCAGGTCTTCCGCCGTACGGCAGCGGTCCAGCAGTTCCTTGACGTGATGACGCGTTCCGCGTAGCGGCTCCAGGGTGGGCACCCGCTGGAGCGAGTCGTGCCCGGGCAGGTCGAAGATGACCGAGTCCCAGGAGGCGGCGGCCACGTCGTCCGCGTACTGCTCAAGGCAGCGGCCGCGGAAGTAGGCCCTGGTGTCCTCCGGCGGATGGGTACGCGCCCGGGTGACCTCGTCCTCGTCCAGCAGCCGCTGCATGGTGCCGCGCGCCGCCAGCCGGTTGTACAGGCCCTTGTCGGCGCGCACATCCGCGTACTGGAGGTCGACGAGGTGGAGGCGGGCGGCGTCCCAGTCCAGGCCGTCGCGGCGGCGGTAGCCCTCCATCAGCTTGCGCTTGGCCACCCAGTCCAGCTCGCCGGAGAGGCTCATCGGGTCCCGCTCCAGCCGGCCCAGGACGTCCTCCCAGCGGGCCAGCACATCCCTGGTCTGCTCGTCCGCGTCGACGCCGTAGCGCTCCTCGACGTATTTGCGGGCCAGCTCGTAGTACTCCATCTGGAGCTGGACGGCGGTGAGGGTGCGGCCGCTGCGGAGGGTGATCAGGTGGTGCAGCGTGGGGTCGTGGGAGACCTGGTGCAGGGTGCGTACCGGCTGGTCGACGGCGAGGTCCACGGCGATGAAGCCGTCCTCGATCATGGAGAGGACCAGTGCGGTGGTGCCCAGCTTGAGATAGGTGGAGATCTCGGAGAGGTTGGCGTCCCCGATGATCACATGCAGCCTGCGGTACTTCTCCGCGTCGGCGTGCGGCTCGTCGCGGGTGTTGATGATGGGGCGCTTCAGGGTGGTCTCCAGGCCCACCTCGACCTCGAAGTAGTCCGCGCGCTGGCTGAGCTGGAAGCCGTGCTCGTTGCCGTCCTGGCCGATGCCCACCCGCCCGGCGCCGGTGACGACCTGCCGGGAGACGAAGAACGGCGTCAGATGCCGCACGATGTCCGAGAACGGGGTCTCCCGCTTCATCAGGTAGTTCTCGTGCGTGCCGTAACTGGCGCCCTTGTTGTCGGTGTTGTTCTTGTACAGGTGGATCGGCTGGGCGCCGGGCAGCTGGGCGGCGCGCTCGGCGGCCTCCGCCATGATGCGCTCGCCGGCCTTGTCCCAGAGCACCGCGTCCCGCGGGTTGGTGACCTCGGGGGCGCTGTACTCGGGGTGTGCGTGGTCGACGTAGAGGCGGGCGCCGTTGGTCAGGATGACGTTGGCCAGGCCGATGTCCTCGTCGGTGAGCTGGCTGGAGTCCGCGGCCTCCCGGGCGAGGTCGAAGCCCCGGGCGTCGCGGAGCGGGTTCTCCTCCTCGAAGTCCCAGCGGGCACGGCGGGCCCGGTGCATCGCCGCCGCGTAGGCGTTCACGATCTGGGACGAGGTGAGCATGGCATTGGCATTGGGATGGCCGGGGACGGAGATTCCGTACTCCGTCTCGATGCCCATTACTCGCCGTACGGTCATGCGGCCCTCCTTGCCCGGCGGCGCCCCCGGGCGGGGGCGGCGCTCAAGTACCGCTGGTGCTTGAGTGCGGATGCGGTGCCCGTCCCCGCAGTGCGCGACTCGGCGGTACGAAAGAGCCTAGAACGCCTCTGCTCTGGTGGGGAGATCATTTGCGGCCTTGCTGGTCCGGGGGTGTTCCGGGAATTCCCGGTGCCCGGAAAACAGGCGGCTGCGGGTACCCGGCACGGGCACCCGCAGCCTCCCCGTTCTCCTACAGGTACTGTCCGGTGTTCGCGACGGTGTCGATGGAGCGCCCGGTGTCCGCGCCCTGCTTTCCGGTGACGAGGGTACGGATGTAGACGATCCGCTCGCCCTTCTTGCCGGAGATGCGGGCCCAGTCGTCCGGGTTGGTGGTGTTGGGCAGGTCCTCGTTCTCCTTGAACTCGTCCACGCAGGCCTGGAGCAGGTGGGAGACGCGGAGGCCCTTCTGGTCCTGTTCGAGGAAGGCCTTGATGGCCATCTTCTTGGCGCGGCCGACGATGTTCTCGATCATGGCGCCGGAGTTGAAGTCCTTGAAGTAGAGGACTTCCTTGTCGCCGTTGGCGTAGGTGACTTCGAGGAAGCGGTTCTCCTCGGACTCCGCGTACATCTGCTCGACCACGGACTGGATCATGGCGACCACGGTGGCGGCCTTGTCGCTGCCGTGCTCGCTCAGGTCGTCCGCGTGCAGCGGGAGCCGGTCGGTGAGGTACTTGGCGAAGATGTCCTTCGCCGCCTCGGCGTCCGGGCGCTCGATCTTGATCTTCACATCGAGGCGGCCGGGGCGGAGGATCGCCGGGTCGATCATGTCCTCGCGGTTGGAGGCGCCGATGACGATGACGTTCTCCAGGCCCTCCACACCGTCGATCTCGGCAAGGAGCTGCGGGACGATGGTGTTCTCCACGTCCGAGCTGACGCCGCTGCCGCGGGTACGGAAGAGGGACTCCATCTCGTCGAAGAAGACGATGACGGGGGTGCCCTCGCTGGCCTTCTCGCGGGCCCGCTGGAAGACGAGCCGGATGTGCCGCTCGGTCTCACCCACGTACTTGTTGAGCAGCTCGGGGCCCTTGATGTTGAGGAAGTAGCTCTTGCCGGCGGGCTGGCCGGTGACCTCGGCGACCTTCTTGGCAAGGGAGTTGGCCACGGCCTTGGCGATCAGGGTCTTGCCGCAGCCGGGAGGGCCGTAGAGCAGCACGCCCTTGGGGGGCCGCAGCTCGTGCTCCTTGAAGAGGTCCGGGTAGAGGTAGGGAAGTTCGACGGCGTCCCGGATCAGCTCGATCTGGCCGCCGAGTCCGCCGATCTTCTCGTAGCTGATGTCGGGGACCTCTTCGAGGACCAGTTCCTCGACCTCGCTCTTGGGCACGACCTCGTAGACGTAGCCGGAGCGCGGTTCGAGCAGGAGGGCGTCGCCGGGGCGGATGGTGACGTCGAGCAGGGGCTCGGCGAGCCGGACCACCCGCTCCTCGTCGGTGTGCCCGAGCACCAGGGCGCGTTCGCCGTCCTCCAGGATCTCCTTGAGGGTGACGATGTCGCCGACGCGCTCGAACTGCATCGCGTCGACCACGTTGAGCGCCTCGTTGAGCATGACCTCCTGGCCGCGCCTGAGCTCTTCGAGTTCGACGCCGGGGCTGACGTTCACCCGGAGCTTGCGGCCCCCGGTGAAGATGTCGGCGGTGCCGTCCTCGTTGGCGGTCAGGAAGACGCCGAAGCCGGCCGGCGGCTGAGCGAGCCGGTCGACCTCCTCCTTGAGGGCCACGATCTGGTCGCGGGCCTCACGGAGTGTGTTGGCGAGGCGTTCGTTCTGTGCGGAGACACCGGCCAGGTTGGTCTGCAACTCGACGATCCGCTCTTCGAGAATCCTCGTGTGCCGCGGAGAGTCGGCGAGCTTGCGTCGCAGGACGGCGATCTCCTGCTCAAGATAGGCAATCTGCCCGGCCGGGTCGTCGGACCCGCGACCCGGGCGGATGCCGCGGTTCATGTCGTCGTCGTGGGCTGCCACGGTCCTCACCTCCTCCAAGGGGAGCTGGACGCTTCCAGACCCTACCTGGGTGGATGTCGATTGAAACCCCTAGATCACAAAGACCCGGAGGTGTGTCCGATCTTCACCTCTGGCCCTCGCTCACGCCAGGGGAATACCCACCGAACTGCATCGGAACAACATCCATTGCCGGTCGGTTGTAGGGTCGGCACCTCCAACACCCGTCAGGGTTGGCCCGACTTGCTGCGGCGGCGGGCACACCCGGCGCCGTACCCGGCAGGAGACATGAGCGTTCAGCAGGAGACCGGAGAAGACGTACCGGGCACCGGCGGTGAGGCCGCTCTTGAGGTGTGGATCGACCAGGATCTCTGCACCGGCGACGGGATCTGCGCGCAGTACGCGCCCGAGGTGTTCGAGCTGGACATCGACGGTCTGGCCTATGTGAAGAGCTCCGCCGACGAGTTGCTCCAGGAACCGGGTGCGACGGCGCCGGTTCCGCTGCCGCTTCTCACCGAGGTACGCGACTCCGCCGTGGAGTGTCCGGGCGACTGCATCCATGTGCGGCGGGTGGCCGACCGCGTGGAGGTCTACGGGCCTGACGCGGAGTGACCGTTCACCGGAACGGGAGTTACGCCCGGGGCGAACGAGTACGGGTGCGACGCCTCAACGATGGCTGGAAGTAGCTGTTTTGTCGCGCTGAGTGAGCACGGTTCGAGTCGGCCGTCGCCGTCCGGGGCGTCAGACGCCGCGCGCCTGGTTCCCCTCGGAGCGCTGGAAGGCACCGTTCTGCCAGCGCCAGTTGGTGTCCTGCTTCTGGTCCGGGCAGCAGGACGGAACGTCCGGTGAGGAGTATCCGAGCAGGGTCGCGTTGACGGAGCCCTGGCGTATGGCGAGTTCGGTGACGGTGAAGCGGTCCTTGGGATCTATCAGGGTGGCCACCGTGCGGGGCTTGCCGCCGGCCGGGGCGGTCAGTACGTAGACGCCGTCGGGCGGGGTGCCGGAGCCCGCGTCGCAGCGGACGACGGCGACGGTCTCGGGGCGGTGGTCGCCGTCCAGGTCGCCGGTGGCGCTGTGCTGGACCAGGGTCTTGGCGCCGCCGCATTCGATGGGGTAGGTGGCGGCCTCGGCGTCGGGGGCCGCGGCGGTGGTGGGCGCCGTTCTGGCGTGCACGTCGTGGGCCTGCGCGGTGGCCGAGTCGGGCTGCAGGAACGAGGAGGCGGCGAGGACCGCGGCGAGTGCGGCGGCGGTGGCCACCCAGTGGATGGGCCGGGGGGTGGTGTGGGCGAGTTCGGGGACGACGGGTTGCTGCACTGGAACCGTCTCCTGCGAGGGGCGTACCGGCGGGGGGTGGCCAGTATGGTGTCACACCTCACAGGGCGTGGGAACGCCGGGGCGTGATGAGCTGCCGAGACGTCAACGTACGGCTGACGCCGCCGAGTTCCCGGGATGTTGGGGGAACTCGGCGGCGCCAGCGGGGAGTTGTCTGCTTTGAGCGACTACGTCCTGTTGTGGGGCGCCGTCAACGAGGCGTGCCGCCTTCGGCGTTGGGGCCCGCGTAGTCCTCGCCGTAGGCGCCCTTGGAGGGGCGGCGGCGGCGCATCGGGGGCTCCACTCCGTCGGCGAGGCGGCGGGCGGTGAGCAGGAAGCCGGTGTGCCCGATCATGCGGTGGTCGGGGCGGACGGCGAGGCCCTCGATGTGCCAGTTGCGGATCATCGACTCCCAGGCGGTCGGCTCGTTGAAGCAGCCGAGCTCCCGGATGGACTCGACGGTCCGGGCGAGCTGGGTGGTGGTGGCGACATAGCTGCACAGGATCCCGCCGGGGACCAGTGCCTTGGAGACGGCGTCCAGGCACTCCCAGGGGGCGAGCATGTCGAGGATGACCCGGTCGACCTCGGTGTCGGAGAGGTTGTCCTGGAGGTCGCCGACGGTCAACTGCCAGGCCGGGTGCGGGGCGCCGAAGTAGCGCTCCACGTTCTGCCGGGCGATGTCGGCGAAGTCCTGCCGCCGCTCGTAGGAGTGCAGCATCCCCTGGTCGCCGACGGCGCGGAGCAGGAAGCTGCTCAGCGAACCGGAGCCCACCCCGGCCTCGACGACCCGGGCGCCGGGGAAGATGTCGGCGAAGGCCAGCACCTGCCCCGCGTCCTTGGGGTAGACCACGGCGGCGCCGCGGGGCATGGACAGGACGTAGTCGGGGAGCAGGGGGCGCAGCGCGAGGTAGGCGACGTTTCCGGTGGTGCGGACAACGCTGCCCTCGGGGGAGCCGATCAGTTCGTCGTGAGGGAAGGAGCCCTTGTGGGTGTGGAAGCTTTTCCCGGCCTCAAGCGTGAACGTGTAGTGGCGACCCTTGGGGTCGGTGAGCTGGACCTGGTCCCCGACCTTGAAGGGCCCGCGCCTGCGGGCGGCACCGGTCGGTTCGGACATGTGCCCAGCCTACCGGTCCCCCGCGGGTGCGCCGGACCGCGGGAGGCAGGCCCCGGCCCGGCGCCGCGGCTCAGCTGGGCCGGGCCATCGCCTTGACGAAGGCACGCTCGACATCCGCCGCCGAGAGCACCCCGTAGATCTCCCCGGACTCCTCCACCACCAGGTACTCGGAGGCGGGGGTGGTGCGCAGGAAGTCGAGCAGTTCCTCGCCGGCCAACTCGGCGGAGACCCTCATGCCCTCGGTGAGGTCCTGGGCGAGGGAGCCGACCGCGACCCACGGCCTGCGGTGCTCCGGGACGCCGACGATGCCCGCCTCCCGGACCAGGGCGCGGGGCTCGCCGTCCGGGTCGACGACGACCAGGGCGCGGGCACCGGAGGCGTTGGCGCGGCGCAGGGCCTCGGAGAGCGGGGTGTCGGCGGTGACGGGGACGGCGCGGCGGGTCAGGGTGCGGGCGCGCAGCTCGGGGAGGTGTTCGCGGAGCCGGGCCATCCGGAGGCTGTTGCCGGCGCCGGTCCAGATGATGGCGGCGAGGATGGCGGCGAGCAGGGCGTTGGTGACGGTGTCGAAGCCGCTGGTGCCGCCCTGGTTGCCGCCGAAGGTGTCGGAGGAGGTGGCCAGCGGCAGGCCGATCAGTACGGAGACGGCGAGCGCGCGGCCCACCCAGGCGGCGGCCACGGTGCCCGCCATCGGCCGGCCGGTGATCTTCCAGACGACGGCGCGGAGCATCCGGCCGCCGTCCAGGGGCAGACCGGGGAGCAGGTTGAACGCGGCGACCAGCAGGTTGGAGATCATCAGGCCGGCGAGCAGGACACCCGGTACGGAACCGCGTTCCACCGCGCGCATGGAGCCGTAGAAGACGGCGGCGAGGACGAGGGAGAGCAGCGGTCCGACGAAGGCGAGCAGGAACTCGCGGCCCGGGCTCTCGGACTCCTTCTCGATCTCGGAGACCCCGCCGAAGAACTGCAACTGGATCCGCCGCACCGGCAGCTTGTAGCGCAGCGCGACGACGGTGTGCGCCAGTTCGTGGACGAGGACAGAGGCGTAGAAGGCGACCGCGAAGAAGAGGGCGACGAGATAGCGGGCGGCGCCCAGATGCGGCAGCACACGCTCCAACTGCCCGCCGAACACCCAGGTGATGAGGGCGGCGACGAGGAACCAGCTCGGGGCCACGTAGACGGGCACCCCGAACGGGCGGCCCATCAGGATGCCGCCACCGGGCGCGGACTTGCCGTCCTGCTTGCCCCCGCCCTTTCCGCCGTCGGGCTGCGGACCGCCCCCGGGTGTGTGCGCGGGCGTCCGCCCGGCGGGGGGCTGTTTCTGCCGGGGGTGGGAGGGGCGGTCGGCGGGGTCGGGGTCGGGGTCGTCAGGGTCGGGCGTCGACCCGGCGGGGTCGGGGTCAGGGGCGTCGGGTGCGGGGTCGGCGGCCGCGTCCTCCGGCCTCTCCGCCGCCCCCGCCGGACTCGCCGGTTCTTCCCGTTCCCCCTGCTCACGTTCGTTCAACTGAGGCTTGCCCGCCCCGGGTTGGCGCCGCTCGGATCCGTCCGGGTCGGGCTGGCCGGAATCGGGGGCGTCCGGCTCGGGTGCGTCCGACACGGACTCATCCGGCTCGGGCCGCTTCCCCTCCGCCGGTCCGACCGGCTCCGCCGTCCGCTCCCCGGGGTCGCCCGCCTCCGGACCATCAGATTCCGGGGCAACCGGATCCGTTCCGGGCTCGTCCGGGGCCGGGTGGGCGCCGGTGGCGGGGTGGTCCTCGGCGTGCGGGCGCGGTGCCGAGCCGCGGGGGTCGCCCGCGCTGCCGTCACCGGACCGCGGCTGCCCGCTGCCGCCGCTCTCGTCCACGTTGCCCTCGGTCCCCTCGGTCGAAGCAGTCCTCGCTCCTGATCATGCAGGGCGAGCGGGTCTGCCGTCGATGGTATGCGGCCGGGTGTCAGTGCGGCGCCGTAGGGTCTGGGGTCATGGAGACGAGTACGGGTGGGGTGACCGGCACGGACGGCGGGGCCGGCGAGCAGCGGCGGGAGTCCGGGGCGCGGCCTGCGGGTGAGGCGGCGGGCAGGGGGCCGGGCGGGGGCCGTCCGCCCGCGCCGCCCGCCTCGCTGTCCCCGTCGCGGGCGAGTGATTTCATGCAGTGCCCCCTGCTCTACCGCTTCCGGGTGATCGACCGGCTGCCGGAGAAGCCGAGCGAGGCGGCCACCCGGGGCACGCTCGTCCATGCGGTGCTGGAGCGCCTCTTCGACGTACCGGCGGCGGAGCGTACGGCTCCGCTGGCCAAGGCGATGCTGCCGGGGCAGTGGGACAGGCTGCGGGCGGCCCGGCCCGAGCTGGAGGAGCTGTTCGCCGCGGCGGAGGCCGGGCAGGGGGAGGGCGAGGAGCCCGCCGAGCGGTTGGCGCGGTGGCTGGCGGAGGCGGAGGCGCTGGTGGAGCGCTGGTTCTCGCTGGAGGATCCGACCCGACTGGAGCCCGCCGAGCGGGAGTTGTTCGTGGAGACGGAGCTGTCCTCGGGGCTGCGGCTGCGCGGCATCATCGACCGGGTGGATGTGGCGCCCACCGGCGAGGTCCGCATCGTCGACTACAAGACGGGCAAGGCCCCGCGCCCCGAGTACGCGCAGGGTGCGCTGTTCCAGATGAAGTTCTACGCGCTGGTGGTGTGGCGGCTGAGGCAAGTGGTGCCGCGGCGGCTGCAGTTGGTGTATCTCGGCAGCGGCGATGTGGTGACGTACGACCCGGTGCCGGCGGATCTGGAGGCGGTGGAGCGGAAGCTGGCCGCGCTGTGGGAGGCGATCCGCTCGGCGACCGAGTCCGGGGACTGGCGGCCGCGCCGCACCAAGCTCTGCGGCTGGTGCGATCACCGCGCGGTGTGCCCGGAGTTCGGCGGTACTCCCCCGCCCTATCCGCTGCCGGTGGCTCCCGCCGTTCTCCCCGTCGGGCCGCCTCGGGGGGAGCCGGGTCCGCAGGGCAGAATGGGCGCGCACTAGGCCGTATCGTTTGGATCTCCGCGGCGTCGCAGGAACTGGCACGCTCCCCCAGCTACCGCTGGGAGGTGCCCCACTCGCCGCACCGGCCGAAAGCCCAAGTAGCTCCGCTACGAGGACTTCCAACCTGCTCGTACTCGGCGAGCACCTGCCGCTTGGCGTCCAAGTAGCTCCGCTACGAGGACTTCCAACCGGCACGCCGAGAGCACGCACCAGACCCCGCTCCTTGCTCCACGGAGATCCAAACGACACGGCCTAGCCGAAGGAGAGTCACGTGGCCATCCGCGTCCTACTGGTCGACGACCAGCCCCTGCTGCGCACCGGCTTCCGGATGATCCTGGAGGCCGAGCAGGACATCGCGGTCGTGGGCGAGGCCGGGGACGGCCTCCAGGCCCTCGACCAGGTGCGTGCGCTCCAGCCCGATGTGGTGCTGATGGACATCCGGATGCCGCGGATGGACGGTGTGGAGGCCACCCGGCAGATCACCGGCCCCGGCCGGGACGGCCCGGCGAAGGTGCTGGTGCTGACGACCTTCGATCTGGACGAGTACGTGGTGGAGGCGCTGCGCGCCGGTGCCAGCGGCTTCCTGCTCAAGGACGCGCCGGCGGACGAGCTGGTGCAGGCGATCCGGGTGGTGGCCGCCGGTGAGGCGATGCTGGCCCCGAGCATCACCCGCCGGCTGCTGGACAAGTACGCGGGGCATCTGCCCTCGGGCGAGGAGCCGGTGCCGGACACGCTGGGCGCGCTGACCGAGCGTGAGGTGGAGGTGCTCAAGCTGGTGGCGCGCGGCCTGTCGAACGCGGAGATCGCGGCGGACCTGTTCGTCAGCGAGACGACGGTGAAGACCCATGTGGGCCATGTGCTCACGAAGTTGGGCCTGCGGGACCGGGTGCAGGCCGCGGTGTACGCGTATGAGAGCGGGCTGGTGCGGCCGGGGGCGCAGTAGGCGCGGTGGTACGGCGGACGGCGGGGCGCTCCCTGGTGGGGCGCCCCGCCGTCCGGTGTCCGGCCGCGGTGGCCCGGGTCAGCCGCTGACGCCTCGGCGCAGTTCCCAGAGCTGGAGGTTGGAGGAGGAGTCCAGGGCCCATTCGGCGCCCTGGATCTCGTTGCGGGCGGCGACGTACTGCTTGCCCTGCCAGAGCGGCAGTACGGGCACGTCCTGGGCGACGAGGTCCTGGATCCTGGTGAGGCTCTTGGTGGCGGTGGCCCGGTCGGCCTCGCGCCGCGACTGGGGGATCAGCTTGTGGCGGATGTCGTTGTTGGTGTAGGGCGAGTTGAGGAAGTTGCCCTTGTCGAGGAAGGGGGCGACGAAGTTGTCCGGGTCGGGGAAGTCGGGGAACCAGCCCATGCCGTACACCTCGTAGCGGCCCTTGAGTTCGGCGGCGCGGTACTTGCTCCAGGCGGCGCCCTTGATGTCCACCTTGAACAGGCCGCTGGCGTTGAGCTGCCGCTTCAGCTCCTCGAACTCCTTCTTGGTGGCCGGACCGTAGTGGTCGGTGGTGTAGTTCAGGGTCAGCTTGACCGGGGTGGTGATGCCGGCCTTCTGGAGGATGCCGCGGGCTTTGGGGGTGCTGGGGTTGCCGTAGGTGTTGAAGAAGGCGTTGGCGTGCCCGATGACGGTGGCCGGCACCAGCGAGTAGAGCGGCTCGGCCATCTCGCCGTAGACCTTGTCGACCAGGGCGCCGCGGTCCACCACCTGGGCCATGGCCTGGCGGACGGCCTTGTTGCGCACGCCGGGGGCGCTGGTGTTGAAACCGAGGTAGCGGATCTCCAGCCCGTGCGACTCGATGAGGTTGATGTCCTTGCCCGGGGAGTCCGAGTACTTCCGTACCAGTTCGGGCGAGAGGGTGCGTCCCATCACGTCGATGTCGCCCTTGGCGAGCGCCTTGCCCATGCCGGCCGCGTCGTCCGGGAAGGACCGCACCTCGACATGGTCGGCCTTCGGCCCCAACTCGCCCTTGTAGTTGGAGTTCTTGCTGAAGACGGCCTTGGTCAGGACCTCGCCGTCGGACTTCAGGTCGACGGTGTAGGGCCCGGAGCCGTCGAGGTGGAAGCCGGTGCGGAGCTTGTTCTTCGGGTAGTCGTCGGGCGAGACGATGCCGGCGACGGGGGTGGCCAGCTTGTACGGGAAGGTCGCGTCGGGCGTCTTGAGGTGGAAGACGACCCGGGAACTGCCGTCGGTCTCCACGGTGTCGATGCTGGAGAGCAGCCCCGCCGTGCCGCTGTCGGCGTTGATGCGCAGCACCCGCTCGATGGAGTACTTCACCTCGGCCGCGGTGATCTCCTTGCCGTTGGCGAAGCGGAGGCCGTCGCGGAGGGTGCAGGCGTAGCGCTCGTTGCCGGTGTCGGTGAAGCCGCACTTCCGGGCGGCCTCGGGTATCGGCTCGCCGCCGCCGCGGGGCAGCGCGACCAGTGTCTGCACGGTCTGCCGCAGCAGGTTCCAGGAGCCGGCGTCGTAGGCGTAGGCGGGGTCGAAGGGGGCCGGCTCCTCCTTCGAGACGGAGAACGGGTCGGTGGTTCCGACTACTATCGCGCCGTCGCCCTGGTTGCCGGTGCCCGTGGCGCCGCAGGCGGCGAGCACGGGGGCGAGCAGGCCGATCACGGCTGGCAACACCAAGGTCTTGCGGTTCATGCTCGACGTTCTCCAGAGCTCGTTCGATCCCGGTACCGGTCGGCCGGTTCTGCCGAGGGAGCGCGGGCGCGGGTAGGGGTGCGGTTTCTGGCAACGAGGTTAGTGCGCACGCATGTTGGGGCTTCAGGCGGCCGGGGCCTGCGCTTGGTCACGGAGTGCGACCAGGCATGAGCGTTCCGGTGACCCAGCGCGGGAAGCTTTCGCGCACCGGTGCCGCAATCGGGACACAAGGTCGCGGCACACCCTCTTCACATGTGCGGTGCGTCCAGCCGCACCGCCTCCAACTCCTGTGAGCAATCTCACAGTTGAAACTTCGGGCGAGGCATCGGTTTTCAGCCACACCGAACGGGTCAGCACACCCGCTCAGCGCCGCGGCCGACGCGTCATCAGACCGTGCAGAAAGGGCAGGTCGACGTCCTCCAGCGAGGAGACCACGGTGCGGTGCGGCGTCGCCGGGATCGGCGCCACGGACGGCACCGCCACCACCCGGCAGCCCGCCGCCTCCCCCGCCGCGACCCCGGTCGCGGTGTCCTCCACCACCGCACACCGCGCCGGGTCCACCCCGAGCCCCTCGGCGGCCAGAAGGTACGGGTCGGGGTGCGGCTTGGTGCGCTCCACCTCGTCGCCGGCCACGGTCATGGTGAAGTGCTGCGGGCCGAGCGAGATCAGTACCCGGTCGATGATCCGCCGGTGCGAGGCGGAGACCAGCGCGGTGGGCACCCGGTGCTCGGCCAGCTCGCCCAGCAGCCGGGCGGCCCCCGGCATCAGCGGCAGCGCCCGGCCGATACGGCGCTCGAAGCCCTCGTTGAGCAGTACGGTCAGCTCCTCGACGGTGACGTTGGCGCCCGTCGACTCCAGCAGGAAGCCGGCGCTGCGGCTCATCGGCCCGCCCACGACCACCTCCCGCCAGGCCTCGTCCAGGGCGTGGCCGAGCCGGGCGAACACCTCGACCTCGGCCTCCCACCAGAAGCCCTCGGTGTCCACGAGGGTGCCGTCCATGTCGAGCAGCACGGCCTGAAGGGTGGACCCGTCGGCCGTTCGGGTTCCGACAGCGGGGACCGTACTGGTCATCCGGCGCACCTCCGTGAAGGGACGAGAAGGCCGGCTGCCTCCCTGGTGGCAGGAAGGCAGCCGGCCTGCACTGGACCGACCAGTGTACGTCCCACCGCATCGGCCCGCCCGCGGAGCGGCCCGGGGGCGGTCGGCCGGTACGTCGACGCCCGCGGTCAGCGGGCGTTGAAGTACTTGGCCTCGGGGTGGTGGATGACGATGGCGTCGGTGGACTGCTCGGGGTGGAGCTGGAACTCCTCCGAGAGGTGCACGCCGATCCGCTCCGGTCGCAGCAGCTCGGCGATCTTGGCCCGGTCCTCCAGCTCGGGGCAGGCCCCGTAGCCCAGTGAGAAGCGGGCGCCCCGGTACTTCAGGGCGAACATGTCCTCCATGGCCTGTGGGTCCTCCCCGCCGAAGCCCAGCTCGGCGCGCACCCGGGCGTGCCAGTACTCGGCCAGCGCCTCGGCCAACTGCACGGACAGGCCGTGCAGTTCGAGGTAGTCGCGGTAGGAGTCGGCGGCGAACAACTCGGCGGTGGCCTCCCCGATCCGGGAGCCGACGGTCACCACCTGGAAGCCCACCACATCGATCTCGCCGGACTCCTCGGGGCGGAAGAAGTCGGCCAGGCAGAGGCGGCGGCCGCGGCGCTGGCGGGGGAAGGTGAAGCGGGTCCGCTCATTGCCCTCGTCGTCCAGGACGATCAGGTCGTCGCCCTTGGAGACGCAGGGGAAGTAGCCGTGCACCACGGCCGCTTCGAGCAGGTTGTCCGTCTGGAGCCGGTCCAGCCAGCCGCGCAGCCGGGGCCGCCCCTCGGTCTCGACCAGCTCCTCGTAGGTGGGCCCGTCGCCGGTGCGGGACTGCTTCAGCCCCCACTGGCCCTTGAAGAGGGCGCCCTCGTCCAGCCAGGACGCGTACTCCTTGAGCGGGATGCCCTTGCTGACCCGGGTGCCGCGGAACGGGGGCTCGGGGACCGGGTTGTCGGTGGCGACGTCGGAGCGGACGGTGCCCTCCTCGGGGCGGTCCTCGACCTCGGGGGTGGCCGCCCGCACCCGCCGCTGCCGCAGCTCGGGCAGGGTGGCGCCGGGCACTCCGCGCTTGACGGCGACCAGCGCGTCCATCAGCCGCAGCCCCTCGAACGCGTCCCGGGCGTACCGGACTTCGCCCTGGTACAGCTCGTGCAGGTCCTGCTCGACATAGGCGCGGGTGAGGGCGGCTCCGCCGAGGATCACCGGGAAGTCGGCGGAGAGGCCGCGCTGGTTCAGCTCCTCCAGGTTCTCCTTCATGATCACGGTGGACTTGACCAGCAGCCCGGACATGCCGATGACATCGGCCCGGTGCTCCTCGGCCGCGTCGAGAATGGCTGAAACCGGCTGCTTGATGCCCAGATTGACCACGTTGTAGCCGTTGTTGGACAGGATGATGTCGACCAGATTCTTGCCGATGTCGTGAACATCACCGCGGACGGTGGCCAGCACGATGGTGCCCTTGCCCTCCTCGCCCTCGGCCTTCTCCATGTACGGCTCCAGATAGGCCACCGCGCTCTTCATCACCTCGGCGGACTGGAGCACGAACGGCAGTTGCATCTGGCCGGATCCGAAGAGTTCGCCGACCACCTTCATGCCGTCGAGCAGGGTGTCGTTGACGATGTCGAGGGCCTTGCGGGTCTGGAGCGCCTCGGCCAGATCGTCCTCCAGGCCGTTCTTCTCGCCGTCGATGATGCGCCGCTTCAGCCGTTCGTCCAGCGGCAGCGCGGCCAACTCCTCGGCCTTGCCCGCCTTCAGGGACTTCGCGGTGGCGCCCTCGAAGAGCTCCATCAGCTTCTGAAGGGGGTCGTAGCCCTCGCGCCGCCGGTCGTAGACCAGGTCGCGTGCGACGGTGACCTGCTCCTCGTCGAAGCGGGCGATCGGGAGGATCTTGGAGGCGTGCACGATGGCCGAGTCCAGACCGGCCTTGACGCACTCGTCCAGGAAGACCGAGTTGAGGACGATGCGCGCCGCGGGGTTCAGCCCGAAGGAGATGTTGGACAGGCCGAGGGTGGTCTGCACCTCGGGGTGCCGCTTCTTCAGCTCGCGGATCGCCTCGATGGTGGCCACCCCGTCCTTGCGGGACTCCTCCTGGCCGGTGCAGATGGTGAAGGTCAGGCAGTCGATCAGGATGTCCGACTCCAGCACGCCCCAGTTGCCGGTCAGGTCGGCGATGAGGCGCTCGGCGATCGCCACCTTGTGCTCGGCGGTGCGCGCCTGGCCCTCCTCGTCGATGGTGAGGGCGATCAGCGCCGCCCCGTGCTCCACGGCCAGCGCGGTCACCTGCGCGAAGCGCGACTCGGGCCCGTCCCCGTCCTCGTAGTTGACCGAGTTGATGACGGCCCGGCCGCCCAGCTTCTCCAGCCCGGCGCGCAGTACACCGACCTCGGTGGAGTCCAGCACGATCGGCAGGGTGGACGCGGTGGCGAAGCGCCCGGCCAGCTCCCGCATATCGGCGACGCCGTCCCGGCCCACGTAGTCCACACACAGGTCGAGCAGATGGGCGCCCTCCCGGATCTGCTCCCGGGCGATCTCGACGCAGTCCTCCCAGCGGCCCTCCAGCATGGCGGTGCGGAACTTCTTCGAGCCGTTGGCGTTGGTCCGCTCGCCGATGGCCAGATAGGAGGTGTCCTGCCGGAACGGCACGGCCTGGTAGAGCGAGGAGGCGCCGGGTTCGGGCTGCGGGGAGCGCTCCGGCGGCGTGACACCCCGCACCCGCTCCACCAACTGGCGCAGATGCTCGGGCGTCGTACCGCAGCACCCGCCGACCAGGGACAGCCCGTAGTCCCGTACGAAGTTCTGCTGGGCGTCGGCCAGGCCCTGCGGGTCCAGCGGGAAGTGGGCGCCGTCCTTGGTCAGTACGGGCAGTCCGGCGTTGGGCATACAGAGCAGCGGGATGCGGGAGTGCCGGGCGAGGAAGCGGAGGTGCTCGCTCATCTCGGCCGGTCCGGTGGAGCAGTTCAGGCCGATCAGGTCGACGCCGAGCGGCTCCAGGGCGGCCAGGGCGGCGCCGATCTCGGAGCCGAGCAGCATGGTGCCGGTGGTTTCGAAGGCCAGCGAGCACAGCAGAGGCTGGCCGCTGCCGGCCGCCTCGATGGCGCGGCGGGCACCGAGCAGGGCGGCCTTGGTCTGGAGCAGGTCCTGGGTGGTCTCCACCAGCAGCGCGTCCGCACCGCCGGCGATCAGTCCCTCCGCGTTGGCCTGGAAACCGTCGCGCAGGGTGCCGTAGTCGATATGGCCGAGGGTGGGGAGCTTGGTGCCGGGGCCGATGGAGCCGAGGACCCAGCGCAGCCTGCCGTCCCCGGCGGTGTACTCGTCGGTGGCCTCGCGGGCGATCCGGGCTCCGGCCTCGGAGAGTTCGAAGATGCGGTCGGAGACCTCGTACTCGCCCAGCGCGGTGTGGTTCGCGCCGAAGGTGTTCGTCTCGATGCAGTCGACGCCCACCGCGAGGTACTCGCCGTGGACGGAGCGGACGATGTCGGGGCGGGTGATGTTGAGGATCTCGTTGCAGCCTTCGAGCTGCTGGAAGTCGTCCAGGGTGGGGTCCTGCGCCTGGAGCATGGTGCCCATCGCACCGTCGGCCACCACCACCCGGCCGGCGAGCGCCGCACGGAGGGCGGCGGTCCTGCCGGGGCTGTCGGCGGGCGCGGTGGACGGGGTCGGCAGCGAGGCCATGAGAGTGCTCCCTGGGATGCGACGGCTGTCGGCTTTGCGGAGTCCTGGGGGATCCGCACCCGGCCAGGGTAGCCGGGCGGGCTGTTTCCGCGGTGGGGGCGTCCACCGGTCGGACGGGCTTGGCGTACCTTCCCGTCGGTGGCCGGAGAGCGACGCTCCGGCGGCATGGGTTTGGTACGAGGTCGGCAACGACCGATAGTGTTCAGCATTGTCGAACGCGGCCGGAATTCAGGTGTGAACGGTCGGCCTGGAGGCCGGGACGGCCGGGGGACGGAGGTGGGAGCGGCGATGGCACGGAACATCCAGTCGCTCGAACGGGCAGCCGCGATGCTGCGGCTGCTGGCGGGCGGCGAGCGACGGCTCGGCCTGTCGGACATCGCCTCCTCGCTGGGCCTGGCCAAAGGCACCGCGCACGGCATCCTGCGCACCCTGCACGACGAGGGCTTCGTCGAGCAGGACCCGGCCTCCGGGCGCTACCAGTTGGGCGCCGAACTGCTGCGCCTGGGCAACAGCTACCTCGATGTGCACGAGTTGCGGGCCCGCGCCCTCGTCTGGACCGACGACCTGGCCCGCTCCAGCGGCGAGAGCGCCTATCTGGGCGTGCTCCACCAGCAGGGCGTCCTGGTCGTGCACCACGTCTTCCGGCCGGACGACAGCCGGCAGGTGCTGGAGGTCGGCGCGATGCAGCCGCTGCACAGCACCGCCCTCGGCAAGGTGCTCTGCGCCTACGACCCGGTGGCGCACAGCGAGGTCGTGGAGGCGGAGCGGAAGACGTTCACCGCACGCACCGTGGCGGGCCTGGGCGATCTGGAGCAGGTGCTCGATCTGACCAGGGCGCGCGGCTACGCGGCCGATGTGGAGGAGACCTGGGAGGGCGTGGCCTCGATCGCCGCCCCCATCCACGACCGGCGCCGGATGCCGGTCGGCGCGGTCGGCGTCACCGGCGCCGTGGAGCGGGTCTGCCGGGACGGCGAGCTGCGCCCGGAACTGATCGCCGCGGTACGGGACTGCGCCCGCTCCGTCTCCCGGGACCTGGGCGCCCAGCGCTTCTGACGCACGCCCGCCCGGCGCCTCCCCGCGCGGCGCCCGTACGCGGCGTTCCCGAGTGCCGCCGGCATCCGCACCCCGCCCGCGACCTCCGTCCCGCGCCCCCGTCCCGCGCTCTGCGCCCACGCGCGCCGGAGGCGCCGGTTCCCCGTGTCCGGGGTGCGGCCCTGGAGACCGGGCGGCGCGGGTTGTCAAGACGCGACTGACCAGGGCCACGTTTTGACCGGCTCGGGGATCGGTAACGATCGGACTTTGGGTGCTTCCACCCTTGACTCACCACCGGAGGGAACGAAAGACTCGCGTCCATCGGTCGGCATTGTCGAACACCAAACGGCAATACACGCTACATTGCGACAACGCCATGGGCCGGGAACCGCCCTCACCGAGGGCGCGGACCACCGGAGGGACCCGGGGTTCGCCTTCCCCTGGACGAAGGACAAAGGAGTCGCGGGTGTCCAGCTCCGACATCTTCATCGGCGAGACCGTAGGTACCGCCCTTCTCACCCTGCTGGGCGGCGGTGTCTGCGCCGCCGTCACCTTCAAGCGCTCCAAGGCGCACGGCGCCGGCTGGCTGGCCATCACCTTCGGGTGGGGCTTCGCCGTGCTCACCGGCGCCTATCTGGCCGGCGGGCTCTCCGGCGCCCACCTCAATCCGGCGCTCACCATCGGCCTGGCCATCGAGGGCGGCACCAAGTGGAGCGACGTCCCGCTCTACCTGGTCTCGGAGCTCTTCGGCGCGATGATCGGCGCGGTACTCGTCTGGCTCACGTACTACGGCCAGTTCCAGGCGCACCTCAAGGACCCGGAGGTCCTGGCCGAGCTGCCGGCCGAGGAGGGGATGGTCGACCAGAAGGCGGCGCCCAAGGCCGGACCGGTGCTCGGCGTCTTCTCCACCGGCCCCGAGATCCGGAACACCTGGCAGAACGTGCTGACCGAGGTCATCGCCACCTTCGTGCTGGTCATCGCGATCCTCACCCAGGGCCTCAACGCCGACGGCGACGGCCTCGGCACGCTCGGTGCGCTGATCACCTCGCTGGTCGTGGTCGGTATCGGCCTCTCCCTGGGCGGTCCGACGGGGTACGCCATCAACCCGGTGCGCGACCTCGGGCCGCGCATCGTACATGCGCTGCTGCCACTGCCGAACAAGGGTGGGTCTGACTGGAGCTATGCGTGGATACCCGTGGTGGGACCGCTCATCGGCGGCGCCCTCGCGGCCGGGTTCTACAACCTCACGTTCGCCTGAACGTGCACCCGGCCGGTAGCGCCGTACGCGGCACCCCGCCGTACACCTCCGCGCAGACGCCAACGAACAGACTCTGGAGCACACCGTGACCGACGCAACCAGCCCCGCAGCCCACTCGCACGGCACCGGGCCGTTCATCGCAGCCATCGACCAGGGCACCACCTCCAGCCGGTGCATCGTCTTCGACCGGGACGGCCGCATCGTCTCCGTCGACCAGCGCGAGCACGAGCAGATCCTGCCGAAGCCCGGCTGGGTGGAGCACGACGCCAACGAGATCTGGACCAACGTCCAGGCCGTGGTCGTCGGCGCCATCGAGAAGGCCGGCATCACCCGCGACGACATCAAGGCCATCGGCATCACCAACCAGCGTGAGACCACGCTGCTCTGGGACAAGAACACCGGCGAGCCGGTGCACAACGCCATCGTCTGGCAGGACACCCGCACCGACGCGCTCTGCAAGGAACTCGGGCGCAACGTCGGCCAGGACCGCTTCCGCCGCGAGACCGGCCTGCCCCTCGCCTCCTACTTCGCCGGGCCCAAGGCCCGCTGGCTCCTGGACAACGTGCCGGGGCTCCAGGAGCGCGCCGAGGCCGGGGACATCCTCTTCGGCACCATGGACTCCTGGGTCATCTGGAACCTCACCGGCGGAGTCAACGGCGGCCACCACGTCACCGACGTCACCAACGCCTCCCGCACCCTCCTGATGAACCTGCACACCATGACCTGGGACGAGAAGATCTGCTCGTCCATCGGCGTGCCCATGCAGATGCTCCCGGAGATCCGCTCCTCGGCCGAGGTGTACGGCGAGATCACCGGCGGCCGCCTCGGCGAGACCCTCGGCGGCATCCCCGTCGCCTCCGCCCTCGGCGACCAGCAGGCCGCCCTCTTCGGCCAGACCTGCTACGCGGAGGGCGAGGCCAAGTCCACCTACGGCACCGGCACGTTCATGCTGATCAACACCGGTGACAAGGCCATCAACTCCTACTCGGGCCTGATCACCACGGTCGGCTACCAGATCGGCGAGCAGAAGCCGGTCTACGCGCTGGAGGGCTCCATCGCGGTCACCGGTGCGCTGGTGCAGTGGATGCGGGACCAGATGGGCCTGATCAACTCCGCCGCCGAGATCGAGACCCTCGCCTCCTCCGTCGAGGACAACGGCGGCGCCTACTTCGTACCGGCCTTCTCCGGCCTCTTCGCCCCGTACTGGCACTCCGACGCGCGCGGGGTGATCGCCGGTCTGACCCGGTACGTCACCAAGGCGCACATCGCGCGGGCCGTGCTGGAGGCCACCGCCTGGCAGACGCGGGAGATCGCCGACGCCATGACGAAGGACTCCGGGGTCGAGCTGACCGCCCTCAAGGTGGACGGCGGCATGACCTCCAACAACCTGCTGATGCAGACCCTCTCCGACGTCCTGGACGCGCCCGTGGTGCGGCCCATGGTCGCGGAGACGACCTGCCTCGGCGCGGCCTACGCCGCCGGCCTCGCCGTCGGCTTCTGGCCGGACACCGAGGCGCTGCGCGCCAACTGGCGCCGGGCCGCCGAGTGGACGCCCCGCATGGACGCGGAGACCCGGGAGCGCGAGTACAAGCTCTGGCTCAAGGCCGTACAGCGGACCATGGGCTGGCTCGACGAGGACTGACCGGGCGGGCCGGGGCCCGCACCGGGCCCCGGCCGGACCGGCGGATCGAGTCGGACAAGTCGACAAGGAGTAACACCATGACCACCCTTGAGCGCGTTCCCGCACTGGGCACGCATCCGGCAGCCGGCGCCAACCCGGGCCGCGCCGAGACCCGGGAGCGGTTGGCGCGCGCCACCTACGACCTCCTGGTGGTCGGCGGCGGCATCCTGGGCATCTCCACCGCCTGGCACGCCGCGCAGTCCGGGCTCAGGGTGGCCCTGGTGGACTCCGGGGACTTCGCCGGCGCCACCTCCTCGGCGTCCTCGAAGCTGCTGCACGGCGGGCTGCGGTACCTCCAGACCGGTGCGGTGAAGCTGGTCGCGGAGAACCACTTCGAGCGGCGCGCCGTCTCCCGCCAGGTCGCCCCGCACCTGGCCAATCCGCTCACCTTCTACCTGCCCGTCTACAAGGGCGGCCCGCACGGCGCGGCCAAGCTCGGCGCGGGTGTCCTCGCGTACTCGGCGCTCTCCGCGTTCGGGGACGGCATCGGGCATCTGCTCAGTCCGGCGCGGGCCCAGCAGGATGTGCCGGAGCTGCGCACCGACGGTCTGAAGGCGGTCGCGGTCTACGGCGACAACCAGATGAACGACGCGCGGATGGCACTGATGACGGTACGGGCCGCGGTCAACGCGGGTGCCGTGGTGCTGAACCACGCCGAGGTCACCGGGCTGCGCTTCACCCGCGGCCGGGTCACCGGCGCCGAACTGCGGGACCGCCTCGACGGCGACGAGTTCGGGGTGGACGCCCGCCTGGTGCTCAACGCCACCGGCCCCTGGGTGGACCACCTGCGCCGGATGGAGGACCGGGGCGCCGACCCGTCGATACGGCTGTCCAAGGGCGCCCATCTGGTGCTGAAGCGGACCGCGCCGTGGAAGGCGGCGCTGGCCACGCCCATCGACAAGTACCGCATCACCTTCGCCCTCCCCTGGGAGGACATGCTGCTGCTCGGCACCACCGACGAGGAGTACGAGGGCGAGCCGGGCGAGGTCGCGGTCACCGAGCAGGACATCGCGCAGATTCTCGACGAGGCCGCCTTCTCCGTCCGCGACCAGCAGCTCTCCCGGGACCTGATCACCTACTCGTTCGCCGGGCTGCGGGTGCTGCCGGGCGGGCCGGGCGACACCTCCAAGGCGAAGCGGGAGACCGTCGTCACCGAGGGCCGCGGCGGGATGCTGTCGGTGGCCGGCGGCAAGTGGACCACGTTCCGGCACATCGGGCGGACCGTGATGCAGAAGCTGGAGACGCTGCCCGGCCACCCGCTGGGCGAGGACTTCGAGCCGATCGGGCGGTTGCCGCGGCGGCTGCCCCTGCCCGGGGTGGCCAGCCCGCGCGCGGTGGCGCACCGGCTGCTGGTGGACCACCCCGCGCCCGGCCCGCGGATGTCGCCGGAGACCGCGCGGCATCTGGCCACGCACTACGGTTCGCTGGCCTTCGACATCGCCCGCCTCGCCAACGAGCGCCCCGAGCTGGCCGAGCGGATCCACCCCGACGCCCCGGAGATCTGGGCGCAGGTGGTGTACGCGCGGGACCACGAGTGGGCCGAGACCGCGGACGACGTGCTGCGCCGCCGTACCACGCTCACCATCCGCGGCCTGGCCGGCGACGAGGTGCGGGCCGGGGTGCGGCGGCTGCTGGAGAAGTGATCCCGCCCCAACCGCCTTGCCGCACCACCGGATTCACGGGGCGATGACGAACCCCCGGGACTGATCGCGCACACGCCGTAAGGTTGGGTCGTACGCGAGGGCTCGTCGGAAGGAGGCGCTGGGTGATCGAGCTCGAGGGGGTTCCCGAGCTGGTCGACCCGGTCATGGTGGCCGCGTTCGAAGGCTGGAACGATGCCGGTGACGCCGCTTCCACCGCGGTCGCGCATCTCGACAGCGAGTGGAAGGGCGAGGTGTTCGCGGCGCTGGACGCGGAGGACTACTACGACTTCCAGGTCAACCGGCCCACGGTGTGGCTGGACGGCGGAGTGCGCAAGATCACCTGGCCGACGACGCGGCTCTCCGTGGTCCGGGTCGGCGGCGACAAACCGCGGGACCTGGTGCTGGTGCGCGGTATCGAACCATCGATGCGCTGGCGCTCGTTCTGCAACGAACTGCTGGGCTTCGCACATGAGTTGGGGGTGGAGCTGGTGGTGGTCCTTGGCGCGCTGCTCGGCGACACCCCGCACACCCGGCCGGTCCCGGTCAGCGGCGTCACCTCCGATCCGGATCTGGCCCGCACCATGGACCTGGAGGAGACCAAGTACGAAGGCCCGACCGGCATCGTCGGCATCCTCCAGGAGGCCTGCACCCATGCCGGCGTCCCGGCGGTCAGCCTGTGGGCGGCCGTCCCGCACTATGTGTCCCAGCCACCGAACCCGAAGGCCACCCTGGCCCTGCTGAACCGTCTTGAGGATCTGATCGACGTACGGATCCCGCTGGGTGAGCTGCCGGAGGACGCGCGGGCCTGGCAGTTGGGCGTGGACCAGCTCGCGGCGGAGGACAGCGAGGTCGCCGAGTATGTGCAGACGCTGGAGGAGGCGCGGGACACCGCGGAGCTTCCGGAGGCGTCCGGCGAGGCCATCGCCCGCGAGTTCGAGCGGTATCTGCGGCGGCGGGACGGCGGGGGTCCCTCGCCGGGCGGGCACGCGACGGACGGTGGCGCGTCGTATCTGCGGGACACGCCCAGCAGCCGGACGCGGCGGCCTGAGCGGCCCGCGGAACCGCGGGAGGACGGGGACGAGGAGGATCCGTCGGACGAGGAGTAGCCGTCGGACGGCCCGCTGTCGCACAGTTCCCCGCGCCCCTTGGACAAGGGG
>NZ_JBHVRR010000013.1:0-133971 GCF_042885635.1 Streptomyces sp. NPDC058045 | reverse complement strand
CCCCGCCGCACGGGCAGGACCCGGCGCCCCTCCCCGCCCCGGCGGTGGGGGCGGACGGGTCCCGCAACAGCGCCGCCTCCCTGGCCGGCCACGGGCGTCGCCGCTTGGGGTGCGGGTCGCGGGTCAGTGCGCGGTCGCGTGGTTCGGAGAGCGGGTCCCGGCGAGGTCGCTGCCGTCCTCCATCGGGTTGGCCACCGTGCCGTCCTTCTGGCGCCGGGCGCCGAGGTGGTTGAAGAGCAGATTGAGCAGGACGGCCACCACACAGCCGGTGGAGATTCCGGAGTCCAGCACGATGCGGAGCCGCTCGGGGAAGGCGTGGTAGAAGTCGGGCTCGGCAATCGGGATGATGCCGACGGCCAGCGAGACCGCGACGATCAGCACGTTGTTGTCCCGGTCGAGAGCGGCCCGGGCCAGGGTCTGGATACCGCTGGCGGCGACCGAGCCGAAGAGGACCACACCGGCGCCGCCGAGCACCGGCCGCGGCACCACGGCGATCAGCGAGGCGGCCATCGGGCAGAGGCCCATCAGCACCAGGAAGCCACCGCCCACGGCCACCACGAAACGGCTGCGGATCCTGGTCATCGCCACCAGGCCGATGTTCTGCGCGAAGGCGCTGCACATGAAGCCGTTGAAGACGGGGCTGAGCGCGGTGCCAAGGGTGTCGGCGCGCAGTCCGGCCGCGATGGTCCTCTCGTCCGCGGGCCGCTCCACGATCTCGCCCAGGGCCAGCATGTCGGCGGTGGACTCGGTCATCGACACCACCATCACCACGCACATCGACACGATGGCGGCGAGGGTGAACTGCGGTGCGCCGAAGTGGAACGGCGTGGGGAAGCCCACCACGTCGGCCTCGGCCACCGGCCCGAAGTCGGTGACGCCGAACGGGATGGCGATGACGGTGCCGATGACGAGGCCCAGCAGTACGGCGATCTGCTTGACGAAGCCGCGGGTGAAGCGGCGCAGCAGCATCACCACCAGCAGGGTGAGCGCGGCCAGGCCGAGGTTGGTGCCCGAGCCGTAGTCAGGGGCTTTCTGGTTCGGGCCCTGCGCCCAGCCGAAGGCCACCGGCATCAGGGAGACACCGATGAGGGTGATCACGGTGCCGGTGACGACGGGCGGGAAGAAGCGGACCGCCTTGCTGAAGAAGGGCGCGGCGATGAATCCGAGGAGCCCCGCCACGATCACCGCGCCGAAGATCACCGGCAGCGCGTCGTCCTTGTCCTTGGTGACGGAGACGATGGCGAGCATGGGGGCGACACCGGCGAAGGTCACCCCGTTGACGAAGGGCAGCCGGGCGCCGATGTTCCAGATGCCGAGGGTCTGGAGGAAGGTGGCGAGGCCCGCGGTGAAGAGGCAGGCGCCGGTGAGGAAGGTGAGTTCGGTCGGGGACAGTCCGATCGCGGCGCCGACGATCAGCGGGGGTGCGACGACGCCCGCGTACATCGCGGCCACATGCTGGAGTCCGCTGGTCGCCATCTTCAGCGGCGGAAGCGCCTCATCCACGGGGTGCGTCCCCTCCGGTCCCTCCCGCCGGGTGTCGGGTGCCCCTTCGGGGGCCTGGTCCTTGTCGGTGGTGTCGGTGCTGGCGGTGCTGTCTGTGCTGCCGTGCCTGGTGAACCTGGGCTTGTTGGCCACTGCGGCTCCTCCGGTCGTTTTCCTGTGCCGTCGCGCGGCACGTGCTTCTGGGAGGTGGGGCTGAACTTGCTTGCTCTGCCTGCTGGGTGTTTCGCTGTTTTTCCGGTTATTTCGGCCTGTGAAGTTGTGGTACTGCGCCCAGGTATTGCCGTCCGCCCCGGAGACGTGAGGCGTTGGGCCACGTTCCGAAAGCGGTTCCCGAGCAGCCCGGCGGCTGCTCGGATCCGGCCGGGGGCCGTCCCCCCCGGCCGGAGTCTGTGGGGCGGCCCGAGCGGGCCGCCGTGTCTGCGGGTTGTGCGCCGGTTGTCAGCCGGCGGCGTTCCCGGCGAGGCGCCGCGCCTCGCCGCGGGTGGCACGGGCCACCGCGTCCTCGTCGGCCGTCGGCAGCCGGCCCTCCTCCACCGACGACACGGTCTACGGTGATTCGAGTGCCGCGGCGGGGCGGGTGCCGAGGTGGTGGAAGAAGAGGTTGAGCAGGACCGCGGTGAGGGCTCCCGCGCTGATCCCGGAACCGAGCACGGTCTGCGCCCAGGCGGGGAAGTCGGCGTAGAAGGCGGGTGCGGCGAGCGGGATGATGCCCGCGCCCAGCACCGGGAAGGCGCCGAGGACGAGGAGGACGGCGCCGGCCACCGCGACCACATAGCGGCTGCGGACCCGGGTCAGCGTGACCACGCGCACGTTCTGGGCGAAGGCGCTGGTGGGGAAGCCGCCGAAGAGGGGTCCGAGCAGGGTGGCGAGGCCGGCGATGAGCAGGCCGGCGGCGATCAGCCGGGTGCGGCCCGCGGTGTCGAGGCCGACGGCCTGGCCGATGATGAGCGGGGGTGTGACCACTCCGGCGTACATGGCGGCGATGTGCTGGAGGGCGGCGGGGAACAGCCGCGAGGGCGGGAGCTTCTCGTCCACCGGGTGCACGCCGGGGGCGCTCTCCGATGGGGTCGTACACGGGCCGACTGCGGGTCCCGGACGTGGTGTTGCCATGAGCTTTTCCCTCCGGTGTGGCGCGCCCCGGGCCCCGGCCCGGGGCGCGTCTGCCGTGTCAGAGGTTGGTCATGTCGACCGGGATGCGGGCCTCGCAGCCCTCGCGCAGGACGGTGCCCTCGATCAGCCCGTAGGGGCGGTCGGCGGCGTAGTACACCTCGTTGTCGTTCTTCAGCTCGAACGGTTCGAGGTCGACCAGGAAGTGGTGCTTGTTCGGGAGCGAGAAGCGGACCTCGTCGATCTCCGAACGGTTGTTGATGATGCGCGCGCCCATCTGGTAGAGCGTCTGCTGCAACGAGAGGGAGTAGGTCTCCGCGAAGGCCTGCAGCATGTGCTTCTTGACCTGCTGGTAGGACTTCTCCCAGTTGGGCATCTTCTGCTCGTCGTCGGTCCAGTTGAACCGCCAGCGGGAGGAGACCTCGGTGGCGAGGATCCGGTCGTACGCCTCTTTGAGGGTGGTGTACCGGTCCTTGAGGTAGCCCCAGAACTCCGAGTTGGTGGAGTTCATCACGACGAGTTCCTTGAGGCCGGAGACGACCTCCCACTGCTCGCCGTCGTAGGTGACCTGGCTGGTGCGGATCTCCTGGCCCTTGCGGACGAAGGAGTGCCTGACCTCGTCGGCGCCGATGAACTTCGAGTTGGCGTCGGAGGCCTCGATGCGCTCCCAGGTGTACTCCTCGACCCGGATGCGCGCCCGGTGGATGGTCTCCTGCGAGGTGACGAAGTGCCGGGCGAGGTGGATGGCGAACTGCTCGGCCGACTCGATGCCGTGTTCCTTGGCGAAGGCGAACACCGTGTTCTTGGTGGTGTCCGTGGTCAGCACGTTGGCGTTGGAACCGGAGTAGTGCACGTCCTCCATGTCGCCGGAGAGGGCGACGGAGACGTTCAGGTCCTTGATGTGGTGGGTGTCGCCGTCGCGCACGATCCGCACCACGCGGTTCTCCGCCTTGCCGTACTGGTTCTGGCCCAGGAGGACGGGGCGCGCCGCGGCGCGGGAGGAGGGGGATGTGGCGGTCATGGTCTGCTAGCTCCCTCGGTAAACGGAGTAGCCGAACGGGTTGAGCAGCAGCGGTACGTGATAGTGCTCGCCCGGCTCGACGGCGAACGTGATCGCCACCTCCGGGAAGAACGCGCCGCTGTCCCTTACGCGGGGGGCGTCCTGCTGCGCCTCGGCTGGCTTGGATGCGAGGTACGACCCGGTGTCGAAGTCGAGCCGTACCTGGGTGGTGCCCTCCGGCAGGGCCGGCAGGTCCTTGCAGCGCCCGTCCGCGTCGGTCGTGGAGCCGCCGAGCGCCGCCCACTCCGCGCCGCTGCCCGAGCGGGCGGCGAGCGAGACGGCGACCCCCTGGGCGGGGCGTCCGATGCTGGTGTCCAGGATGTGCGTGGACACCGAGGTGCGTTCCGTGCTCATGCGCTCTCTTCCTCGGCTTCCTCGGCGAGACGGGTCAGGCGGATGCGGTTGATCGCGGTGAGTTCGGTGCGCACGATCTCCCGCTCCTGTTCCGGCGGGTTGCCGATCCGCTCCTTGAGCGCGTCCCGCATCTGCTCACCGGTACGGCCGGTGGCGCAGATCAGGAAGACATGTCCGAACCGCTCCTGGTACTCCAGGTTGAGTTCGAGCATCTCCGACCTGAGAGTGTCGGAGGCGCCGGACATCCCGCGCTGTTCGCGGGAGGAGGTCGGATCGCCGGGCTTGGGGCGCCCGATGGGCGGGTGCCCCGCCATCGCCTCGGCGAGGTCCTCGGCGGTCAGCCGGGCCATGGCGGTGTCGGCGGCCGTGAAGAGTTCCTCCGCGGTGCCGTAGGGGCGGCCCTCGACCAGCTCGGCCCCCCATCGGGTGGACGCGCACATCTCGTGGAGTTCTCGGAGAGCGACGTCCGCGGGAAGGGAGTTGAACCGGGTCAGACCCGGCGTCGAACAGGAAGTCACGGGAATCCTCCGTGGCTTGGTGCTGAACGGGCTGCGAATAGCTAAGACCCTCAGCACACCTACGTCAACAGTTTGTTGAAACAACTTGAACAAAGAAAAGCCGCCACCCGACGGGACGGGTGACGGCTTCCGGGACGGGGGCGTACGCGGGGTAACAGCTGAGGTGCGGCGGGCGGCTTCAGGCGCTTTCCTCGGACTTCTCAGCCTTCCGCTGGGCCCGCTTCTCCTCCTGGGAGTTGATGTAGTTGTAGACGGTGAAGCGGGAGACCCCCAGGGCCCCGGCCACCGTCTCCACCCCGTGCCGTACCGAGAAGGCGCCGCGCGCCTCCAGGGTGCGGACCAGTTGCTGCTTCGCCTTGCGGTCCAGCTGCGCGAGGGGCACGCCGCGCCGCCGCTCCATCGCGGCCAGGATGTGGTCCAGCGACTCGGCGAGCTGCGGCAGCCGCACTCCGGCGACCTGCTCCCCATCCCAGGACAGCACCACATCCTCCGGCCCGGCCTCGCCCGGCGGGATCAGGGTGGCGCCCATGGCGTCGACCAGCGGGCGGACGGCCGCGACGAACGCCCCCTCCTCGGCCCCGGTCATCGGCCCTCCTCCGCGATCACGTTGATCTGGAGGGAGACCCGGGTGGCGCCGGCGGCGAGCGTCCTGCGCAGCAGCGCGTCCACTGCGTCCAGTACCGCCCGCTCCTCGCCCTCGACGGTGTTGCCGAAGGGGCCGACGTCCACCGCGTCCAGGTCGGCGCCCTCGATGACCTCGCGGGCGGCCAGCGCGTGCGCCGGGGCCTCGTCCAGGTCGAAGGGCTCGGTCGTGAACTCCACTGTCAATCGCACGGCCTCAACCTAACGCCCGGCCTCCGGATTCCGGGAGCCCCCCTTGACAACCCCGACCCCCCACCGGCACTCTTCCATCAAGCAGAAATTAACTTCCGCGATACGGAAGGAGCGCCTGACCCGCATGGGCTTCACCGACCAGCGCTTCAATGTGAACCTGTCGATCCTCTTCACTGAGCTGCCGCTTCTGGAGCGCCCCGCGGCGGCCGCGGCAGCGGGCTTCACCGCGGTCGAGCTGTGGTGGCCCTGGGTCGACTCCCCCGTCCCCCCGCAGTCCGAACTGGACGCGCTGCGCGACGCGATCAAGGACGCGGGTGTCCAGCTCACCGGACTGAACTTCTACGCCGGGCAGCTCCCCGGGCCGGACCGGGGCGCCCTGTCCGTCCCCGGCGAGGAGTCCGAGAAGTTCCGCGCCAACATCGACGTCACCGCCGACTTCGCCGAGTCCCTCGGCTGCACGGCGCTGAACGCCCTGTACGGCAACCGCGTCGAGGGCGTGGACCCGGCCGAGCAGGACGCGCTCGCCCTGGAGAACCTGGGGCTCGCCGCCCGGGCCGCCGACCGCGTCGGTGCCGTGCTGCTGATCGAGGCGCTCAACAGGCCCGAGTCGCCGCTCTGCCCGATCGTGAGCGCCCCGCGGGCGATCGAGGTCGTGGACCAGGTCAACGCGGCCACCGGTCTGGACAACGCGCGCTTCCTGATGGACCTCTACCACCTGTCCATGAACGGCGAGGACCTGTCCGCGGTCATCGAGCAGTACACCGCGAAGACCGCCCACGTCCAGATCGCGGACAACCCCGGCCGCGGCGCCCCCGGCACCGGCTCGCTTCCCCTGGAGGAGCTGCTCGACCAGCTCCGCAAGGCGGGCTACGACGGCTATGTCGGCCTGGAGTACAAGCCGGGCGACAGCCCGAGCGCCGAGTCCTTCGGCTGGCTGCCGCCCGCCGCCCGCGCCGCGCGCTGACCCCGGCGGCACCCCCTGGGGCGGCGCCCGGCGCCGCCCGGACCACCCGGACCCCGCAGTAGTAAACGGAGACCCTCATGAGCACGAACCTCCCCAAGGTGGCCTGGATCGGCCTCGGCATCATGGGCTCGCCCATGTCGGAGAACCTGATCAAGGCCGGTTACCAGGTCACCGGCTTCACGCTGGAGAAGGACAAGCTGGAGCGCCTGTCCGCCGCCGGCGGCACCGCGGCCGGCTCGATCGCCGAGGCGGTCCGCGAGGCCGACGTGATCGTCACCATGGTCCCCGCCTCCCCGCAGGTCGAGGCCATCGCCTACGGCCCGGACGGCATCCTGGAGAACGCCCGTTCCGGCGCCCTGCTGATCGACATGTCCTCGATCACCCCGCAGACCTCGGTGGACCTCGCCAAGGCCGCCGGGGACAAGGGCGTCCGCGTCCTCGACGCCCCGGTCTCCGGTGGCGAGGCCGGCGCGATCGAAGCGGTGCTCTCCATCATGGTCGGCGGCGAGCAGGCCGACTTCGACACCGCCAAGCCGATCCTTGAGGCCCTCGGCAAGACCATCGTCCTGTGCGGCCCGCACGGCTCCGGCCAGACGGTGAAGGCCGCCAACCAGCTCATCGTCGCGGTCAACATCCAGGCCTGCGCCGAGGCCGTGGTCTTCCTGGAGAAGTCCGGGGTGGACCTGGCCGCCGCGCTGGACGTCCTCAACGGCGGCCTGGCCGGCTCGACCGTACTGACCCGCAAGAAGGACAACTTCCTGAACCGGGACTTCAAGCCGGGCTTCCGGATCGACCTGCACCACAAGGACATGGGCATCGTCACCGACGCCGCCCGCAACGTCGGCGCGGCGCTGCCCGTCGGTGCCGTGGTGGCCCAGCTCGTGGCCTCGCTGCGGTCCCAGGGTGACGGCGGCCTGGACCACTCGGCGCTACTGCGCTCGGTGGAGCGGCTCTCCGGCAAGCAGGGCTGACCCGACCGACCCACCCGGGTCTTCCGAGCTCCGGGCCGTGGTGGTGCTGACACCTGTCCTGTCGCGCCCAAGTGCCGCCACGGCCCGGTACTTTCCCCTGCCCTGACGTTCAACAAAGTGTTGAAAAATACCTCTTCAACAAACCGTTGACGTGCCTGGCGGGCCTCCCTAGGCTCACGGCACCGCTCACCGTTCCAGCAGTTCCGCACGGAAGGTCACCATGTCGCAGCGTGTGCTCACGACGGAGTCCGGCGCTCCGGTCGCAGACAACCAGAATTCCGCCACCGCCGGCGCCGGTGGACCGATACTCCTCCAGGACCAGCACCTGCTGGAGAAGCTCGCCCGCTTCAACCGCGAGCGCATCCCGGAGCGCGTGGTGCACGCCCGCGGCAGCGGCGCGTACGGCTACTTCGAGGTGACCGACGACGTCACCGGCTTCACCCGCGCCGACTTCCTCTCCGCCGTCGGCAGGCGCACCGAGGTCTTCGCCCGCTTCTCCACCGTGGCCGGCAACCTCGGCGCCGCGGACGCGGTCCGCGACCCCCGCGGCTTCGCGCTGAAGTTCTACACCGAGCAGGGCAACTACGACCTGGTCGGCAACAACACCCCGGTGTTCTTCATCAAGGACCCACTGAAGTTCCCCGACTTCATCCACTCCCAGAAGCGCGACCCGTTCACCGGCAGGACCGAGCAGGACAACGTGTGGGACTTCTGGGCCCACGCGCCCGAGGCCACCCACCAGGTCACCTGGCTGATGGGCGACCGCGGCATCCCCGCCTCCTACCGCCATATGAACGGCTACGGCTCCCACACCTACCAGTGGACCAACGCCGAGGGCGAGGCCTTCTTCGTCAAGTACCACTTCAAGACGAACCAGGGCGTGCGCTGCCTCTCCTCCGAGCAGGCCGCCGAACTCGCGGGCCAGGACGCCGACTCGCACCAGACCGACCTGGTGCAGTCCATCGAGCGCGGCGTCAACCCGTCCTGGACACTGCACGTCCAGGTCATGCCGGCCGCCGACGCCGCCGGCTACCGGTTCAACCCGTTCGACGTCACCAAGGTGTGGCCGCACAAGGACTACCCGCTCCAGCGGGTGGGGCGCCTGGTGCTGGACCGCAACCCGGACAACGTCTTCGCCGAGGTCGAGCAGGCCGCCTTCTCGCCGAACAACTTCGTGCCCGGCATCGGCCCCTCCCCCGACAAGATGCTCCAGGGCCGCCTCTTCGCCTACGCGGACGCCCACCGCTACCGCCTCGGCGTCAACCACACCCAGCTCGCGGTCAACGCCCCCCGGGCCACCACCGCGGACAACTACGGGCGCGACGGGCTGATGGCCACCAACGCCTACCCGCGCGACCGCAAGAACTACGAGCCCAACTCCCACCACGGGCCCACCGAGACCGGCCGCCCGCTGGCCGCGCCGCTCGCGGTCGGCGGCCACACCGGCACCCACGCCGCGCCGCCGCACACCAAGGACGACGACTTCTTCCAGGCCGGCGAGCTGTACCGGCTGATGTCCGAGGACGAGAGGTCCCGCCTGGTGGCGAACATCGCCGGCGGCCTCTCCCAGGTCTCCCGGGACGACGTGGTCGAGCAGAACCTGGCCCACTTCCACGCCGCCGACCCCGAGTACGGCCGGCGGGTGGCGGAGGCGGTCGCCGCGCTGCGCGAGGACTGACCGGCGGGGCCGCGCCCCGGACCGGTGAGGAGACCGGCACCGGAGCGCTTCGACTCCGCACCGCGGACCCGGATGAGGGGTGGTCCGCGGTGCGGTGAGGACGGGCCGCGGCGAGACCGTGAGCCAGTGCGGTGGTGAAGGCCGGCCGCGACGGTCCCCGACCTGGGGGGCCGGTGCGCCGGCCCGTCACGGCCGCCGCGGTCCACTCGTCCCGTCCGGCGGCGCGCAACCCTACGCCGGCCGCGCCGCCGGACGGACAGCACGCCACTCCCGCACGGGAGTTGAGGGCGTGGGCGACGGAGCAACACTCCGCCGCCCACGCCCTTTTCACGTCTGCGCACACCGTGGAACGCGTCTTGACGCGGCCCGCCCACCCCCGTACATTCTTTTCGTATAGCAGAACACGACTTCCACAATACGGAATCCACACACGGAGCTGTACGGCGTCCGTTCAGGGATCCGCTGGAAGCGGCCGGTGGAGCCGGTTTGAAGAACGCACGCTCACCGCAAGGGCGCGACGGGAGCGGACCGACACCGAAGCAGGAGTGACGATGGCTCGTATGACCGCTGCCCGCGCGGCAGTTGAGATCCTCAAGCGCGAAGGCGTGACCGAGGCGTTCGGTGTCCCCGGCGCGGCGATCAACCCCTTCTACGCCCAGCTCAAGGCCGCCGGCGGCATCGGCCACACCCTTGCCCGGCACGTCGAGGGCGCCTCCCACATGGCGGAGGGCTACACCCGCACCGAGCCGGGCAACATCGGCGTCTGCATCGGCACTTCGGGCCCGGCCGGCACCGACATGATCACCGGCCTGTACTCGGCCATCGGCGACTCCATCCCAATCCTCTGCATCACCGGCCAGGCGCCGACCGCGGTGATCCACAAGGAGGACTTCCAGGCCGTCGACATCGCCTCCATCGCCAAGCCGGTCACCAAGATGGCGGTGACCGTCCTGGAGGCCGCGCAGGTCCCCGGCGTCTTCCAGCAGGCGTTCCACCTGATGCGCTCCGGCCGCCCCGGCCCCGTCCTGATCGACCTGCCGATCGACGTCCAGATGACGGAGATCGAGTTCGACCCGGACACCTACCAGCCGCTGCCGGTCTACAAGCCGGTCGCGAGCCGCGCGCAGATCGAGAAGGCGGTGACCATGCTGTGCGCCGCGGAGCGGCCGCTGCTGGTCGCCGGCGGCGGTGTCATCAACGCCGACGCCTCAGAACTGCTCGTCGAATTCGCCGAGTTGACCGGCACCCCGGTGGTGCCCACCCTGATGGGCTGGGGCATCCTCCCCGACGACCACGAGCTGAACGCCGGCATGGTGGGCCTCCAGACCTCGCACCGGTACGGCAACGCCACCTTCCTGGAGTCCGACTTCGTCCTCGGCATCGGCAACCGGTGGGCCAACCGCCACACCGGCAAGCTCGACGTCTACACCGCGGGCCGCACCTTTGTGCACGTCGACATCGAGCCCACCCAGCTCGGCAAGATCTTCGCCCCGGACTACGGCATCGCCTCCGACGCCAAGGCCGCCCTGGAACTGTTCGTCGAGGTCGCGCGCGAGCTGAAGGCCGCCGGGAGGCTGCCGGACCGCGGCGCCTGGGCCGCGTCCGCGCAGGAGCGCCGCGCCACCCTCCAGCGCCGTACCCACTTCGACGACATCCCGATGAAGCCGCAGCGCGTCTACGAGGAGATGAACAAGGCCTTCGGCCCGGAGACCCGCTATGTCTCCACCATCGGCCTCTCCCAGATCGCCGGCGCGCAGATGCTGCACGTCTACAAGCCGCGGCACTGGATCAACTGCGGCCAGGCCGGCCCGCTGGGCTGGACCATCCCGGCCGCCCTCGGTGTCGCCAAGGCCGACCCGGAGACGCCGGTGGTGGCCCTCTCCGGCGACTACGACTTCCAGTTCATGCTGGAGGAACTGGCCGTCGGCGCCCAGCACCGCATCCCGTACGTCCATGTGCTGGTCAACAACTCCTACCTGGGGCTGATCCGGCAGGCGCAGCGCGGCTTCGACATGGACTTCCAGGTCAAGCTGGAGTTCGAGAACATCAACAGCCCCGAGCTGGGTGTCTACGGCGTCGACCATGTGAAGGTCGCCGAGGGCCTGGGCTGCAAGGCGATCCGGGTGAACGACCCGGCGGACCTGGGCGCCGCGCTGGAGCAGGCGAAGAAGCTGGCCGCCGAGCACCGGGTGCCGGTCGTGGTGGAGGCGATCCTGGAGCGGATCACCAACATCTCCATGAGCGGCACCAACGACATCTCCAACGTGACGGAGTTCGAGGAGGTGGCCACCGAGGAGTGGCACGCCCCCACCTCGGTGAAGCCGCTGAAGAAGGCCTGAGCCGAAGAAGGCCTGACCACCGACCGCCGCCGCCCCGCGTACCGGGAGTGCGCGGGGCGGCGGCTCCATCCGTGCGCCGCGGCGGGCTCTACTCCCCGTAGCCCTCGCGGAGTTCGACCTTGCGGACCTTCCCGGAGACCGTCATCGGGAAGTCGCTGAGGATGCGCAGTCTGCTGGGGATCTTGTAGTGCGCCAGCCGGTCCCGGCAGAAGTCCCGCAGCTCCTCCAGGGTGGGCGCCTCGGCCGCGTCCCGCGGGATGACGCAGGCCAGCACCTCCTCGCCGTACTTCTGGTCCGGTACGCCCACCACCTGGACGTCGGAGATCTTCGGGTGGGCGTAGAGGAACTCCTCGATCTCGCGGGGGTAGATGTTCTCCCCGCCGCGGATGATCATGTCCTTGATGCGGCCGACGATGCGGACATAGCCGTCCGCGTCCATCACCGCCTGGTCCCCGGTGTGCATCCACCGTCCGGCGTCCACGACTTCGGCGGTCTTCTCCGGCTCCTCCCAGTAGCCGAGCATCACGCTGTAGCCGCGGGTGCACAGTTCGCCCGGCTCGCCGCGCTCCAGGGTCACCCCGGACACCGGGTCGACCACCTTGACCTCGATATGCGGCAGCACCCGGCCGACGGTGCCGGTGCGGCGCTCCAGGTCGTCGTCGCGGCGGGTCTGGAGGGACACCGGGGAGGTCTCCGTCATGCCGTAGCAGATGGACACCTCCGCCATGTGCATCTCGGCCACCACCCGTTTCATCACCTCGATCGGGCACGAGGAGCCGGCCATGATGCCGGTGCGCAGGGTGGACAGGTCGTGGTCGGCGAAGTCCGGCAGGTTCAGCTCGGCGATGAACATGGTGGGCACCCCGTACAGCGAGGTGCAGCGTTCGCTCTCGACCGCGCGCAGGGTGGCCGATGGGTCGAAGGACGGGGCCGGGATCACGATGCAGGCGCCGTGCGAGGTGGCGCCGAGATTGCCCATCACCATGCCGAAGCAGTGGTAGAAGGGCACCGGCAGGCACACCCGGTCCTGCTCGGTGTAGCCGACGGTGCGGCCCACCCAGTAGCCGTTGTTGAGGATGCTGTGGTGGGAGAGGGTGGCGCCCTTGGGGAAGCCGGTGGTGCCCGAGGTGTACTGGATGTTGATCGGGTCGTCGCAGCTCAACTCGGCTTCCCTGGCCGCGAGTTGCTCGGCCGTCACCTGCTGTCCGGCGCGGGCCAGGGCGTCCCAGGAGGGGTCCCCGATGTACACCGTCTCGCGCAGTGCGGGGCAGCGGCCGCGGACCTGCTCGACCATGGTGCGGTAGTCGCTGCTCTTGTGCCGCTCGGTCGCCACCAGCAGCCGCACCCCGGCCTGCCCGAGGACGAACTCCACCTCGTGGGTGCGGTAGGCCGGGTTGATGTTGACCAGCACCGCACCGATCCGTGCGGTGGCGTACTGCACCAGCACCCACTCCGGGCAGTTCACCGCCCAGACGCCGACTCGCTCCCCCTTGCGCACCCCCTTCGCCAGCAGCCCCCGGGCCAGTTCGTCGACGGCCGCCCCGAACTCGGCGTAGGTCCAACGCCGTTGGGACATCACGTCCACCAGGGCGTCCCGGTCGGGGAAGGCGGCCACCGCGCGGTCCAGGTTGCGGCCGATGGTGTCACCGAGCAGCGGGGTCGCGGAGGTGCCGTGGGTGTAGCTGAGTGCCTGTGCCTCGGGGGGTGCGGCGGTCACCGGTGGTCCTCCTCGCGGTACTCGGCCCGCGAACCGCGGGCGGTGGCCTCCCGCAACTCGATCCGGCGGATCTTGCCCGACACCGTCTTGGGCAGCTCAGCGAACTCCAGCCGCCGCACCCGCTTGTACGGCGCGAGCACCCGCCGCGAATGCTCGAAGAGCACCTTCGCGGTGTCGCCGTCCGCGCTCCACCCCTCCGCCAGCACCACATACGCCTTGGGCACCGCGAGCCGCATCTCGTCGGGGGCGGGCACCACCGCGGCCTCGGCCACCGCCTCGTGCTCCAGCAGCGCGCTCTCCAGCTCGAACGGCGAGATCTTGTAGTCGGACGCCTTGAACACGTCGTCGGTACGGCCCACATAGGTGAGGTAGCCGTCGGCGTCGCGGGAGCCGATGTCCCCGGTGCGGTAGTAGCCGCCGGCCATGGCCTCGGCGGTGCGCTCCGGATCACCGTGGTACCCGGCCATCAGACCCACCGGCCGCGCCGACAGGTCGAGTGCGATCTCGCCCTCGGCGGCGCCCGGTTCACCGGTCACCGGGTCCAGCAGCTCCACCGTGAAGCCGGGGCTCGGCCGGCCCATGGAGCCCGTCTTGAGGTGCTGCCCGGGGCTGTTGGACACCTGGACGGAGGTCTCGGTCTGCCCGAAGCCGTCCCGGATGGTGACACCCCAGGCGCGCCGCACCTGCTCGATGACCTCCGGGTTCAGCGGCTCCCCCGCGGCCACCGCCTCCCGTGGCGGGGCGGCGAGGCGGCTCAGGTCGGCCTGGATCAGCATTCGCCACACGGTGGGCGGCGCGCAGAAGGTGGTGACCCGCGCCTCGTCCATCTCCCGCATCAGCCGGGCGGCGTCGAACCGTTCGTAGTTGTGGATGAAGACGGTGGCCTCCGCGTTCCACGGTGCGAAGAGGGTGGACCAGGCGTGTTTGGCCCAGCCCGGGGAGGCGATGTTGAGATGCACGTCGCCGGGGCGCAGCCCGATCCAGTACATGGTGGCCAGATGCCCGATCGGGTACGAGGCGTGGGTGTGCTCGACCAGCTTGGGCCGGTCGGTGGTGCCGGAGGTGAAGTACAGCATCAGCGGATCACCGGCGGCCGTCGGCCCGTCGGGGGTGAACTCGGCGGAGGCGGCGGCGAGTTCCTCGTACGCCAGCCAGTCGCCGGTGGCCGCCTCGCCGGGGCCGCCGACGCTGATGCGGGTGTAGTCGCCGGGCACCGCGTCGAACTTGGCGGTGTCCTCGGCGCGGACGATCACCTGCCGGACCCGGCCGCGGTCCACCCGGTCGCGGAGGTCGGCGGGGCCCAGCAGCGGGGTCGCGGGGATGACCACGGCACGCAGCTTCATCGCGGCCAGCGCCGTCTCCCACAGCTCGGCCTGGTTGCCGAGCATGACCAGGATGCGGTCTCCGGCGCGGACCCCGGCGCCGCGCAGTCCGTTGGCGGTGCGGGCGGAGCGCTCGGACATCTCCGCGAAGCTGATCCGGGTCTGCCGCCCGTCCTCCTCCGCGATGTGCAGGGCCGTCCGGTCGTTGCCGCGGGCCACCGTGTCGAACCAGTCGAGGGCCCAGTTGAAGGACTCCGGCCGGGGCCACTCGAAGCCCGCGTACGCCGTCTCGTAGTCCTCGCGGTGCTTCTGCAGGAAGTCCCGCGCGGCGCGGAACTGGTCCGTGGCGCCGGTAGCCGTCATGTGTCCTCCCCAAGGTACGGGTCTGTGCCTACCATCGTGGCGGCGTGATGCAGGTCCCACCACCCCCGGACGGGGGTGGTGTGCGGCGGAGGGACGGGGCCGGTGGCGGCGACGAGCGGGGCGGGGGTGGTGGAGATCCGGTCCGCGCTGCTCGGGATGCGGCGGGCCACGGGGCTGCCGGTGGCCTTCGGCGGGCCGGTGGACGCGGCCGGGGACCGGGTGCGCATCCATGAGCTGAGCGGCACCGCCACCGCCGCGCTCCGCTCCCTCGCCGTGTCCACCGGCAACGGCCTCGGCGGCAAGGCCATCGCCCTGACCCGCCCCTGCGCGGTCACCGACTACCGCTGCGCCCGCTCCATCAGCCACGAGTACGACACGGCGGTCGCCGCGGAGGGCCTGCGCTCGGTGCTGGCGGTGCCGGTGGTGGTGCGCCGCCGGGTCCGCGGTGTGCTGTACGGGGCGCTGCGGACGGCGCAGCCGCTGGGCGAGCGCACCCTGGACGCGGCGGTGGCCGCGGCCCGGGATGTGGAGCAGTCCCTGGTGGTGGCGGAGGAGGCACGGGGCCTGCCGTCCGCGGTGGCCGCACCGGGGCCGGGCGCCGGGGCGTGGGAGCGGGTCCGGGAGGCGCACGGTGAACTGCGGGCGCTGACGGCCCGGGTGACCGATCCGGAGCTGCGCGCCCAACTGCTCGCGGTGTGCGGCAGGTTGGAGGCGGCCCCGGCCGAACGGGCCTGCGGCGAGGGCCTGTTGGCGCCGCGCGAACTCGATGTGCTGGCCTGGGTGGCGGCCGGTGCCACCAATGCGGTGGCGGCGGAACGGCTGGGGGTGCGGCCGGAGACGGTGAAGGGGTATCTGCGGTCGGCGATGCGGAAGTTGGGGGTGCACACCCGGCTGGAGGCGGTGGTCTCGGCCCGCCGCGCGGGCCTGCTGCCGTGATCACTTCATGCGCCGTACCGTCCCGAACTCCACCCGGTGATCGGCGTCCGGCTCGGCCAGTACGGACAGCATCCGGGCCGCCTCCTCGGTGACCGCGGCCCGCTGCCCGGCGTCGAGGTCGCCGAACGGCTCCACCGTGATCACGGCCTCCCCGCGCTTCTCGGCCAGCTTCCACACCCCGGCGAGGAAACCGTCGACCATCAGCGCGGGCAGTGCGCCGTTCCGCACCGCGTTCCACCCCCGGTACTTCTCCGGCACCAGCCGCGACCGGTCGGCGTGCCCCAGCAGCAGGTTGTCGTACTCGGGCAGCAGCCGCACCGGGGCCTCGGTGTCCGGGGCGGGGCGCGGCGCCTCGGGCAGGTCGAAGAGTTCGGTGCCGTGCTCGTCGCGCAGGACCAGCAACTCCTCGCGCAGCGCCTCGAAATGGGGACGCAGCCGGGTCACGCCCGCCCAGTTCTGCATGTCCTTCACGGAGGCGGGGCCGAAGGCCGCCAGATAGCGGCGGACCGCGTCCTCGGGGCGTACCGGCTCTCCCGCGGGGCGGCCGAACCAGTGTTCCGCAGTCGTGAGGACGACCTGACCGCTCCGCCGCCACAGCCCGCGCGGGGTGACCTGCACCAGGGGCAGCACACTGCGGGCCGCCATCACCAGGGAGTGCGGGTCGGCGTCCGGGTGGTACGAGGCGAGCGCCGCCCGCAACTGCCCCATGTCGCGCGGCTCCTCCTCCACCAGGGCCCGCACCCGCACCGCCAGCTCCTTGAGGTCGACCCCGGCCAACCCCCGCCGGAACGGCGTGAGTTCACGCTCCGGGGCGACCCGTACGAAGGGCCGCAGCGTGAGGGCGTCGGCGGCGGTGTGGGTGTGCAGGGTGGAGCGCATGGTGACCAGGCGCGCCACCCGCCGGTCCGCCATCGCCTCCGACAGTTCCTCGGGCCGGAACCCTTCGAGCCGCGCCGCCAGCGCCACATACGGCGGCCGTACGTTCTGCGCCTGGAGCCCCACCAGGCGGGCGACGGCGTCCACGGCGGGCAGGGTGGCGCGCCGCAGCATGAGCTGGCGGGCGAGGGTGGCGCGGTTCAGGGCCCGGGCGTCCAGGGTCGTCATACCGGCACACTACCGGCCCATTAGGACAGCTACTGTCCCCAACTCCCCTGGCCGGACGCCTGGTTCGGGCCGCGGTGTCAGCCCGTCCACTGGGTGCGGGCGGAGCTGAGGGCGGTGCGGTAGGCGGCGTAGCCGTCCTCGTGGACGGTGCGGTGGCCCGGCCGCGGCTCGACCACCCGGTGGCGTCCCGGCTGCGGGTCGCCGGTGGCACCGAGGGAGCGTCGGGCCACCAGTACGGCGCCCAGCGCCCCGGTCTCCGGCTCCTCGGGGACCCGTACCGGGCAGCCCAGGACGTCGGCGAAGAGCTGGGCCCAGGTCGCCGAGCGCACTCCGCCGCCGCAGGCCGCGAGGGTGCCGGAGAGTCCCGCCGCGTCCAGGCAGTGCCGGGCGGCGTAGCCGATGGCCTCGCAGACCGCGCGTACCGCGTCGGCCCGGGTGTGGGCGAGGGTCAGCCCGTCGAGGCGGCCGCGGGCGGCGGGGTCCACGAACGGGGCGCGTTCGCCCGCGTCGGAGAGGAACGGCAGTGCGGTGACTCCGCTCGCGCCGGGCGGGCTGGCGGCGAGCAGCCCGTCCAGGTCGGCGGTGCGGGCGCCGGTCAGGGCGAGGACCCACTCCAGGGCGGCGGTGCCCACCATGGCGGGCATGGCGCGCAGCCAGCGCCCCGGCTCCGGCATACACAGCCACATCCCGGCCGGTTCCGCGGCGGGGTCGATGTCGGCGCGGTCGGTGAGGACCTGGCAGGCGAGGGTGGTGCCCACGATCAGCAGCCCGTCGCCGGGCTCCCGCACCCCGCTCCCCAGCGCACAGGCCGGCAGATCGTACGGGCCCGCGGTGAGCGGCAGCCCCTCGGGCAGGCCGAGCAGGGCGGCGCCGCGGGCGTCCAGGGCGAGCACGGTGCCGGGTGCGGCCGGGGGCGGCAGCAGCCGGGCCGCGTCGGGGATGCCGCAGGCCGCCAGCGCTTCGGGCGAGTAGACGCGGCGGCGCGGTTCGAGGAAGGGCAGGGTGGCGTCGGAGGCGTCCAACGCGACCTGCCCGGTGAGGCGTTGGGCGACCGAGTCCACGCAGTACCCGGCGGTGGCGGCACGGGCCAGCACCTCCGGTTCGTGCCGCTGCAACCAGGCCAGCAGCGGAGCGTGGCAGCCGGGGAACATCCCGGAGCCGGTGTGCGCGTAGACCTGCTGGAGGGTGCCGTCGGTGAGCCAGCCGGAGACGATCGGGGCAGCGCGGCCGTCCATCCAGGAGATCGCGGGCCGCACCGCCTCCCCCGCCGCGTCCCGCAGCCACAGCCCGTCGCCCTGCCCGGTGAGGGCGAGCGCGGCGGGCGGCACCGGCAGCGCGGCCGCGGTCTCCCGCACCACCTCGACGACGGTGCGCACCACCTCGTCCAGGTCCTGTTCGACGCGGCCGCCGGACAGCCGGTGCAGTCGGCTGCGGCGCTCGGCGGAGGCCAGCGGCCGGTCGTCGGCGCCGAAGGCGACGGCCTTGGTGACGGAGGTGCCGATGTCGACACCGATCACGGGCGCGGTGGGATCGGTCATGGCCGGGCGGCCTCCCGTACCTCGGGGTTGGCGGGGTGGGCGAGCGGTTCGCCGCGCAGGAAGCGGCCGGTCTCGGCGGCGGTGATGGCGGCGGCGCGGTGCGCGGTCTGCCGGGTGGCCCCGGCCAGGTGCGGGGCGGTGACCACGTTCGGTACACCGTGCAACGGCCAGTCGGGGGGCGGGGGTTCGACGTCGTACACATCGAGGGCGAGGGCGGCGAGGCGGCCGGAGCGGAGCAGGGCGGGCAGCGGTGTGTGGTCGAGGAGGCCGCCGCGCGCCGAGTTGACCAGGACGGCGCCGGGCGGCAGCAGCGCGAGCCGCCGGGCGTCCAGCAGATGGCGGGTGGCGGGGGTGAGGCGGGCGTGCAGGCTGACCACACCGCTCTGCCGCAGCAGTTCGTCCAGCTCCACCGGCTCCACGCCGTCGGCGCGGACCGCGTCCGGATCGGTGTACGGGTCGGCGGCCAGCACCCGGGCGCCGAAGGCCCGCAGCACCCGCCCCACCCTGCGCCCCACCGCCCCGTAGCCGACCAGCCCCACCGTGGCCCCGTCCAGCTCCCCGCCCGCCTCCTCGTACGCGTAGAGGTCGCCGCGCCAGACACCGCGCCGGAGTTCGGCGTCGGCGGCCGGGATGCGGCGCAGGGCGGCGAGCATCAGTCCGACGGCGAACTCTGCGGCGGCGGGGGCGTTGCGGCCCGGGGCGAAGCTGACGGCGGTGCCGCTGCGGGTGGCGGCGGCCAGATCGACGTTGACGGGGCCGCCACGGCTGACCGCGACCAGGCGCAGCGCCGGGCAGGCGGCGAGGACGCGGGCGGTGATCGGCGCCATCTGCGTCACACACACCGCGGCCCCGGCCAGCGCCTCGATCAGCTCCTCCTCGGTGCCGCTGGCCTCCTGCACCTGCGCACCGGGCCGCCCCACGGGGCCGAACGGCCGGTGCGGCCAGGGCAGCGTCAACTCGCTGATCTCCGGCGGCTCCGCCCCCGCGGGCCGCTCCCGCAACTCCCGGTCGAGGGCGCCGCGGAGCAGATCGGGGCGGACGAAGTGGTCACCGGCGGCGAGGATGCGCATGGGGGCTGGCCCTTCGTGCGGGTGGGGTCGCTCGGGCGGGGGCGGTGGGATGGGCGGGCCGCCCCCGTCAGACCGGTCCCCCCACCACACCGCTGTTGATAGATTTAACAGCCGTCCCGTGAGGAATCAATGCGGCCGCACGCCCGTGCGGCGAGGGAGGTGGCACGGTGGCGGCCCGACTGCTGCTGGTACGGCACGGCGAGACGGTGTGGCACGCGGAGAACCGCTATGCGGGCGTCACCGACGTGGAGTTGACCCCGAAGGGGCGGGCCCAGGCGTGGGCGCTGGCCGAGTGGGCGGGGCGCCGCGGCAGCATCACCGCGGTGGCCTGCTCACCGCTGCGCCGTGCGAGGGCGACGGCCCGGCCCGCCGCGGACCGGCTGGGGCTGCGCGCGGAGGTGGTCGAGGAACTGCGCGAGGTGGACTTCGGCTGGGCCGAGGGCCGTACCGTCCCGGAGCTGGCCATCGAGGACCCGGGGGCGGTGCGGCGCTTCCTCGCCGACGCGGAGGCGGGCGCCTTCCCCGGTTCCGAACCGCCCTCGGCGGCGGGCGCCCGCGCGGCCGGCGCCCTGCGTGCCCTGGCCGCGGCCCACGAGGGCGGCACCGTCCTGGTGGTCGCCCACAACACCCTGCTGCGCGCGGCCCTGTGCGTACTGCTCGGCATCGACGTGGGCCGCTACCGGCGGGTGCTGCCGCGGCTGGACAACGCGGCGGTCACCGAGATCGAGATGGCCGACGGGCAGGCCGCGCTGCGCTCGCTGAACGTCCCGACGGGCAACGGGCCTGCCACCGCCGCCGGTTCGGGCACGGACGCCGGTGCGGCAGGATGAGGGGATGACGACCGGCTCGGCGGGTGCCGCCCGCCCCCAGGACCAGCGCAGACAGACCATCACCCAGCATGTGCTGGCCCACGGCACGGCCACCGTGGCGGAGCTGTCGGAGCTGACCGGGGTGAGCGTGATGACGGTCCACCGGGATCTGGACGAGCTGGCCAGGCGCGGGGTGCTGCGGCGCTTCCGCGGCGGGGTGTCCGCCCTGCCCTCCACCGTCTTCGAGAGCAATCTCGACTACCGTCTCGGCGCCCACACCGCCGCCAAGGAGGCCATCGCGGCCGAGGCGCGGACCCTGGTGGAGCCCGGGATGTCGGTCCTGCTGGACGACTCCACGACCGCGCTGGCCCTGGCGAGACTGCTGGTGGGGCAGGCCCCGCTGACGGTGGTGAGCAACGCCCGCCGGGTGGTCGACGTCTTCGCCGGGGTCGACGGGATCCGGCTGATCGCCCTGGGCGGCGAGTACTCGCACACCCATGACTCGTTCCTCGGGGTGCCCTGTGTGGAGGCGGTGGAGGCGCTCTCGGTGGACCTGGTGCTGGTGTCGACCTCCGCCATGGACGCCCGGATGACGTACCACCAGGAGCAGGACGTGGTGCTGGTGAAGCGGGCGATGCTGGCCTCCGGGACCCGGCGGGCGCTGCTCATGGACCGCTCCAAGCTGGCCCGCACGGCCCTGCACCGGCTGGCCCCGCTGGCCGACTTCGACCACCTGGTGGTGGACGGCGGCGTCGACCCCGAGCTGCTCGTCGAGTTGGAGGAGCGGACGGACGTACGGGTCGCCGCCCCCGTGGCGCCCGGCCGCTGACACCGGGCCGCAGGGCCGGTCCTTCCGCGTGAAGTCCCGTGTTAATTTCACATCCTTGATGTGTGCAGGCCTCCTTGGTGGGGGTGCGTCCTCGGTGCGCGGGTGAGGTGTGAGATGCCGACAGGGAGCAGTGGGACGGACACCGGCGCCGGGCGGGAGCTGGTCGCGGGCGTGGATGTGGCGACCGCCGCGGTACGGGTGGTCTGCGCCGACGCCCGGGGGCGGGTGCGTTCCGAGGGGCGGGCGCCGCTGCCGCCGCCGGAGCGCGGCCCGGACGGGCGCAGCGAGCAGGACGCACGCACCTGGTGGCCCGCCGTGTCGGCCGCCCTCCGGCAGGCCACCGGCGCCCTGCCCGGCCGGGGCCGCGAGGTGCGCGCGGTCGCCGTCAGCGCCACCTCCGGCACCCTCGTCCCCCTCGGCGCCGACGACCAGCCACTGGGCCCCGCCCTGATGTACGACGACCGCTCCGCCGCCGACCTCAACGCGCGGGCCCAGCGGGCCGGGGAGCCGCGGTGGCGCGCCCTCGGCCTGCACGTCGGCCCCACTGCCGCCCTCGGCCGCCTCGCCCGCTGTGTGCACGACCACCGAGGGCGGCTCCAACTCGTCGCGCACACAGCCGAGTTGGTGGGCCGAAGGCTGACTGGCGGCCCCGTCCCCGCGGACTGGAGCCACACCCTGAAGACGGGCTACGACCCGCGGGCCGGCACCTGGGCGTACGAGGTCTTCGCCGCGCTCGACGTGCCGGAGCGGCTGCTGCCGCCGGTACGGGCACCCGGCACGGAGGCCGGCACGGTGTGTGCCGCGGCGGCCGCGGAGACCGGCCTGCCGCCCGGCTGCTCGGTGCGGCTCGGGATGACCGACGGCTGCGCGGGCCAGTTGGCCACCGGCGCGGTACGCCCCGGCCAGTTCGTCGGGGTGCTCGGCACGACCTATGTACTCAAGGGCGTGGCAAGGGAGTTGCTGCTCGATCCGGCGGGCGCGCTGTACAGCCACCGGCATCCGGACGGCTGGTGGCTGCCCGGCGGGGCGTCCAGCACCGGCGGCGAGGCGGTGTCCACCGCCGACCGCGGGGAGCTGGCCCGGCTGGACGAGGCGGCCCAACGCCGCGGCCCCGCACGGCAGTTGTGCTATCCGCTGCGCCGGGCGGGCGAGCGGTTCCCCTTCGTACACCCGCAGGCCCACGGGTTCGCGCAGGGGCCGGCGGGGGATGCGGTGGACCGGCATCGAGCGGTGCTGGAGGGGGTGGCGTTCGTGGAGCGGCTGGCGCTGGAGCGGGTGGTGCGGCTCGGCGGGCGGGTGGCGGGGCCGCTGTTCGCGGCGGGCGGCGGGGCCCGCAGCGCGGTGTGGTCGGCGGTGCGGGCCACCGTACTGGGGCGTGAACTGCGGGTGGTGGAACGGGCGGAGACCGCGTTCGGGGCGGCGCTGCTGGCCGCCTGCGGCACCCTGCACCCCGGGGTGACGGAGGCGGCCGCGGCGATGGCGGGCACCGGCCGCACCGTGGAACCGGTGGCCCGGGAGCGGGCGGCGCTGGACGAGTCGTACGGGCGCTTCGTGGCGGAGCTGCGGCGGCGGGGGTGGCTCACCGGGGAGTGAGTGAGGGCCGGGCCGCCCAACTGCCTTATGCGGCGGGCCAGTCGGCGATCGCGGCCGGGAAGTCGGTGGTGACTGCGTCGGCGCCGATCCGGACACACCGCAGATAGCGCTCGGGGTCGGCGGCCGGCCAGGCGTCCACCTTCAGGCCTGCCTGACGGCACTCCTCCACCAGCTCCGCGGTAAGCTCCGGCTTCAACTCCGGACACACCCAACTCGCCTTCAGATCCTGCGCGTTGGCGATCATCTCCGGGCCTGGGTGGTGGGTGATGACACCGCGCGGGATGTGCGGCAGCAGCCGGGCCGCGGCCTCCACCGCCGTCAGGCTGAACGAGGTCAGCACCACTCCCGGCCCGAGCGGCTCCTCGCGGTCCCGGTCGGCGAGGGCCTGCACCGCCTCCAGTGCCTTGATCTCGACCTGCACCAGGTCCGGGCAGACCGCCATCGCCGCGTCGAAGGTGGGAACGGACTCGCCCTGACCGGCGTCCAGGGCCTGGATCTCCGCGAGGGTGAGGGCGGCGATCTCACCGGTGCCGTCGGTGGTGCGGTCCACCTTCGCGTCATGGATGACGACGAGATGGCCGTCCGAGGAGACCCGTACATCGAGTTCGACGCCGTCCGCGCCGTCCCGGGCCGCGCGGCGGAAGGAGCGCAGGGTGTTCTCGGGTTCATCGGCCCGTGCCCCCCGGTGGGCGTACACCGTGGGGCGCGTGACGGGGTGGTTCACAGATGCTCCTCGCTCGTGGTGTGCACAGACCTCTGGCGCTCAGAGGTGGGCCTCGATGGTGGCCCGGTAGTGGTCGACGTTCTTGCGCAACTGCTCCGCCGTCTCCGAAAAGGCCTCGTGGGCCGGGGTGTTGGCGGTCCAGATGCGCTGAAGGGCAGTGTAGATACGGACGTTGGCGTTGGGGATCATCATCCGGACCTGGTCGCAGTGCCGGGTGTGCTCCAACTGCCGTACCGCGGTGGTGAAGTTGGGGTCGGCGCGCATCAGCCGGGCCAGTACGGGTTCCTTGACGGCCGCCGGATTGACGGGCAGGTATCCGGTCTCCACCGACCACCGGGCCGCGTTGTCGGGCCGCGCCAGGAAGCGTACGAAGCGGGCCGCGGCCTCCTTGCGTTCCGCGGGCACACGGCGGAACATGCCGAGGCCGCCGCCCCCGGTGTTCACCGCGAACCGCTTCTGCCGGGGCAGGAATCCGGTGCCCAGCTCCCAGCCGTTGGCCTTCGCCATCTCACTGATCTTCTGCAAGGCGCCGGTGGAGGTGACGAGGGTGGCGACGAGCTGGTTGCCGATGTCGACGGTGGGCTCGTCGGCCATGTACGCGACGCGGTCGCGGAAGATCAGCCGCCGCTGCCACTCCCCCGCCTCCACCGCGCCTCCCCGGTCGAGGGTGACGTCCAGCCCCTTGGAGTACGCCCCGCCGAACTGCCAGGCGCTGCACTGGAATTGCCAGTCCCCGTCGGTCTTCTGGTACGCCTCCAGGCCGACCCGCTTGCCGTGCAGCCGCAGCCGGGTGATGCGGTGCGACCAGTCGTACAGCTCGTCCCAGGACTCGGGGGCGCGGACCGGGACGCCGGCCTTCTTGAAGAGGCTGCGGTTGTAGTAGAAGAGCGGCGTGGAGCGGGCCAGGGGGAGCCACCAGGTGCGGCCCCTGAGGCGGCCCTCGCCGAGGAGTTTCGGGTGGTAGGTGGCGTCGAGTTCACCGGGCCGGAAGTAGTCGTCCCAGGGCTCCAGCGCGTCCCCGAAGCAGAACTTGAACCACTTGACGTCGGACAGTACGCACAGGTCGGGGGCCTGCGCGCCGAGCAGGCTGATCACCGCCTTCTGCGCGCACTGGTCGTAGGTGCCCTGGAACTGCACCTCCACATACACCTCGCGCTGCTCCCGGTTGAAGGCGTCGGCGAGCTTCTGGAGGGCGGTGCCGGGGATGTCGGCGAAGGTGGACCACAGGACGACCCGGGTGCGGCCGCGGTAGCGGGCAGGCAGGCCGCCACCGGGCTGGGAGACGGCGCCGGTGGTACGTCCGCAGGCGGTGAGCGCGGCACCGCCGGCGAGGGCGGCGGTGCCGGTCAGCAGGGTGCGCCGGGCGGGTGGGGTGTGCCGCGGTCCGGCCGTCGGGGTCATTTCCCGGCTCCCTGGGTCAGTCCGGCGATGATGTACCGCTGGGCGAGGAAGAAGACGACGAGCACCGGCACGATCACCATCACGGTGCCGGCCAGGATCGCGCCCCAATTGGCGTATGTCTCCTGGTCTCTGAGGAAGAGCAGTCCGATGGGCAGGGTGCGCATGTCGTCGCTGCTGGTGATGATCAGCGGCCAGATGAAGTCGTTCCACTTGGTGACCAGCACCACCAGCGCGACGGTGATCACCATGGGCCGGGACATCGGCAGCACGATACGGGTGAGGATGCGCAGATGCCCGGCGCCGTCGATGCGGGCGGCGTCCATCACCTCGGCGGGCAGGGTCAGCATGTGCTGGCGCAGCAGGAAGGTGCCGAAGACGGAGCCGAGGCCGGGCGCGATCAGCCCGGCCCAGGTGTTGACCCAGCCGAGTTGGGCGACGGTGAGGAAGTTGGGCAGCAGGGTCACATGGCCGGGCACCATCATCGCGCCCAGCAGGAAGAGGAACAGCCACTTCTTGCCGGGGAACGGCAGGAAGACGAAGGCGTAGGCGCAGAGCAGCGCGGCGGCCAGCTCGATGACGGTGCCGACCACGGACACCACCAGGGAGTTGAGGAAGAAGTGCCCGAACGGTGCCGCGCGCCAGGCGTCGGCGAAGTTCGACCAGCGCAGCTCGGTGGGGATCCAGTGCGGCGGATAGCTGTAGATCTGCGGGTTGGTCTTGAGCGCCGAGGTGATCAGCCAGTACAGGGGGCCGCCCGCGATCAGCGCCACGAGCACCAGCAGCAGGTAGAGGCCGAGGCGGCGGGCACGGGCGGCGAGGGTACGGCGGGGGCGGTGCGGGCGGGGAGCCGGGGTGCGGTGGGGGTGGGCGGCCGGGGCGTCGAGTGCGGTCACTGGTAGTGCACCTTTCGCTCTAGGAAACGCGCCTGGAGGCCGGTGATGAGCAGCAGCACCACGAACATGACGAGCGCGGAGGCGGCGGCGCGGCCCGCGTCGAAGGTGCGGAAGCCTTGGTCGTAGATGAACCAGCTCAGGATGGAGGTGGAGGTGCCGGGGCCGCCGCCGGTCATCATGGCGATCACGTCGAAGGCCTGGAAGGTGCTGATGGTGCAGGTCACCAGGAGGAAGAAGGTGACCGGCGAGAGCAGCGGCAGGGTGACCGACCGGAGCCGCGTCCAGGGCCCCGCGCCGTCCAGCGCCGCCGCCTCGTACACCTCGCGCGGCAGCGACTGGAGCCCCGCCAGATACACCACCGCGACGAACCCGGTGTTCTTCCACAGGTAGACCAGGATCAGCCCGGTGAGCGCCCACCGGGAGTCGGTCATCATCGCCGGCGCGGTCAGCCCGAGCGGCGCCAACAGGGGCCGTAACAAACCGTAGTTGGGGTCGAAGACGAACAGCCAGAGGGTGCCGATCGCGGCGCCGGAGAGTACGTACGGGGCGAAGGTGAGGGTGCGGACGGCGCTCTGGCCGCGCAGCCGCTGGTTCAGCAGGAGCGCGGTGCCGAGGCCGAGGACGAGTCCCCCGGCGACCACACCGACGACGAAGAGGACGGTGGTCCAGAGGGTGCCGAGGAACTCGGGGTCGGTGAGCAGGCTCCGGTAGTTGTCCAGGCCGACCAGGTGGCGGACCGGGGAGATCATGTCCCAGTCGGTGAGGCTGAGATAGCCGTTGTAGACCACCGGCCAGTAGGCGAAGACCAGCAGGAAGAAGAAGTTGGGGGCGACGAAGGCGGCGAAGAGGAGCCGGTCGCGGCGACGGCGCCGGGCGCGGAGCCGGCTACCGGACGCGGAGCTGCCGTCCGGACCGAGCCGGGGGGCCGCGGCGCCGTCCTGCTGCACATCGGTGGCGGTCAAGGCAGCGGGTCCTTTCCGTCGTGTGGAGATGGACCGTGCGGCGCCCCGGTCGGGTGCGTCCTGGCTCAACAGATAACAACAACAAGCACGAGAAGAGAACAGTCTTGCGTGTGATGAATTGGCCCGGCTGTGCGGGCTGGGTGGGGTGCGGATTGGCTTGAATCACTCTGAACCCGCTTGCTGGGCTGTGCTGTTGACTTCTCGGGGTGGGCTCGGCAACTCCTCACATGCCGATGTGATGTCCGGATCTCGTCGCCTGGCGGTGGGGGCGGAGGTACGGCGGGCGGCGGGGCTCGGGATGGGGCGGGCGCCGGTGCGGAGGGTGTTGGTGGCTGCCTAGGATCGGGGCATGGCGATCTTCCGGTTGCGGCGGGATGTGGCGGTGCCGGTCGCGGAGGCCTGGCGCCGGATGACGGACTGGCCGCGGCACGGCACCGCGGTCCCTCTCACCCGGGTCACCGTCGGCACCCCGCCGCCCACCGCGCCCGGTACCCGCGTCACGGCCCGTACCGGCGTCGGACGGCTCGGTTTCGCGGACCCGATGGAGGTCACCGTCTGGGAGCCACCGGAACCGGACCGCCCGGACCGGCCGGCGCGCTGCCGGCTGGAGAAGCGGGGCGCGTTCGTACTCGGCTGGGCGGAGATCGCGGTGACCGCACACGGCACCGGGGCCCGAGTCGAGTGGCACGAGGAACTGCGGGCACGGGGCCTCCCCCGCTGGGCGGACCCCCTGCTGGCCGCCTCGGGCCGACTGGTCTTCGGCCGGGCCGCCCGCATCCTCCTCCGCGCCGGGGGCTGAAGTACCGGGGCGGGTACGGGAGTTGGCGGGCGTGGGCGGGCAGGCCCGAGCCCGCGTGCTTCGGCGGTGGTCGGCCCCCGTAGGGCGACCGCCGGCAGCACGCGGGCTCGGTGGAGGTACCTGCTCAGTGGACGCCGAGCCAGCCCTCCACCGGGTTGAGCGCGAAGTACACCAGGAAGATCAGCGCCAGCACCCACATGAAGGCACCGATCTCACGGACCTTGCCCTGGGCGACCCGGATCGCGGTGTACGAGATCACACCGGCCGCGACACCGGGTGTGATCGAGTAGGTGAACGGCATGATCACCACGGTGAGGAAGACCGGGATGGCGGTGGCGCGGTCGCCCCAGTCGACATGCCGGGCGTTCATCATCATCATCGCGCCGATCACCACCAGCGCCGCCGAGGCGACCTCCTGCGGCACGATCGCGGTGATCGGGGTGAAGAAGAGGCAGAACACGAAGAGGACCCCGGTGACGACCGAGGCGAACCCGGTCCGCGCCCCCTCGCCGACACCGGTGGCCGACTCGACGAAGACGGACTGCCCGGAGCCCCCGGCGACGCCGCCGACCACACCGCCCGCGCCGTCGATGAACAGCGCCTTCGACAGTCCCGGCATCCGGCCCTGCTCATCGGCGAGTTTCGCCTCGGTGCCGACCCCGATGATGGTGGCCATCGCGTCGAAGAACCCGGCCAGCACCAGCGTGAAGACGATCATGGTGACGGTCATCACGCCGACGTCGCCCCAACCGCTGAACGACACATGCCCGAAGAGCGAGAAGTCCGGCATCGAGACGGGACTGCCGTGCAGTTCGGGCGCACCGTTCACCCACTGCTTGGCGTCGATCACGCCGGTCGCGTTGAGGGCGGCCGAGACGACGGTGCCGGAGATGATGCCGATGAGGATGGCGCCGGGCACATTGCGGGCCTGGAGCATGAAGATCAGGAGCAGGGTGGCGGCGAACAGCAGCACCGGCCAGCCCGCCAACTCCCCACCGGGGCCCAGCACCACGGGACCGCCGCCGGGATTGGGGTTGCGCCCGACGAAACCGGCCTTGACCAGTCCGATGAAGGCGATGAACAGGCCGATGCCCATGGTGATGCCGTGCTTGAGCGCCAGCGGGATCGCGTTCATGATCATTTCGCGGAGGCCGGTGACCACCAGCAGCATGATGACCACGCCGTAGGCGACACACATACCCATCGCCTGCGGCCAGGTCATCTGCGGTGCGACCTGCGCGGCCACCACCCCGGACACCGAGAGCCCGGCGGCCAGCGCCAGCGGCACCTTGCCGACGAAGCCCATCAGCAGAGTGGTGAAGGCCGCGCCCAGAGCGGTCGCGGTGATGAGCGCCTTCTGCCCGAGCGTGTCCCCCGCCACGTCCTTCCCCGACAGGATCACGGGGTTGAGCAGCAGGATGTACGCCATCGCCATGAAGGTGGTGATGCCGCCGCGCACCTCACGCGGAACGGTGGATCCTCGCCGGGAGATGTGGAAGTACCGGTCGAGCCAGGACCGCCCGGCGGGCTGACGCGAGCCGTTGCCGGCGTCCTCCGCGGTGGTCCTCGGCTCCACTGACGACTGGGTCATGGTTGCCTGCTCCCAAGGTTCATAGGGGCGCCCGCGAAGCACTGCCGCGGGATTTGGGATGGTGTGGGCTGCACGACCCGGGGGACGGCCCGAGACGGTTCGCTACTACTTGCGGTGCGGGCCTTGTCGGCCGTCTTGGCGGTGGTGGGGGTTTTGGCGGTGGCGGTGGGAGGGGGTGTTGGCGCATTGGCGGTGGTGGGGGTGTTGGCGCATTGGCGGTGGTGGGTGTCTTGGTGGTGGGTGTCTTGGTGGTGGTGGGTGTCAGGTCGGGGGCGACTGTCGGGTATCGGCTGCTGTTGTTCGTTGCGTGGCCCGACGGAGAGAGCAGTGCTCACGGGCGGGAGCGGTGTTCACGAACGGGAGCGGTGCTCGCGGTTGTGGGCAGCGCTCTCGGGGCGGAGCGGCGCCCACGGACGGGAGCGGTGCTCTCGGGTGAGAACGGTGCTCGCAAGGTCGGAGCGGTGCTCACAGAAGTGATCGGTGCTCGCCGAAGTGAGCAGCGCTCTCCTGCGTGATCGGTGGTCACAGTCCTGAGCGGTGCTCACACTGCTGAGCGGTGCTCACGATCAAGAGCAGTGCTCACCGCCCCTCGGACCCGACGCCCGGCATCCCGCACCCCGCATCTCGCACCCCGCTGCCGCCCCGGCCCACGCGCCTGCTCCGGGCGGACCCGGCCCACATCAAACGCACGCCGCCGACCGGGTCCAAGTCGCCGACGCACCACGCGCCGAACTCCCGTGCCGTGGCTGGGTGTTGGTCGGCCGGTGGCCCCAGAGGCCGCCCTTGTGCGGGGCCGCCGTCAGGAACCGCGCCGCCTCCCAGGCTCGGTCAGGGGCGAGGGTGGGGACGGAGGCGGGGGCGCCGGAGCCCACGCCGGACCGCGCGGCGGCGGGTAGCCGGGCGCGCCGCAAGGCCGAAGCCCCATTGGGACGCGGGAAGTCCATGCTCGGCTCTCTTCCTCGTCGCTCTCGTAGCTCTCGTCGCTGCTGCGGGACCGGCCGGGATGTGGGGCCGGGGTGTGGGGCCGGATTGTGGGGCCGGGGCGCCGGTCCGGGCGGTGCGGTGGGTGCAGGTGGGCTCGGCGGGTGCCGGTGCGGGCCGGCTGTGCGGGGCGCCTAGTCGTCACCGCCGGGGGGTGGTCCGGGTGGAGGTGGTCTCGGCGCTCGTTCATGTGCTGTTCACATGCGGTGCGGTCAGTAGACAGGGGGCCGCGGGGCCGGGGTCAGTCACCGAAACCATGAAGGAGTTGGCTGGCCAGATGTTCCATCTTGTAGATTCATATGAAGGCTGACCCTCATCAGGCCTTGTGGGCTCCTCCTCCACAGCACTCCTCTGCACTCCACAGCGCCCACTGCACCAAGGCACCACCGCCGTACGGCGAGTACCGCGCGGCGCGACCACTTCACGGGACGACTGACTGCGTCACGGCAGTACAAGAGAACGGGGGCGACGACACATGCGGCTGCGCGCACTGCTGGACATGGACTCGCTGGGCCTGAGCCTGCTCGGCGGGGAGGACGAACTGGACCGCACGGTGCGCGGGGTGATGACCACCGACCTGCGGGACCCGAGCCGCTATCTGGCCGGCGGTGAGCTGGTGCTGACCGGGCTGGCCTGGCGGCGGGACGCGGCCGACTCCGAGCCCTTCGCGCGGATCCTCGCCGCGTCCGGGGTGGCGGGCCTCGCGGCGGGCGAGGCGGAGTTGGGTTCCGTCCCGGACGATCTGGTCGAGGCGTGTGCACGGCACCGGTTGCCGCTGTTCTCGGTGCACACCTCGGTGGCGTTCGCGACCATCACCGAGCATGTGGTGCGGCAGGTGTCCGGGGAGCGGGCCGGGGATCTGGCCGCCGTCGTGGACCGGCACCGGCGGCTGATGACCTCCGGCCCGTCCGGCGGCGGCCCCGGTGCCGTACTCGATCTGCTCGGGTCGGATCTCGATCTGCGGGCCTGGGTGCTGTCGCCCACCGGTCGTACCGTCGCCTCCGCCACCGGTTCCGGTGCCCCCGAGCTGCCGCGGCCGACCGCGGCCCGGTTGGCCGCCGAGCATCTGGCCGCGGCCCGCACCGGCCGCCGCGGCCCGCACCGGGTGACCGTCGCCGGCACCGCCTACTCCCTCTTCCCGGTGCGCGGGAGCGGGACGCGGCCGCCGAAGGCCGCCGAAGGCGCAGCGGGCGCAGCGGGCGCCGAGGCGCGGGCCACCGTCCTGTCCGGCTGGCTGCTGGCGGTGGAGGCGGACGCCGGGGACTGGCCCGCGGAGCGGCTGGATCTGCTGCACGGTGTCACCCAGCTCATCGCGGTGGAGCGGGACCGGCGGGACGCGGCGCGTACCGTGCGCCGCCGTCTGGCGCAGGAGGTGCTGGAGCTGGTGCAGGCGGGTGCGGCGCCCACCGAGATCGCGGCCCGGCTGCGGGTCGCCGCTCCGGTGCTGCTGCCGGGTCTCGGCGCCGCTCCGCACTGGCAGGTGGTGGTGGCCGGGTTGGAGTGGGGGGACGCTTCGGTGGACGGCGGGCGGACCGCGCAGTCCGTACTGGAGGAGGTGCTGGTGGCGCCGGGGGCGGGCGATGACGGGCTGGATCGGATCGCGGTGGCGCACACCGGGGGTGAGGCGGTGGCGCTGGTGCCGCTGCCCGGTCTGGCCGGTGACGGGCAGGAGGCCGCTCCGGAGCCGGAGTTGCAGGCGGAGAGCCTGCTGGAGTCGGTGCGCGGGCCGCTCTCCGCGGGCCTCGCGGAGGACGGGCGGCTCACTCTGGGGGTGAGTGCCGCGGTGCACTCCGCGGAGGGCCTGCGCGGCGCCCTGGAGGAGGCGCGGCACGCCCGCCGGGTGGCGGCGGCGCGCCCCGGCCGGGTGTGCGCGGCGGGCCATCAGGAGCTGGCGTCGCACGTCCTGCTGCTGCCCTTCGTCCCCGACGACGTGCGGCGGGCGTTCACGGCGCGGCTGCTGGATCCGCTGCGTGCCTACGACAAGCGGCACCGGGCCGAGTTGATCCCCACCCTGGAGGCGTTCCTGGACAGCGACGGTTCCTGGACGCGCTGCGCGGGCCGTCTCCATCTGCATGTCAACACGCTGCGGTACCGGGTGGGCCGGATCGAGCAACTGACCGGCCGGGATCTCTCCCGGCTGGAGGACAAACTGGACTTCTTCCTTGCGCTGCGCATGAGTTGACCCAGGTTGCCCGCCTCGGACGGTCCGGCGGCACGCCCGGGGCGGGTGGCTTGGACAGGACTTTGTGAAATACTTCACCCATCCTCTTGGCCCGGCCCGCCCATTCGTGCTGAGATTCCCGCACTACTCAATGGCGAAGAGTGTTAGGGGAGGCCAACGTGGCGCATACCGCCATGTCTGGGACCGGAACGACTAACGGGGACGATCCACTCCAGACCGCGGTATGGCGGCTGCGCTCCCGGGCCTGCTGGAACGACGCGGCCGCGCTGCTCCAGGAACGCGCGGCGCACGAGGCGGGCGCGGCGCTCCAGCGGGTGGCGCTCCTCGTGGAGCGCTGCCTCTACACCGAGCAGGGCTGGGCGGAGGCGGAGGACGCGCTGCGTACGGCGGAGGCTCTGGCCCAGGACGACGACGAGCGGGGTGCGGCGGCCTGCGAACGGGGCCATCTCGCCTATGCGGCCACGCTGTTGCGGGTGCGGGACCGGTCCGACGAGGCCCGGTCCGCGTTGGGGCGGGCCGCCGCGCTGATCGCGCCGGGTGCCGCGGGCCGCGCCCTGCTGGATTTCCGGCGGGGGCAGGTCGCGGAGAACGTCACCGGTTCCCCGCAGGCCGCGCGGGCCGCGTACCGCAGGGCGCACGAGGGGGCCGCGGCGCAGGGGGACGCGCTGCTGCTGTCCTGCACCTGGCGGCAGTTGGCGGGTCTGGCGCTGCGGGACGGCGAGCAGGCGGAGGCCCGTCGTGGTTTCGCCGAATCACTGCGTATCCGCGAGGAGTTGGGCTTTCTGGTGGGTACGGCTCCGGCGCTCGCCTCGCTGGCGGAGACCGAGTCGGAGCCGGAGGCGAACCGGTTGCGTACCGAGGCGGCCCGTCTCTTCCGTCTGCTCGGCGGTGTCCCGACGTGGCTGGCTCCCCGGTTGAGTACCGTTCCGGCGGCCTGATCCGGCTCGCGGGGTGGTGAACTGGCCGTTCCCGCCGGGGTGTTGGTCCCCGGCGGGTGGCGCGGGTTCAGCGGCCTGCCGAGCCCGCCAGATGGCCCCGCAGCAGGGACTCCACGGCTTCGATGTCGCCCGCCTCCAGCGCGTCCAGCAGTGCGGCGTGCTCCCCCGCGTCCGCGAGCAGCGCGGATCTGGGGCAGGTGCGGGGGCCGCTCACCAGGGGCCACTGGGCGCGGCGGTGCAAGTCGTCGGCGGTGCGCACCAGTTGGCAGTTGCCGGCGAGTTGGAGCAGGGCGCGGTGGAAGGCGCGGTCGCACTCGGCGTATCCGGCGCGGTCTCCGGCCGCCGCGATCCGCACCGTGTTCTCGGCGAGCGGACGCAGTTCGGCCCAGTGCCCGGCGGGCAGCGTACGGGCCAGTTTCAGCACCACGGGCACTTCGAGCAGGGCGCGTACCTCGGCGAGTTCGGCGAGTTCGGGGACGGTGTGGGTGGCGACCCGGAAACCGCGGTTGGGGACCACCTCCACGGCGCCGTCCAGGGCGAGTTGCTGCATGGCCTCGCGGACGGGGGTGGCGGACACTCCGAGGCGGTCGGCGAGGGCGGGGGCCGAGTACACCTCGCCGGGGCTGAGTTCGCCGCCCACCAGGGCGCCCCGCAGCGCGGCCAGCACCTGCCCGCGTATCGAGGAGCGCCGCACCGCGGGGTGGACGTCGGGGGGTGGCCCGGCGGCCGGTTGGGCCGGGATGCTTCCCGCGGGCGGTCCGGCGTCGTGAAGGGTGGGCTGCTCCACTGGCGCTCTCCTCTTGCGCTCGGCCTGGTCGGGGCCTGCCGGGCGGCCCTTCGGCGAGCCCCCCGGCACGGGTGGGTACAGCACCACCCGTCAGCACCATAGGGCGGCTTGCGGCCGACTCAAACTCCGAGCACATCAGCTAAGGTAAGGCTTACCTGCAATCGATCAGATGCGGCGGTGCCCGTATGTCGGCTCCCACCCTGGTCACCGGTGCCGAAACCACTGGTGGCGCCCGGTCCGAGTCACCTGTCACGGCGGCCTACGCCCGCCTGGGCGAGGTGTTCCCGGGGCTGCGGGTGGACGAGTTGCGGCCGGGCGAACCGGACCCGGTCGGCGAGGGCTGGGTGAGCGCGGCCCAACTGGCCGCCGCCGGACCCGAGTTGGACGCTTTCCTCGACTGGGACGACGCACAGGTCCGCCGGGACTACGGGCAGGCGGCCCGCCCCGACGTGGTCGCGAGTTTCGCGTTGCACCGGTACGCCTGGCCGGCCTGCCTGCTGTTCACGGTGCCCTGGTTCCTGACCCGCCGGGTGCCGCGACTGCTCCCGGCCGAGGTGTCGTACCACCGGACGGCGGGCAGGATGGCGGTGCGGGTGGGGGACTTCGCCTGTCTGCCGGACGATCCGGCGGCGGGCCGGCCGGGGGCCCGGGTGGTGGCCGGTGAGGAGGAGCTGCGGGCCGAGGTGCGGTCGGCGGTGGCCGGGCATCTGGAGCCGGTACTGGCCGGTTTCGGCCCCCGGATGCGGCGCCGGGGCCGGGCCCTGTGGGGTATGGCCACGGACGAGATCGTCGAGGGCCTCTGGTATGTGGGGCATCTGCTGGGTGAGGAGCAGCGGGCGATGGCCGCTCTGGAGGGGCTGCTGCCGGGCGCCACCCGTCCGTATGTGGGCTCGGCCGGTTTCCGCGAGCTGACCGGTCCGGCCGGTCAGGTACTCACCACTCGGGACCGGGCGAGTTGCTGCATGTTCTACACGCTGCGCCCCGAGGACACCTGCGTCACCTGCCCCCGCACCTGCGACCCGGACCGGGTGGCCCGGCTGACCGCCACCGGCTGACCCATCTTCGAACGCAACTCCCTTTCCCCGTGCGGAAGTTCGACTTCTGCGGGCTCGACGTCCCTCCTGCGGCGCTCCTTTGCGTCGTCTTGCGGCGAAAGGCCGGGCGGGCGGCTCGCGTTGGGCCACGATGTGGCGCGAAACGCCCGTATGAGGCACACGCCCACCGGGGCAGGCACCCGCACCCGAGGCAGGGGACCCACGATGAGAATGACCGATATATCGCTTGACTGGCTGCTGCCGGGCGCGGTCCTGATCCTGGCGATGCTGGCGGCGGTCGCGGTCCTGGCCCGGGGCAGGCGCGGCGGGGAGAGTGGCGCGGACGACTCGTGGGAGCGCAGTGAGGAGCGCCGCCGCCGCAAGGAGGCCGTCTACGGCACCGCCTCCTATGTGCTGCTGTTCTGCTGTGCCGCGGTGGCCGCCGCGCTCTCCTTCCACGGCCTGGTCGGCTTCGGCCGGCAGAACCTCAATCTGTCCGGCGGCTGGGAGTACCTGGTGCCGTTCGGTCTCGACGGGGCCGCGATGTTCTGCTCGGTGCTGGCGGTGCGGGAGGCCAGCCACGGTGACGCGGCGCTCGGTTCACGGCTGCTGGTGTGGACGTTCGCGGGCGCCGCCGCCTGGTTCAACTGGGTGCACGCGCCGCGCGGCCTCGACCACGCGGGCGCCCCGCACTTCTTCGCCGGGATGTCCCTGTCGGCGGCGGTCCTCTTCGACCGCGCGCTGAAGCAGACCCGGCGTGCCGCGCTGCGCGAACAGGGCCTGGTGCCGAGGCCGTTGCCGCAGATCCGCATCGTCCGCTGGCTGCGCGCCCCGCGGGAGACGTACGGCGCCTGGTCGCTGATGCTGCTGGAGGGGGTGCGCACCCTGGACGAGGCGGTGGACGAGGTCCGTGAGGACCGCCGCACCAGGGAGCAGGACCGCGTCCGGCGGCGGGACCGGCAGAAGCTGGAGCGCGCCCGGCTGAAGGCGCTGAGCCGCAGCGGCCGACGCGGACTGCTGCGGGGTGGCGGTCAACTGCCTCCGGACGCCGTGGAGTTCGCGATGGAGCGCGCCACGGCGGAGGTACCCGCTGTCGGTGACGGGGCGGCGGCCGGCACGGCGCGGGCGGCCGCGGTGGAGCCGCCGGCGCAGCCCGGGAGGGCGGTGCCGGAGGCGTCCGGGCCGGAGCAACTGCCGCTGCGTACCCGCCCGTCGTTGCAGGCGGTGCCGGACGGCGGCGAGCAGTCGCGGACCGGGCCCGTCGCCGAGGACGACACCGAGGCCCTGCCCCGGCTCGACTCGCTGGAGCAGAAACTCAAGGACCTGGAGCAGCAGTACAGCTGACGCCGCTTCCGCGTCTGCCGCCGGAGGCGCCCAACTACCCTGCTTCGGCGGCCAGTTCGAACCAGATCACCTTGCCGGCGCCCAGGGCGCGCACCCCCCAGGCGTCGGCGAGGGACTGCACCAGCATCAGGCCCCGCCCGTGCGTACCGTCCTCCGGTGCGGCCTGCGGCCGGGGTGGTGGGCGGCGGCCCGCGAAGTCACGTACCTCGACGCGCAGGGTGCCGGAGCCGAGGGTGGCGGTGAGGACCGCGTCGTGTTCGGTGTGCACCAGGGCGTTGGTGACCAGCTCGCAGGTGAGCAGTTCCGCCGTGTCGCATCGGCCCGGTTTCCCCCAGTCGGCCAGGAGTTCCCGCAGGGCGTGCCGGGTCTCCGGCACCACCTTGAGGTCCTGCCGGCCCAGCTTGCACCGTAATCTCGGCCCTTCGCACCCGGCGTCGCGCCCGGCCTCGTCGTCCATGGCCACCCGCCCGGTCGTGTCCCCCGTCCACACGTGCGCCCGACTCCCCTCCGTGTCCCGTCCGGCCGGCCCCGTCGGTCCGGTCTCCCATCGCACAGGTACACGGAATTCATGCCCCACCGGTTCGGCGGCACTCATCCGCTTTTTCGAAGCCGTGCCCGGCCGGTCCCGCCAACTCGCTTACGGCCGGGGCACGTTGCGCAGATTGGAACGCGCCATCTGCACCATCCGGCCCACGCCGCCGTCCAGCACCATCTTGGACGCGGAGAGGGCGAAACCGGTGACCATCTCGGCGCTGATCCGCGGCGGGATGGACAGCGCGTTCGGGTCGGTCACCACATCGACCAGGGCCGGACCCCGGTGCCGGAAGGCGTCCTTGAGGGCGCCCGCCAACTGCTTGGGCTTCTCCACCCGCACCCCGTACGCGCCGCACGCGCGCGCCACCGCCGCGAAGTCCGGGTTGCGGTTACTGGTGCCGTACGAGGGCAGGCCCGCGACGAGCATCTCCAACTCGACCATGCCGAGGGAGGAGTTGTTGAAGAGGACCACCTTGACCGGCAGGTCGTACTGGACCAGGGTGAGGAAGTCGCCCATCAGCATGGTGAATCCGCCGTCCCCGGACATCGCGACGACCTGCCGGTCCCGGTCGGTGAACTGGGCGCCGATGGCCTGCGGCAGCGCGTTCGCCATCGAGCCGTGCGAGAACGAACCGATGATGCGGCGGCGTCCGTTGGGCGAGAGATAGCGGGCGGCCCACACATTGCACATGCCGGTGTCGACGGTGAACACCGCGTCGTCCGCGGCGAGTTCGTCCAGGACGGACGCCACATACTCGGGGTGGATCGGCACATGCCTGTCGACCTTGCGGGTGTAGGCCTTCACCACCCCTTCCAGGGCGTCCGCGTGCTTCTTCAGCATCCGGTCCAGGAAGCGGCGGTTCGTCTTCGGTGTGACCCTCGGGATGAGGCACCTGAGTGTCTCCCGCACATCGCCCCACACCGCGAGATCCAGCGTGGAGCGCCGCCCCAGATGCTGGGGCCGTACATCGACCTGCACGATCTTCACATCGTCCGGCAGAAACGCGTTGTACGGGAAGTCCGTGCCGAGCAGGATCAGCAGATCGCACTCGTGCGTCGCCTCATAGGCGGCGCCGTAGCCGAGCAGCCCGCTCATGCCCACGTCGTACGGGTTGTCGTACTGGATGAACTCCTTGCCGCGCAGGGCGTGCCCCACCGGGGACTTGACCTTCTCGGCGAACTCCATCACCTCGGCGTGCGCCCCGGCGGTGCCGCTGCCGCAGAACAGCGTCACCTTGTCCGCGTCGTCGATCATGCGGACCAGGGCGTCGATCTCCGCGTCACCGGGGCGCACGGTGGGCCGGGACGTCACCATGGCGTGTTCCAGGGGGCGTTCGGGCGCCGGCTGGTCCGCCACGTCACCGGGCAGCGTCACCACACTGACGCCGCCCTGGCCGACGGCGTGCTGGATCGCGGTCTGCAGCAGCCGCGGCATCTGCTTCGGGTTGGAGATCATCTCGCAGTAGTGGCTGCACTCGCGGAAGAGGATCTCCGGATGGGTCTCCTGGAAGTAGCCCAGGCCGATCTCGCCGGACGGGATATGCGAGGCGAGCGCGAGGACCGGCGCCATCGAACGGTGCGCGTCGTACAGGCCGTTGATGAGGTGCAGATTGCCCGGCCCGCAGGAACCGGCGCACGCGGTGAGCGCCCCGGTGATCTGCGCCTCGGCACCGGCGGCGAACGCGGCGGTCTCCTCGTGCCGTACATGGATCCAGTCGATGTCCGGATTGCGGCGGATCGCGTCCACCACCGGGTTGAGGCTGTCGCCGACCACCCCGTACAGGCGCTTGACCCCGGCCCGTACCAGGATGTCGACGTACTGCTCCGCGATGTTCTGCTTCGCCATGGCGCACGCACTCCTCGATGGATTCCGCCGGACCCGCCGAGCCCGGGTGTCGCGTCGTCCGTCTCACGGCGGGCGCCCGCGGGCACCCGCCGTGTCCATGAAGTCACAGCAGGCGCGGTTACGCCTCTCCGCCCTCCCAGATCGCGGCCGCCGTCCGATCGTCCGCATAGCCCTGTACCCGGGCCTGCGCCTGCACCAGGAACGCGGCCAGGCCGGGCGGCTCCGCGCCGGACCACCGGTCCGCGAGATGTGCGGCGAGCGCCGGCTCGTCCCGCATCGGCGCGGCGAGCCCCTCCGTGCACAGCAGCAGCACATCGCCCGGACGAGCGACGGAGGCCCGGAACACGAACGGCGCCCCCGGTGCCGGCTCCGTCCGCCCCGGCCCGACCCGCGGATCCGGCGGATACGGGGAGCCCGGAGTGGTGACACCGAGGCGCATGGTGAGCAGGTCCCCGTCCGGCCCGAGCCCCTGCGGTACCGGCGCCAGGTCCTCCCACGCGCCGTCCCGCAGCCGGAACGCGCCGCCCTCGCCCGCCCCGAACACGACCCGGTTCCGGCACTGGGGATCGCCGGGCAGCAGCAGGCAGCGCAGTGCCGCCGCGTACTCCTCGGGCGGCAGGCCCAGATCGGCGGCGCGGGCGCGGAGCCGGCCCAGGGCGCGGTCGGTCAGCCGGTGCAGGCCCGCCTTCAGATCGCCGCGGCGTCCCGCCCGCAGATCCTCCGCGAGCCGCGCCCGGCTGCGCCCCACGGCCCGCGCCATCCCGGTACAGGCGTCGGCGGCCGCCCGGTACGCCCCGGCGGTGGCCCGGGTACCGGTGGCGACGGCGACCAGCACCAGCGCGTCGGGTCCGGTGCCGAAGCGGGCGGTGAGCAGATGGTCGCGGCGCGGCTCGCCCCGGTAGCGCGCCGAGTCGCCCCGTACGGACACCGCGCGCAGGGTGGCCGGGCCGATCCGCGCCCCGTCGAGCACGGTGTCCGTCCCGCCGGCCCCCGGATCCTCCGGGTCCGCCTCGGGCAACGCGACCGGCTCCGCCTCGTAGGTGGGCGCCCCTCCCCCGATCTGCGCCACGGCCTCCGGCTCGGTGACGGCTACGGGGGCGGTGGCCGTGGCGGGCTCGGGGGCCTCGGCCGGATCGTCGGGCGCGGTGTCCGTCTCCGACGCCGGGCGTCCTGCCGAGGGGAAGGACCGCGGCGCGACCGCCTCCGGCCGCTCCTCCCAGGGCGCGGCCACCCGCAGGACGGGGGGCGAGGGGCGCGCGGCGGCCGGATCCTCGGCCAGGGCCTCGACCGGGTCCTCGTCGCCGGTGCCGGTCGGCTCCGGCGGTGGCGCCTGCCGGGGCTCGGGCCGTGAAGTCCCGGGCTCGGCAGGCCCGTTGTGCCCCGGGCCGGGTCGCGCGGGCGGTGCGGCCGGTGCCGGGTGTTCGGGGACGCCCGGCCGCGGCCCGCTGATCCGCTCGCTGATCTGAAGCGTCTCGTTCTCGCGGTGCGCCTCGTCCTCCCGCAGCACCTCCTCGTACCGGAACGCGCCGCCCCGCTCGCCGGACCCCTGCGGGGAATCGGGCGCCGGCTCGGTCTCCGGCTCGGGTGTCTCGTCCCCGGCGTCCGCCGCCTCGGGTGCGGTGTCCTCGGGTTCCGCGTCCTCGGCGCCGCCGGTGCCGGTCGGTGGTGCGGGTGGTCTGCGGAGTGCCGTCGCCGCGGAGGCGAAGCGGTCGTCGAGGGTGTCGGCTGCGCGGGACGGTCCGGTGTCGGAACCGTCCTCGTCGTACAACTGCCGCCACCAGTCGTCCTCTTGGCCGGCGTGCCGGTCCCCCTGCTGGCTCATGCCTCTCATTGTCCATGCCGCGGCGGCCGGGATCCGGGCATCGGGAAAAACCCACCGTAGAACCGCAGAGGGGACAACGGCCGCCCGCCGCCCACGAGTTGCGGGACCGCCGGACGGCTCCACCCCCCACGGGAGAGCCGCCCGGCGGTCGTCGCGGCGGCCCGTCGGGTACCCGGGCCGCGTCCGGGAGCGGAACGGGCCGGGCCCGTCCGCTCCCCTATTGCGCCACAAGCACCGCCCACCGCGCAGCCCCACGGCCCGTACAAGCGTTACGGGATCGTTCCTGCACCGCGTATCGGACAGCCGACTGCACCACCATGGCAGACAAGTTGGGCCTCCGGGGATGATGGGGGCGGGGCGGGTTTGCGCCGTGGCTGCTTTCCGCCATGGCGCGGGGGCCTGCGTGGCGTACGGCTCTGGGAGGGATGCCACCGGATGCTCGGTGCGATAGGTCTGAACGAGGTCGAGGAGTCCGTGTACCGCGCGCTGGTGTCGGTGGGCGCGGCCGACATACCTGATCTGGCGCGGCGGTTGACGCTCGGCGAGTACGACACCGAGCGCACCCTGCGGGGACTGGAGCGGCACGGGCTGGCCGCGCAGTCCTCCGCCCGGCCCGGCCGCTGGGTGGCGGCTCCGCCGGGGGTGGCGCTCGGCGCGCTCCTCACCCAGCAGCGGCACGATCTGAAGCGGGCGGAGCTGGCGGTGGCGCTGCTCACCGAGGACTACCGGGCGCAGGCCGCGGAGCCCGCCGTCCACGACCTGGTGGAGGTGGTGACGGGTACGGCGGCTGTCGCCCAGCGTTTCGACCAGCTCCAACTGGGCGCCTCGGACGAGGTGTGCGCGCTGGTGACGGGCCGCCCGGTCGCGGTGACCGGTATGGACAACGTGGCGGAGGAGCAGGCGGTGGGCCGCGGGGTGCGGTACCGGGCGGTGCTGGAGCGTTCCGTGCTGTCCGCTCCCACGGGCCTGGTGGAGTTGGCCGCGGCGATCGGGCGGGACGAGCAGGTGCGGGTGGTGGACTCGGTGCCGACGAAGCTGGTGGTGGCGGACGGCGCGCTGGCCATGGTGCCGCTGACCACTCGCGACGCGGTGGAGCCGGCCGCGTTGGTGGTGCACGCCAGCGGACTGCTGGAGTCGCTGACCGGGCTGTTCGAGGCGGTGTGGCGGGCGGCGCTGCCGGTCCGGCTCGGGGCGGCCGGCGGCGCGCTGATCGAGCAGCCGGACGGGCCCGACGGCACCGATCTGGAGATCCTGTCGCTGCTGCTCGCGGGCCTCACCGACGCCAGCGTCGCCAAGCAGCTCGATCTCGGACTGCGCACCGTGCAGCGGCGGGTGAAGCGCCTGATGGAACTGACGGGCGCGACGACCCGCCTCCAACTGGGCTGGCACGCCTACGAACGCGGCTGGGTGGCCCGCGAGCGCGGAGCCCGCCCCGGCGGCTGAGGCCTCCCTCTGCCGGGGGGCGGCCTGCCCGTACGCTGCGGGTTCGTCGCCGGTCCGGCACTCTGGGCAGATGGGAGTCTGGGAACTCCTGCTGGTCGCAGTGGTGATGCTGCTGGGCCTGTGCGGAGTGCTGGTGCCCGGGGTGCCGGGCTCGTGGCTGGTGTGGGCCTCGGTGCTGTGGTGGGCGCTGGAGGTTCCGCAGAAGCGGTCGGCGGTCGTCCTCGGCGGCGCCACCTTCGTCCTGCTGGTGGCGCAGGCGGTGCGCTGGCAGTTGCCGCCGCGCCGGCTGCGGGAGTCCGGCGGCGGGCACCGGGTCACGGCCGCCGCCGGGGTGGGGGCGCTGCTGGGTTTCTTCCTGGTGCCGGTGGTGGGCGCGGTGCCCGGTTTCCTGGGCGGCGTCTATCTGGTGGAGCGGCTGCGGCTCGGCCGGCACGGGGAGGCGGTGACCTCGGTGCGCGCGGTGATGCGCTCGGGCGGCTGGAGCGTCCTCACCGAACTCTTCGCCTGCCTGCTGATCGCCGGCGCCTGGCTGGGCGCGATGATCTGGGGCTGAGCTGCGGCCGCGGGTGCCGTACGCGGGCGGGGGCGGGCGGCGTCCGGGGCTCCGGGGGCACAGGCCCCCGATGCCCCGGATTCCGTTACGGCTGCAGGCCCTTCTTGACGCGCATCGCGGCCCGGCCCTCCGCACCACGGCGCTTGAACTCCCGCCGCAGCTCGGCACGGACCCGCGCGTCGGTCTTGGCGACGATGCGCTGATTCTCCCGGACGAGCTTGCGGTAGCTGTCCAGACGGCGCTCCGGCAGCTCACCGGCGTCGATCGCGGCCAGCACCGCGCACCCCGGCTCCCCCTCGTGGGCGCAGTCCTGGAAACGGCAGTCCGCGGCCAGCTCCTCGATCTCGGCGAAGACCTGCCCGACCCCGTCCCCCGCGTCGAAGAGGCCCACTCCGCGCAGCCCCGGGGTGTCGATGAGGACACCGCCGCCGGGCAGCAGCAGGAGATTGCGGGTGGTCGTGGTGTGCCGGCCCTTGCCGTCGGCGTCCCGCACCGCCTGCACCTCCATGGCCTGCGCCCCGTGCAGGGCATTGGCCAGCGTGGACTTCCCGGCGCCCGACTGCCCCAGGAGCGCCGCGGTACCGCCCGTGACCAGCGCCCCGAACTCCGCCAAGCCGTAACCGGTCCCGGCACTCACCGCGTGCACCGGCACCCCGGGCGCCGCGGACTGCGCGTCCTGCACCAGATGCGCCAGCACGGCGGCGTCCGGCACCAGGTCGGCCTTGGTCAGCGCCAGCACCGGCTGTGCACCGGACTCCCAGGCCAGCGCCATGAAACGCTCCACCCGGCCCAGGTCGAGATCATTGCCGAGGGAGACCGCGATCACCGCCTGGTCCACATTGGCGGCGAGCACCTGCCCCTCGGAACGCTTCGAGGAGGTGGACCGGACGAAGGCGGTCCGCCGCGGCAGCAACTGCCGCACATACCGCGGATCGGCGCCCTCCGGATCGACCGCGGCCCAGTCCCCGGTACACACCACCCGCATCGGATCGCGGGGCACCACGAACTCGGTGTCGGCACGGACCGTCCCGCCCACCGTGACCAGGTCACACAGCCCGCGGTCGACCCGCACCACCCGCCCGGCCAGCAACCCCCGCTCCCTGTACGGGGCGAACACCCGCGCCCACTCCTCGTCCCAGCCATAGGGAACGAGCGGATGAGCGGCGTCCGGCGCGACGGAAGCAGAGGAAGTGGACGGGGCAGAGGAAACGGCTGAAGCGGAGAAACGCGAAGAACCCGAGGAACTCGAAGAAGACGAAGAAGACGAGAAAGACAAGGGGTGACCCTTCACAGAGCGGCCTCGGATCCGAGGTGCGCGCCCGTACGGGCGGCGGTCGGTCAGCCGGTGGCCACGGAGGTGGACGTGAGGAACCTGTTCGTGCGGGCAGCGCCCAGCGCAATGACAGCCATCGGTCGACACCTCCTCTCCCACAACCTCGATCACACCGCAGGTCACACGCGATATGCGCAGCCCCTGCGACAGGTCGTCCGTCGGTCGTTCTCCCTACATACGCGACGGGCTCGGCAAGATCACACCCGTCCGCGACACCCAGACCCTAGCGCCCCTCCACTCCACTCCGCCACGGGTTTTCACAGCACCGCGAACACCCCGAAACTCCTTCCCCTTCCCGACATCTTCCCGGCATCGGCGACGCCCCATCAGCAACAAAAGGCATCCTGCATACCATCAGCGCCCCCGCACGCCGTTACCCTTCGGGCATGAACGAATTCGTGACTCCCCAAGACGCCTACGGGCTCCTGGTGGCCGGCAACGCCCGGTTCGCCGCAGGCACCCCGCAGCGCCCTCATCAGGACAGTGTCCGCCGAGCAGCCACCACCGACGCCCAGAACCCGTTCGCCGTGGTGTTCTCCTGCTCCGACTCCCGCGTCCCCGCCGAGATCATCTTCGATCAGGGCCTGGGCGACCTCTTCATGGTGCGCACCGCCGGCCATGTGATGGGCCCCGAGGTCATCGGCAGCATCGAGTACGGCGTCAGCGTGCTCGGCTGCCCGCTGGTCGTCATCCTCGGCCACCAGCGGTGCGGCGCCGTCGCCGCCGCCGTGTCCGCCCTCGACAACGCCGACCTGGGCACCACCGGATATGTACGGGACGTCGTCGAACGTGTCACCCCGCATGTGATCGCCGCCCGCGCCCAGGGCGTGACCGACCCGCGCGACCTGATCTCCGCCCACACCCGGTGCACCGTCGACCAGCTCCTCGACCGCTCCCGCGCCCTCACCGACGCCCTCGGCGAAGGCCGCATCCAGGTCGTGGGCATGACCTACGACATCCGGGAAGGCATCGCCAGCCCCGTGACCGGGGCGGACGTCCTGGGCGGCGCCGCCGCCTGACCCGTCGCGGGCCCCCTGCCGGCCCGCACCCTGCCGACGTCCCGGAGGGCGCTCTCCGGGGCCGCACGGCACACGGCCTGACCGGGCCGGCCCGATGGGCGACCGGGCAGTACGGCTGCCCGAGGCGCGGTTCGCTGACCGCGCCGATTTTTTTGAAGTTTCTGCCCGATTCCGCGTGACGTTTCCGCGGCCGACGGGTCCAAGGAAGTGACACACCACCTCACACCACCACGGACCCCGCCAAGGAGACGCCCACCATGCACACCATCCCGACCACCCCCCGCTCCCCCGTCAAAGGTCTTCGCTGTACGAGGGCGCCCGGCCCGTCAGAAGCGACTCCCCTTGGGGTGACCACGCTGGTCCGGAGTGCCGTGCGGCGGCGGCCCCTTGGGGTCAGGAGAGGAATGCGGAGAGACAGCGGAGCCCGAGCGGTGCCTGCGGTGCTCCGGCTGAATGCCCCGCGGATCACCACGGGTGGGGCGGGCACCGGCATCAAGCTCCCCCATCCGGTGAACAAGCGCCTCCACCACCGGCACCCGTCGGGCATGGCTGCGCTCATGGTCGAGCAACTCCCTCACCTGACCTGGCCGCAGCGTACGGATACGGCTCTCCAGGGCGCCGAGCGGAAGCTCGTCATAGTCGGGCAGCGGCAGCCCCCGCCCGTCATGCGCGGTCATGGGTCCTCCTAGGTGCCGGTCACACAGAGCTCTGCGGGCCCCGCGGAGGTGGCCGAGACGCCGGGCCCGGATCACGAGTGGCCCCTGCCGCCCAGGACAAACGGCGCGGGACCGGACAGCGCGCCCGCTCAGTAGCGCTGCGCCTTGCCCAGCTTCGGGCTGAGGCCAGCGGTGTCGGTACTGCGGCTGATGGCGAGGGGCTCGGCACGCCCGCCGGGCTCCAGTTCACGGGCACCGACGTACTGGGTCTCGGCTACCTTGCCGTCGGGGTCCACGAAATCCACCTGCACCGCGTAAGACGCCGTCTGGTCGGTCTTGTTGGTGATGGAGACCAGCGCGACCAGATGACCACCGGTGTCCCGGCGGGGCTTGCCGGTCAGGGCGACATCGGAAAGGGCGTTGCCGCGTCCCTCGACGCCCTTCAGCGCGTCCTGCGCCTCCTTCCGGGCGCGCTCCGCCTCGGCGCCGACGGACGCCCTGCGGGACGCCTCCCGGTCGGAGGCGGGAGGCAGCGGGGCTGCCGTTGAAGGAACCAGTGGCGGGAGCGGACGGGGTCCGGGTGTGGTCGGCGCTGCCGCCACTGTCGGAACCGCAAGCCGTCAGGGCGGCCGCACCGAGCACACAGAGGCCGGCGGAGGCTGCGGCGACGGTCACGGCCCGGCGGGGTCGAACTGAGGGACGGTGCACGCCAAGGCCTCCTTCACAGGCGGGGCGTAAGGCAGCGCGGAAGCAGCACGGCCGTACGAGAACGGACGCGGGAGGGGAGAGCGGAAGGCCAGGAGGACGGGAGTATTGGGAGGGGGAGGGGCCCCAGGGTGGTGTGGTTACTGTGCCCCGGCGAGGTGCTCCGCGAGTTCCCGCTCGTTGTCGCTGGAGAGGGAGGTCTTGAGGATGGTGCCGCCGTGGGTCTGCATGGCGGTGGCGAACTTGTCCTCGGTGATCTTCGAAGCCATGATCACGACGGCGGAGGAGCCTGGCTGAAGCAGGTCGCGTACCTGGCCGCGGAATTCATCGTCGATGCCGGACTTCCCGAGTTTCCCGAAGAGTCCGCCGACGGCCGCGCCCGCGAGCATCCCGACGCCCGGCACCAGGAAGAGCATCCCGAAGATCGCGCCCCAGAGGGCTCCGGAGGCTGCCGAGACGCCGACGATGGGGCTCGGCGTATCGACGTGGGTCTTGCCCTCGCGGTCCACATTGACCACGGCGAGACCGGTGAGGTCCACGATGTGGTCCCGCTGAAGTTCCTGGACCGTGCCGTAGGCCTGTTCCGCGGTGGGGTGATCGGTGTAGCCGATCACGATGAGTTCGGACATCCGTGCCTCCAGTGGGAGTTACAGCGCGTGTCGCATACCACGCACACGGTAATTCGATCCATGCTCACGGGCATTTCGGACCGGCCCCCGTCGACCCGGCGCGCTCTACCCCCGCTGCCCCGCCGTCTGGACGGTGACCTCAAGGTGTTCCAGGCCACGGAGGCCGTTGTTGATCAGCGGGGTGGAGGTGATGGTGTCGAATCGGCTGACCCGGTCGGCGAGTCGGTCCAGCAGGGTGCCCATTTCCAGTCGGGCGAGGTGCATCCCGACGCAGACGTGTTCACCGCGGCCGAACGCCAGATGGTCGGAGGGGCGGCGGGTGATGTCGAAGCGTTCGGGGTCCGGGTAGTGGCGCTCGTCGCGGTTGGCGGAGCCGTAGAGGAGGGCTACTCGGGTGCCGGCGGGGAGGGGGACGCCGTCGATCGTGTGGTCTTCGGTGAGGACGCGGCTGAACTGCGGGACGGGGGTCTCCAGTCGCAGCGATTCGTTGATCGCGTGCGGGATGAGTGAGCGGTCGGCTCGCAGCAGGTCCCACTGGTCCGGGTGTCGGGCGAAGAGGGCGATGGTGTTGGTGATCGCCAGGATCGTGGTGTCGAGGCTGGGGGTGATGTAGTCGAGCATCAGCGCGGGGCACTTGTCGGGGGCCAACTCGCCGCGGTCCGCGGCCTGGTGGAGGTGGGTGGCCCAGCCTTCGGGGTGGATGCGGCCGGGTACGGCTTCCTGGGCGACGTAGTCCATGAACTCGCCGACCATGGGTGCCGCGGCTTCGAAGCGTTCGTCGGCGGGGCCCTGCATGTCCCACATGGCGGCGGCCCATTCCAGCATCTTGGCGCGGCCGCGGTCGGGGAGGCCGACGAGGTCGGAGACGACGGCCATGGGGAGGTGTTCGGCGAGTTCGGTGGCGGCGTCGAAGGTGCCGCGGTCGACGAGTTCGGTGACGATCCGTTCGGCTTCGGCCTCGATGGTGGGGGTGATGTCGCGCATCCGGTCCTGACGCAGGGGGCGGCCCAGTACCGCGCGCATCGCGGTGTGTTCGGGCGGGTCGCTGCACAGGGTGATGCCTTCGAGTTGTGCGTTCATCCCGGGGTCGACGAAGACTCCGCGGGCCGAGGAGAAGGTCCGCCAGTCCATGAGTGCGGCGCGTACGTCGTGGTAGCGCGGGAGTGCGTAGAGGTCGTAGCGGGAGAGGTGGACGACGGGGCCGAGGGCTCGTAGTTCCCGGTAGATCGGGTACGGGTCGGCGCGTGCCCCGGGGGTGTAGAGGTCGGCGTCGCTGACGGGTATGGCGGACACACTGGCTCCAGGGAGGGGGCGAACTGCGGGCGGCGCGGGCCCGGTTCGGCTCGGGCGCGGTAGGTCCTGGGGATCCTCGCATGGTGCCCGTGGTGGCCGCAGTGGTTGGTGTCGTCGGCGTGGTGCGGTGGTGCTTCGGCCCCGGTGCCGGTCAACTCGCCCTGGTGGGGCGGTGGTTCGGGGCGCCGGGGCCTGGTGGATCAGGTTGCCGCAGGTGATGTGAGGGCGGTCGCACCGGTGTTGGGGATCGGCGGCCTCAACTGCACGCGCACGCACGGCTGTTGCGGGTCAGGAGACGGTGGTGCCCTCTTCGGCGATGGTGGTGTCGGCGGGGAGGCTGTCCATGAAGGAGCTGACGGAGAAGACGGCGTTGCCGGCGCCGGGCGGGCCGTATCCGGGCGGGGAGGCGAGGCCGTGTTCCTCCATGGTGGCGCGGTAGGCCTGGAGGAGGCGGATGTGGTATTCGAGGGGGGCGCCCTGGGGGTTGGCTTTGCCGAGGGGGGTGGTGGGTTCGGGGCACCAGGTGGTGAAGCGGGGGGTGATGCCGCGGGACATGAAGAAGTGCAGGCCTTCGGTGGTGGAGGCGATGGCTTCGTCGACGGTGGTGAAGCCGAAGGGTTCGGCCATTTCGACGCCTGCGACGAAGTTGGGGATGACGTTGCGGGGGCCGAAGATGTCGGCGGAGTCGAGGATGCGGCGGTGCCATTCGTCGCGGCCGACGTAGCGTTCCTTGCCGGGGCAGTACAGCTCGAAGAGGCGCTGGTCCCACACTTCGAAGTTGGGGTGGTAGATCTGCACGCCGTAGTCCTTGAAGCGCTGCACATCCGCTTTGGGGAGGGCTTGGGCGACGACTTTGCCGATCCAGCGGCCGGGGAAGCGTTCTTCGATGGCCTGGGCGTACTGGCCGTAGAACTCGGCTTCGTCCTTGCCGCCGATGTGGGAGGTGATGGCGCCGCCGGTGAGGGTGTAGGCGGTGGAGGCCTTGGCGGTGTCGTAGCGGTCGATGATCTCCAGGGCTTCGAGCACCTCCTCTACGGGTTTGACGCCGGTGTAGGGGCGGCCGGCGGCTTTGTGCTGGCGCCAGTTGTGGTTGATGTCGCAGTACTGGCACTCCTCCTTGGCTCCGAAGTACTGGCAGACGCGGAAGACGGTGAGGTAGATGAGGTAGCCCCATTGGATGGTGGGGGCGACTTCCATCACGGATTTTCCGCCGGCGAGGGTGTGCCGGTAGTAGTCGGGCATGGGGGGTACGCCGACGTCGGCGATGCGTCGTCCGTCGAGGTACAGGCCGAGGACGCCGTCGTCTCCGGCGGCCACGCGGTAGGGGGAGGCGGGGTTGACTCGTACGGAGACGACGGTGCGGCGGAGGTCGTAGGGGCCGCCGGTGAGGATGATCTCCTCGGGTGGGCGGCGTAGGGCGGCTTCGCCGAGTTCGGGGAGGGTGCTGTGGTCGAAGGAGAAGATGAAGTAGGACTTCGGTTTGACCTCTCCGTTCTCGTTGTCGCTGAGGGCGGACTGGTCGAAGGCGACGCCGCCGCGCAGGAGGTCCTCTTTGATGACGGCTTCCCTCGGTACTTCGGGGAATCGGTCCATCAGGTCCTCGACCAGCTCGGTGCGGCTGCCCGTGTTGCTCATCGCTTCTCCTAGCCCTCGCGGCGTGAGCGCTCCTTTGCTCCGGGCCCACGGTATGCCCCGGGTCCGTGGGGTGTGGTGCAGGGGTGGCGGTGGTGGGGGGTATCTGTTTCGTTCAAGACGGGTGGGTGGGGGGTGTCTAGCGTGCGGGGTATGAGTCCACGACTTGATGTGTTCGGTTTGGTTGTTTCCGATATGGCTGCGTCGCTGGCGTTCTATCGGCGGCTGGGTCTTGAGTTCCCGGCGGGTGCGGAGGGGGAGCCGCATGTGGAGGCCGGTTTGCCGGGTGGTGTGCGGTTGGTCTTCGACACCGAGGACGCTGTGCGTTCGTTCCATCCGGCGTGGGAGCGGCCGTCCGGGTCCGGCCGGGTGGGGTTGGCGTTCCGTTGCTCCTCGCCTGCCGAAGTGGACGCGGTGTACGGGGAGTTGGTGGGGGCCGGGTATCGGGGGGAGTTGGCGCCGTGGGACGCGGTGTGGGGGCAGCGGTATGCGCAGGTGGCTGATCCGGACGGCAATGGTGTCGATCTGTACGCGGCGCTGCCGGGAGGTTAGGGATGGTCGTGGGGTGGGCGGAGTTGGGCCGGGGTGAGGCCGGTGAGGGTGCGGAGTTCGCGGGTGAGGTGGGCCTGGTCGGCGTATCCGGTGCGGGTGGCGGTGGTGGCGGGTGGGGTGCCGTTGCGGAGGTGGGTGAGGGCGCGCTGGAGGCGGAGGATGCGGGCGAGTGTCTTGGGGCCGTAGCCGAAGGCGGCGAGTGAGTGGCGGTGCAGGCGGCGGGTGCCGAGTCCGAGGGTGTGCGCGGTGTCGGTCACCGAGCGGCCCTCGTCCAGCATTCGGACGATCTGTCCGAGTACCGGTCGGGGTGGGTCGGTGGCGGCGGCCCATTGCAGGGCGAGGTGTTCCAGGGCCGCGGCGGCTCGGGCGGTGGGGGCGGTGGGGGTGTCGGCGGCGGCGTCGATTCCGGCGGTGAGGCGGCGGGCTTCGGCGGCGGGGAGGAGTTCGGTCAACTCCACACGCCGGTCGCGTAGTTCATGGGCGGGGATGCCGAGGAGGGCGGGTGCGGTGCCGGGTGGGAAGCGCACTCCGGCGAATCGGTCCGGTCCGCCGGCGCCGTCTGCGGGGCCGGGTCGGAAGGCGCGGGTGTCGGGTCCGGCGATCAGCAGTCGGCCGTCGGTCCACAGCAGGTCCATACAGCCGTCCGGCAGTACCAGCGGCAGTTCGCCCGCGGTGGGTGGCCCGCCGCGCCGCCACACCACCGCGCCCGGCAGCCGTCCGGCCCGTTCCTGGTACACGCCGGCCAGGCTACGCGCCGCCCCCGCCGACCGGCGCCCGTACCTGTGGGGCTATCGGCGGTGGTCGGGGTGGTGGTGTTCGTGGTGCGGTGGGCGGCCGTGGTACGGGGTGGGGCCCGCGGGTGGTGGGGGCGGCGGGGCGAGATGGCTGCCGCCGCCGCGCCGCGGGGCACTTCCTGGGGAACCCTCCCCCGCGTCCCGTGAAGGTGACGCCGGGACTGACGACTCCCCCGAGCCCGATCCCGATCCCGGCGGCCGCCCGCCCCCGTCCTCTCCCCCGTCCCCCTTCACGTCCCGGTCCTCGTCCCCTCCGGTCTCCGGCGTCGGTGGTTCGGTGTCGGGTGGGGTGGGGCGGTGGGTGCGGAGGCGGGAGGTGACGTCCTCGGGGGGCAGGAACTTGGACCAGCGTTCGGGGAACTCGGACGGCATGTCGGTTCCCGTGCCCGCACTCGCGGCCCAGTCGCCGTCCTCGCCGAAGGCGTCCTCGTCCCAGTCGTCGTCGGTGTCCTCGTCCGTGCCGTGCAGGGCGGCCTCGTACTCGGCGGCCTGGGCCTGGCGGGCGCGGTCCTGGGCGGCGCGGGCGGCGGCGGTGGCGACGGAGGGCCAGACGCGGTCGACGGCCGCGTTGACCGCCGCTCCGACCAGGACGGCGAAGGCGGCCACCCCGATCCACAGCAGTACCGCGACGGGCGCGGCGAGGGAGCCGTAGATGGAGGGGCCTTCGACGGTGCTGGTGAGGTAGAGGCGGAGCAGGAGGCTGCACACGACCCACATGGCGAGGGCGACGAGGGCGCCGGGTACGTCTTCGATCCACGGTGAACGCACGGGTACGGACACGTGGTAGAGGGTGGTGAGGAAGACGATGGAGAGCAGGGTCACCACGGGCCAGTAGAGGACCTGGACGACGGTGGTGGACCAGGGGACGATCTCGACGACGAGGTCGGGTCCGGCGATGAGCAGCGGGAGTGCGACCGAGCCGATGAGCAGTCCGACGAGGAAGAGGCCGAAGGCGAGGAGCCGGGTGCGGACGATGCCGCGGGTGCCGTCGAGGCCGTACATGACGGTGATGGTGTCGATGAAGACGTTCACGGCGCGGGAGCCGGACCAGAGGGAGATCAGGAAGCCGAGGGAGATGATGTCGGGTGGGCCGCCCTTGGTGACGGCGTCCAGGATGGGTGCGGCGATCTGCCGTACGCCCTGGTCGGAGAGGAAGGTGCGGGAGGCCTGGAGGATGTTGGTGCGGAGGCTGGCGATGGTGTCGGTGCCGGTCCAGGCGTCGACGTAGCCGAGGAGGCCGAGGAGGCTGAGGAGGAGGGGGGGTACGGACAGCAGGGTGAAGAAGGCGGCTTCGGCGGCGAGGCCCAGGATGCGGTACTCCATGCAGGAGTTGACGGTGTCCTTGAGGAGCAGCCAGGCGGTTCTGCGCTTCGACATGTTCCGGTAGAGGGCGCGGACACGGCGCAGTCGGCCGGTTGGCCGGTCGGGTGTTTCGTTTGCCTGGTGCACGTCCTTACCGTATCGGCATGGCAGCGAGCACCCGCACTGTGATCAATCAGCCTCCGCCCCTGGTGGGATATGACGTGTTCGGCGCGGATCGGGTGCTGGTGGAGGCGGTGAAGCGGCATCTGGATCCGGTGCTGCGGGGTGGGGTGTGTGCCGAGTTGGGGGAGTTGGGGCGGAGTGCGGGGTCGGTGCAGGCGCTGGAGTGGGGGGTGCTGGCCGATGCGTGTCCGCCGCGGCTGCGTAGTCATGATCGTTTCGGGCGGCGGGTGGATGAGGTGGAGTTCCATCCGGCGTGGCATCGGCTGCTGGGGCGGGGTGTCGCGGCGGGTTTGACGGGGGGTTGGTCGGTGCCGGGTGGGTCGGTGCGGCGGGCGGCGGCTTTTATGGTGTCGACGCAGGTGGAGGCGGGGCACTGCGGTCCGTTGTCGATGACGCACGGGGCGGTGCCGGTGTTGCGGTCGGATCCGGAGTTGGCCGCCGAGTGGGAGCCGCTGCTGACGTCGCGGGTGTACGAGGCGGGGCTGAGGCCGCCGCTGGAGAAGGCGGGGGTGTTGTTGGGGGTGGGGGTGGCGGAGAAGCAGGCGGGCAGTGATGTGGGGGCGGTGGCGACGTGGGCGGAGCCGTTGGCGGAGTCGGGTGCGTATGCGTTGACGGGGCACAAGTGGTTCTGTTCGGCGCCGATGTCGGACGGTTTTCTGGTGTTGGCGCGGGTGGGGCGGGGTTCGGTGGGTGGGTTGACGTGTTTTCTGGTGCCGCGGGTGCTGGGGGACGGTGGGCGCAATGTGTTCGCGATCCAGCGGCTGAAAGACAAGTTGGGGAATCGGTCGAACGCGTCGGCGGAGGTGGAGTTCGAGGGGACGTGGGCGCGGCGGGTGAGTGAGGAGGGGCGGGGTGTGGCGGTGTTCGGGGGGTTGGTGGCGGCGGCGCGGTTGGACGGTGTGCTGGGGGCGGCGGCGTTGATGCGGCAGGCGGTGGCACAGGCGGTGCATCACTGTGCGTTTCGGATGGTGTCGGGTCGGAGGTTGGTGGAACTGCCGTTGATGCGGGGGGTGTTGGCGGATCTGGCGGTGGAGTCGGAGGCGGCGACGGTGTTGGGGATGCGGTTGGCGGCGGCGTGTGACGAGGGGGGTGTGCGGGAGGGTGCGTTGCTGCGGTTGATGGTGCCGGTGGCGAAGTTCTGGGTGGCGAAGCGGTGTACGCCGCTGGTGGCGGAGGCGTTGGAGTGCCTGGGCGGCAACGGGTATGTGGAGGAGTCGGGGTTGCCGCGGCTGTTGCGGGAGGCGCCGTCGTACGGGGTGTGGGAGGGCGCCGGGAATGTGCTGGCGTTGGAGGTGCTGGGGGTGTTGCGGCGGGAGCCGGAGGCGTTGGACGCGTTTCTGCGGGAGGTGGGGCGGTCCCGGGGGGTGGATCGCCGGTTGGATGCGGCGGTGCGTGAACTGCTGTTGGAATTGGGTGAGTTGGAGGGTGTGGAGGGGCGGGCGCGGCGGTTGGTGGAGCGGTTGGCGGTGGTGTTTCAGGGGGCGCTGCTGGTGCGGTTCGCGCCGCCGGCGGTGGCGGACGCGTTCTGTGCGTCGCGGCTGGGCGGGGAGGGCGGTGTGTCGTTCGGCACGTTGCCGCGGGGGCTGGATGTGGCGGCGGTGGTGGAACGAGCGCGGCCGGTCGCGGTGTGAGGGGGGCCGCGGGAGTGGTGCCGCGCCGACACGGCACCACTCCCGCGGTCTGGCTCCGTTGCGGAGACCGGGTGCCGCCGGGCGGCACCCGGTCATGTTTCCCCGGCGTCCGGCCTGTTCACCAGGGTTGCAGGGGGTTGCAAGTCATGGCACCTTGCTGTCGGCTTCCCAGCGCGGCGGCCGTGGTCGTGTCCGGCGCGTGCCGTGGGACCACTCGCCATCGGGGGAGGACGGGGTGACGCCGGTGCCACGGCCGGATCTGGACCGACTGGTCGCGACGGACGCGGTGCGTGCCGCGCGGGTGTTGCAGGAGGTTCGGGCGGCGGTGCTCGCGGGGCGGCCGGCTTCGCCGGGTCCGCGGCCGGTGATCGGGGCGTCGTGGGAGCGGATGCGGGAGCACGGTGTCGACCCTGAACGGGACGTGCGTTCGGGCCTGTTGAGTGTGGAGGACCTTCAGGCGCGGCGGCGGGCGTCGCCGTTGCGGGACGTGCTGGAGGTGTTGCGGCGGGGGTTGCTGCGGATCGCGGATGCCACCCGGCACATCATGGTGGTGTGTGACGCGGAGGGCCGGGTGCTGTGGCGGGAGGGGAGTGCGCCGGTGCTGCGCCGCGCGGACGGTCTGGGGTTCGAACTGGGCGCGGACTGGGCGGAGTCGGTGGTGGGCACCAATGGGGTGGGGACGTCGCTGGTGGTGCGGCGGCCGGTGCAGGTGTTCTCCGCGGAGCATTTTGTGCGCAGTCATCATCCGTGGACGTGTGCGGGGGCGCCGATCACCGATCCGCGGGACGGCCGGCTGCTGGGTGTGGTGGATGTGAGCGGCCCGCTGGACACCCTGCATCCGGCGGTTTTGGCGCTGGTGGATTCGGTGGCGCAGCTCGCGGAGGCCCGGTTGCGGGAGCGCCATGCGGTGGCGTTGGAGGGGTTGCGGGCGATGGCGGCGCCGTTGCTGGCGCGGGTGGGTGGGCGTGCCGTGGTGGTGGATGCGCAGGGGTGGACGGCGGCGGTGTCGGGGCTCGCGCCGGTGGACCGGGTGGTGTTGCCGCGGTCGTTCGGTGCGGGTGAGCGGTTGCTGCCGGGGTTGGGGCCGAGCACGGTGGAGCCGTTACCGGGGGGTTGGTTGATCCGGGTGGCGTCGCGGGAGGTGGAGGAGGTGACGGGTCTGGTGCTGGATGTGAGTGCGGCGCGGCACTGGTCGGTGACGGTGACGGGTGGGGCCGGGGTGTGGACGCAGGAACTGAGCCCGCGTCACGCGGAGTTGCTGTATCTGCTGGCGGTGGCTCCGGAGGGGCGGACGGCGGGTGAGTTGGCGGGTGAGGTGTTCGGGGATACGGGGCGGGCGGTGACGGTGCGGGCGGAGTTGTCGCGGATCCGGCGGTATCTGGGCGGGGTGCTGGCGCATCGGCCGTACCGGTTCCGGGAGGGGGTGGTGGTGCGGGTGGTGCGGCCGGGGCGGCCGGGGGATCTGCTGCCGCACTCGCGGGCGGCCGCGGTCCGCGGTGGGGGTTCGGGCGGGGCGCCCGGGAGCGGGTGTGGTTCCCTGGGCGCATGAGCCTGACTGTGACGACCTGGTGGCTGGAGCAGACCTCGCCGGGTGATCTGGTGCCCGCCGCCGTTCCCGAGGGTGATGTGCGGGTGGTGCGTGCGGAGCAGCCGTCTCCCGAGTTCAGCCGCTTCCTGTACACCGCTGTCGGTCAGGACGTCACCTGGACCGACCGGCTGGGCCTGGACTACGCGGGGTGGCAGGGGCTGCTGGAGGTGCCGGGGGTGGAGACGTGGGTGGTGTACGAGCGGGGTACGCCGGCGGGTTTCGCGGAGTTGGCGGCGCGGGGCGAGGGTGCGGTGGAGTTGGTGTACTTCGGGTTGCTGCCGGCGTTCCGGGGGCGGCGTCTCGGGGGGCATCTGCTGTCGTGTGCGGTGGCGCGGGCCTGGGATCTGGCGGAGCGGTGGCCGGGCCGGGAGCCCACGAAGCGGGTGTGGCTTCATACGTGCAGCAAGGACGGTGACCATGCGCTGGCGAATTACCGGCGGCGGGGTTTCACCCTGTACGACACCCGGGTCGAGGAGGAGCCGGAGGTGGCTTCGCCGGGTCCGTGGCCCGGGGCTGCCCGCTGACGGCGGGGAGTTGGCGGGGTCAAGGGGGTGGGCGACCTGGTGCGGGTGGGGCGGGGGCGGTTGTGACGGAGACCACTCCTATCCCATGAAATGAGACAGTTCCGTCCATATTTTGGATGGCGGTGGACTGGCCCGAGATCTCCGTGCCACGCTTCCGTCATGTCCAGAGCTGGAGTTGCCTTGGTGAGTCGGCGCCACGTCGACCTCGGCCGCATGTCCAGCGCCATGTGTCGGCCGCACTGACCGCCCGGCACCCTTCTGGTTCTCCTCTTTCCTTTCTGCTCTTTCTGTCTTCCCTTCCCTGCGCAGCGCCGCGCCACCGTACGTACGCACGCCCCTGCCCCGTGCCCGTATGCGCAGGTCAGAGCCGCTTACCTGCCTGTCCTAAGGACTCATCCACCATGGCCGCCACCCCGTCGAAGCCCGCTGCCGCCACGCCCCGCCGCAAGGCGGGACGCCACCGTGGTGAGGGTCAGTGGGCCATGGGCCACTTCACCCCGCTCAACGCCAACGAGCAGACCAAGAAGGACGACGACGGTCTCAATGTGCGGACACGCATTGAGACGATCTACGCGAAGGGCGGGTTCGACTCCATCGACCCCGCCGACCTCCGCGGCCGCTTCCGCTGGTGGGGCCTGTACACCCAGCGCCGCCCCGGCATCGACGGCGGGCGCACCGGCGTACTGGAGCCGGAGGAGCTGGACGACCGCTACTTCATGCTGCGGATCCGGATCAACGGCGGCCGTCTCACCACCGAGCAGCTCCGTGTCATCGGGGAGGTCTCCGAGACCTACGCCCGCGGCACCGCCGACATCACCGACCGGCAGAACATCCAGCTCCACTGGGTGCGCGTCGAGGACGTCCCCGCGATCTGGCAGAAGCTGGAGGCGGTGGGCCTGTCCACCACCGAGGCCTGCGGAGACACCCCGCGCGGAATGCTCGGCTCCCCCGTCGCCGGGGTCGCCGAGGACGAGATCATCGACGGCGGGCCCGCGCTCGCCGAGATCGCCCGCCGCTACCTCGGCGACCCGGCCTTCTCCAACCTGCCGCGCAAGTTCAAGACCGCGGTCTCCGGCTCCCCCCAACTCGACGTCGCCCATGAGATCAACGATGTGTCCTTCGTCGGTGTCGTCCACCCCGAGCACGGCCCCGGCTTCGACCTGTGGGTCGGCGGCGGCCTCTCCACCAACCCCAGGTTCGGTGTCCGCCTCGGCGCCTGGGTACCGGAGGACGAGGTGCCCGACGTATGGGCCGGCGTCATCTCCATCTTCCGCGACTACGGCTACCGCCGGCTCCGCAACCGCGCCCGGCTGAAGTTCCTCGTCGCCGACTGGGGCCCGGAGAAGTTCCGCCAGGTCCTCCAGGACGAGTACCTGGGGCGGGAGTTGACCGACGGGCCCGCACCCGAGGCACCCACCAGGCCCTGGCGCGACCACATCGGGGTGCACCGGCAGAAGGACGGCCGCTACTACGTGGGCTTCGCACCCCGCGTCGGCCGGATGGACGGCTCGCTGCTCACCAAGGTCGCCGAACTCGCCACCGAGCACGGCTCCGGCCGGCTCTCCACCACCGTCGAGCAGAAGCTGATCGTGCTGGACGTCCCCGAAGACCGCGTCGACTCCCTGGTGGACCGGCTGGAAGCACTCGATCTGCGGGTCACCCCGTCCACGTTCCGCCGCGGCACCATGGCCTGCACCGGCATCGAGTTCTGCAAGCTGGCCATCGTGGAGACCAAGGAACGCGGCAGCGACCTCATCGACGAACTGGAGCGCCGCCTCCCCGAGTTCGGCGAACCCCTCACCATCAACATCAACGGCTGCCCCAACGCGTGCGCCCGTATCCAGACCGCGGACATCGGTCTCAAGGGGCAGTTGGTCACCGACGCCAACGGCAACCAGGTCAGCGGCTACCAGGTGCACCTCGGGGGCGCCCTCGGACTTGAGCCGTCCTTCGGCCGCAAGGTCCGCGGACTGAAGGTCACCTCCGCCGAACTCCCCGACTACATCGAGCGGGTGCTGCGCCGCTTCCTCGCCCAGCGCACCGAAGGCGAACGCTTCGCCGTCTGGGCGGCCCGCGCCGACGAGCAGGACCTGTCATGAGTGAGCGCGCCGCCCCGTTCCACTGCCCCTACTGCGGCGAGGAGGACCTGCGGCCCGGGACGGACGGGCACGGCAGTTGGGAGTGCGGGGCCTGCAACCGGGCCTTCCGGCTCACGTTCACCGGGCTGCTGGCCCGCGGTCTGAGCACACCAGGAACAGGAGGGGAAGCGATATGACCGCCGTCCGGGACGCCGGGCCCGCCGAGCTGCGGGCCCTCGCCGAACAGGCCGGGCGCGACCTGGAGGACTCCTCCGCGCTCGACATCCTCCGCTGGGCCACGGACACCTTCGGCGACCGCTTCTGCGTCACCTCCTCCATGGAGGACGCCGTCGTCGCCCACCTCGCGTCCCGCGCCCGGCCCGGAGTCGACGTGGTGTTCCTCGACACCGGCTACCACTTCCCCGAGACCATCGGCACCCGCGACGCCGTCGAAGCCGTACTGGACGTCCACGTCATCACCCTCACCCCCCGGCAGACCGTCGCCGAACAGGACGCCGAGCACGGGCCGAAGCTGTACCAGCGCGACCCCGACCTGTGCTGCTCACTGCGCAAGGTCGCCCCCCTCGAAGAAGGCCTCACCGGATACGACGCCTGGGCCACCGGGCTGCGCCGCGACGAGTCCCCCACCCGCGCCGGCACCCCCGTCGTCGGCTGGGACGAGAAGCGGCAGAAGGTCAAGGTCTCCCCCATCGCCCGCTGGACCCAGGACGACGTCGACGCCTACATCGCCGAACACGGCGTCCTCACCAACCCGTTGCTGTCCGACGGCTACGGCTCGGTGGGCTGCGCCCCCTGCACCCGCCGCCTCCTCGCCGGGGAGGACGCCCGCGCCGGACGCTGGGCAGGCAGCGGCAAGACCGAGTGCGGACTGCACGGCTGACATGACCTCCACCCACCACCCCCGCCAGGGGCACTCCCCGCAGGAGAAGGACGTGACCGGAGCCACCGTCTGGCTCACCGGCCTGCCCAGCGCCGGCAAGACCACCATCGCCCGCGAACTCGCCGGGCGCCTCAGCGCCGGCGGCCACCGCGTCGAGGTCCTCGACGGCGACGAGATCCGCGAGTTCCTCTCCGCCGGCCTCGGCTTCAGCCGCGAGGACCGCCACACCAACGTGCAGCGCATCGGCTTCGTCGCCGAACTCCTCGCCCGCCACGGCGTGTTGACCCTCGTCCCGGTGATCGCGCCCTACGCCGACAGCCGGGACGCGGTCCGCAAACGGCACCAGTCCGAGGGCACCCCGTACCTGGAGGTGCACATCGCCACCCCCGTCGACATCTGCTCCCGGCGTGACGTCAAGGGCCTCTACGCCCGGCAGGCCGCCGGTGAACTCAGCGGCCTCACCGGCGTCGACGACCCCTACGAGGAGCCCGCCGCACCCGATCTGCGGATCGAGTCGCAGCACCAGACCGTGCAGGAGTCCGCAGCGGCCGTCCACGCGCTGCTCACCGAGAGGGGCCTGTCATGACGACCGCGACCACCCCCGCCGAGGGAACGGGCAGCCCCTACGCGCTGAGCCACCTCGACGCCCTGGAGACCGAGGCGGTGCACATCCTCCGCGAGGTGGCGGGCGAGTTCGAACGGCCGGTGATCCTCTTCTCCGGCGGCAAGGACTCCATCGTGATGCTGCACCTGGCGCTCAAGGCGTTCGCACCCGCACCGGTGCCGTTCTCCCTGCTGCACGTCGACACCGGGCACAACTTCCCCGAGGTACTCGACTTCCGCGACCGCACCGTCGCCCGCCACGGCCTGCGGCTCCATGTCGCGTCCGTACAGGAGTACATCGACGCCGGCACCCTGCGCGAGCGGCCCGACGGCACCCGCAACCCGCTCCAGACCGTGCCGCTCACCGAAGCCATCCAGCAGCACCGCTTCGACGCCGTCTTCGGCGGCGGACGGCGCGACGAGGAGAAGGCCCGCGCCAAGGAGCGGGTGTTCTCCCTGCGCGACGAGTTCTCCCAGTGGGACCCCCGCCGCCAGCGCCCCGAACTCTGGCAGCTCTACAACGGGCGGCACGCCCCCGGCGAACACGTCCGCGTCTTCCCCCTGTCCAACTGGACCGAGCTGGACGTGTGGCAGTACATCGCCCGGGAGCAGATCGAACTCCCCGCGATCTACTTCGCCCACCGCCGCGAGGTGTTCCAGCGCGCCGGCATGTGGCTCACCGCCGGCGACTGGGGCGGCCCCAAGGACGGCGAGACGACCGAGAAGCGGCAGGTCCGCTACCGCACCGTCGGCGACATGTCCTGCACCGGCGCCGTCGACTCCGACGCCGCCACACTCGACGCGGTGATCGCCGAGATCGCCGCCTCCCGCCTCACCGAGCGCGGCGCGACCCGCGCCGACGACAAACTGTCCGAGGCCGCGATGGAAGACCGCAAGCGCGAGGGGTACTTCTAGAGATGACCAGCACCGCCACCTCCGGGCCACTGGACGGCCTGTCCGCCACCACCCTGCTGCGGTTCGCCACCGCCGGCTCCGTCGACGACGGCAAGTCCACCCTGGTGGGCCGCCTGCTGCACGACTCCAAGTCCGTCCTCGCCGACCAGTTGGAAGCCGTGGAGCACGCCTCCCGCAACCGCGGCCAGGACACCCCCGACCTGGCGCTCCTCACCGACGGCCTGCGCGCCGAACGCGAGCAGGGCATCACCATCGACGTCGCCTACCGCTACTTCGCCACCCCCCGCAGGCGCTTCATCCTCGCCGACACCCCGGGCCATGTGCAGTACACCCGCAACATGGTCACCGGCGCCTCCACCGCCGAACTGACCGTGATCCTCGTCGACGCCCGCAACGGCGTCGTCGAGCAGACCCGCCGGCACGCCGCCATCGCCGCCCTGCTGCGGGTGCCGCATGTGGTGCTCGCCGTCAACAAGATGGACCTGGTGGACTACGCGGAGCCCGTCTTCGCCGCCATCGCCGAGGAGTTCACCGCCTACGCCACCGAACTCGGCGTCCCCGAGATCACCGCCATCCCCATCTCCGCGCTCGCCGGGGACAACGTGGTGGAACCCTCCGCCACCATGGACTGGTACGGCGGGCCCACCGTCCTCGAACACCTGGAGACGGTGCCCGTCAGCCACGACCTGACCGCCTGCCACGCCCGGCTCCCCGTGCAGATCGTGATCCGCCCGCAGACCGCGGACCACCCCGACTACCGGGGCTACGCCGGGCAGATCGCCGCCGGCACCTTCCGCGTCGGCGAGCAGGTCACCGTCCTGCCCTCCGGCCGCACCACCACCGTCACCGGGATCGACCTGCTGGGCACCCCCGTCGACGTGGCGTGGACACCGCAGTCGGTGACGCTGCTGCTCGCCGACGACCTGGACATCTCCCGCGGCGACCTGATCGTGCCCAGCGACGACGCGCCCGCCACCAGCCAGGACGTCACCGCCACCGTCTGCCATGTCGCGGACCGGCCGCTCACCGTGGGCCAGCGGGTCCTGCTCAAGCACACCACCCGCACCGTGAAGGCCCTCGTCAAGGAGATCCCCTCCCGGCTCACCCTGGACGACCTCTCCCAGCACCCGGAACCGGGGCGGCTCGACGCCAACGACATCGGCCGGGTCACGGTCCGCCTCGCCGAACCCCTCGCCGTCGACTCCTACGCCGACTCCCGCCGAACCGGCTCCTTCCTGCTGATCGACCCGGCCGACGGCACCACCCTCGCGGCCGGGATGGCCGGCGACGCCTTCGCCGACGGCCCGGCCCCGGCACCCGCCGACGCCGACGACGAGGCCTGGGACTTCTGACATGACGGCCTCCGACGCCTACTCGACCTTCGCCAAGGAAGGCGGCCGCATCGGCAGCGGAGCTCTGGGCGCGGGGCAGGGCGGGGTCGCGCGATGTGTGCGATGACGTACGCGCACCGCACGCGCGCCCCGCGCACCACCACACCCCGTCCGTCAACACGCCCTTCCCGCCCGGCAGTTCCCCCGATTCACGCAGGGGGGACGTGAACCGGGCCGACGAGAGGAACCCTCCCGTGCCTGCCCTCCCGACACCCCTGCGCCGCGGACTCGCCGCCGCCCTCGCCCTGCCGCTGCTGGCCCTGGCCGCCACCGCCTGCGGCTACGGCTCCGCCGCCGACGACGGCGCCTCGGCGACCAAGCCCGCCAAGGGCGCGAAGAAGCTCTCCGCGGACCGGGTCCGGATCGGCTACTTCCCCAACCTCACCCACGGCACCGCCCTGGTCGGCGACCAGAAGGGCTTCTTCCAGCAGGAACTCGGCGCCACCAAGGCCGAGTACGCCCAGTTCAACGCGGGCCCCGCGGAGATCGAAGCGCTCAACTCGCACTCCATCGACATCGGGTACATCGGCCCCTCCCCCGCCGTCAACGGCTACACCCGCTCCGGCGGCAAGGACCTGCGGATCATCGGCGGAGCGGCCTCCGGCGGCGTCAAACTCGTCGTCAACCCCAAGAAGATCAAGTCCCTCAAGGACGTCAAGGGCCACAAGATCGCCACCCCGCAACTCGGCAACACCCAGGACGTGGCGCTGCTGCACTGGATCGCCGAGCAGGGCTGGAAGGTCGACGCGCAGAGCGGCAAGGGCGATGTGTCGGTGGTCCGCACCGACAACAAGATCACCCCGGACGCCTACCGCTCCGGCTCCATCGACGGCGCGTGGGTACCGGAACCCACCGCGTCCAAACTGACCGCGCTCGGCGCCAGGACCCTCCTGGACGAGAACGACCTGTGGCCCGGCGGGAAGTTCGTCATCACCAACATCGTGGTGTCGCAGACCTTCCTGAAGCAGCACCCGGACGTGGTGGCGGCGGTACTGCGCGGCTCGGTCAAGTCCACCGCCTGGATCAACGCCCACCCCGGCGAGGCCAAGCAGGCCGTCAACACCAAACTGAAGGAACTCTCCGGCAAGGCACTCCCGGCCGAGGTGCTGGACCCGGCGTGGAAGTCGGTCCGCTTCACCGACGACCCGCTGGCCCGCACCCTCGACGCCCAGGCGAAGCACGCCGTGCAGGCCGGACTCCTCAAGTCCCCGAAGCTGACCGGCATCTACGACCTGGCGCCCCTCGACCGGATCCTCAAGGACCGGGGCCGGCCCGCCGTGGACGACGCCGGACTCGGCACCACATGACCACCGCGCCTCCCGCACCCGGTGCGGGAGGCGCCCCCCGCTTCCAGGAGGTGACCGACATGGCGACCACCCTCGCCACAGCCGCGGACGACGCCGTCGCGGTCCAGAGCGCCGCGCGGCTCTCGCACGTCTCGAAGTCCTTCGCCGGGCCCGCCGGACAGCAACTCGTCCTCGACGACATCAGCCTCGATGTCGCCCCCGGCGAGTTCGTGACCCTGCTCGGCGCCTCCGGCTGCGGCAAGTCCACCCTGCTCAATCTGGTCGCCGGACTCGACCAGCCCACCGGCGGCACCATCAGCACCACCGGCCGGCCCGCGCTGATGTTCCAGGAACACGCCCTCTTCCCCTGGCTCACCGCCGGCAAGAACATCGAACTCGCCCTGAAACTACGGGGCGTGCCCAAGCAGGACCGCCGCGCCAAGGCGGACGAACTGCTGGAGCTGGTACGGCTGAAGGGCGCCCACGGCAAGCGGGTGCACGAACTGTCCGGCGGGATGCGGCAGCGGGTGGCGCTGGCCCGCGCCCTCGCCCAGGACAGCCGGCTGCTGCTGATGGACGAGCCGTTCGCCGCGCTCGACGCCATCACCCGCGACGTGCTGCACGACGAACTGACCCGCATCTGGCGCGAGACCCGGCTCTCCGTGCTGTTCGTGACCCACAACGTGCGGGAGGCGGTACGGCTCGCGCAGCGCGTGGTGCTGCTGTCGTCCCGGCCGGGCCGGGTGGCGCGGGAGTGGACCGTGGACATCGAGCAGCCGCGCCGGATCGAGGACACCGCGGTGGCGGAGCTGTCCGTGGAGATCACCGAAGAACTGCGTGGGGAGATCCGCCGCCATGGCCAGCACTGACACCACACCCGCGGCCCGGCCCGAGCACGCCGGCGACAACGGCGACAACGGCGACCTGGCCGGTCTGGAAGCGGGCCTGGACGCACTGGAGACGGTGCAGTCCGGGCGGCCCCCGCTGCGCGAGACCCTGCTGCGCAAGGTGCTGCCGCCCGCCGTGGCGGTGGTACTGGTGCTGGTGGTCTGGCAGTTGCTGGTGTGGGCGAAGGTCACCGACGCCTACAAACTGCCCTCGCCGTCCGCGGTGTGGGGCGAGATCCACGACGCCTGGCTCCGGGGCACCCTCCTCGGCTACATCTGGACCAGCGTCTCCCGCGGACTGCTGGGCTTCGCCCTGGCCCTGGTCATCGGCACCCCGCTGGGACTGCTGGTGGCGCGGGTCCGGTTCGTCCGGGCGGCGATCGGGCCGATCCTGTCGGGCCTCCAGTCACTGCCGTCGGTGGCGTGGGTGCCGCCCGCGGTGATCTGGCTCGGCCTCAACGACTCGATGATGTTCACGGTGATCCTGCTGGGCGCGGTGCCGTCCATCGCCAACGGGCTGGTGTCCGGCGTCGACCAGGTGCCACCGCTGTTCCTCCGGGCCGGCCGCACCCTCGGCGCGACAGGCCTGCGCGGCACCTGGCACATCGTGATGCCGGCGGCGCTGCCCGGCTATCTCGCCGGCCTCAAGCAGGGCTGGGCGTTCTCCTGGCGGTCCCTGATGGCCGCGGAGATCATCGCCCAGTCCCCCGATCTCGGCATGGGCCTCGGCCAGTTGCTGGAGGCCGGACGCACCAACAGCAGTATGTCCATGGTGTTCCTGGCGATCCTGCTGATCCTCGTCGTCGGCATCGCCATCGACCTGCTGATCTTCAGCCCCCTGGAACGGTGGGTCCTCCGCAACCGCGGCCTCATCGGCCGCACCTGACCCCGCCCCCTCTCCTCTCAAGTCCCGTCCCCCGCCCCGGAGTTGGTCCCATGAGCCAGAGCCCGAGCCCGGCCCTGCTCCTCATCGCGCACGGCAGCCGCGACCCGCGGCACGCCGCGACCGTGCACACCCTGGCCGACCAGGTCCGCACCCTGCGCCCCGGACTGCGGATCACCACCGGCTTCCTCGACTTCAACCTGCCCTCGGTGACCGGCGCCCTGGAGTCACTGGCCGCCGACGGGGTACGGGAGGTGGTGGCCCAGCCGCTGCTGCTGACCCGCGCCTTCCACGCCAAGGCCGACATCCCGGCCGTACTGCGGACGGCACCGCCCTCGCTGCGCATCCGGCGGGCCGAGGTGCTGGGCCCCTCCCCACTGCTCCTCGCGGCCCTGGAACGGCGGCTGTACGAGGCGGGGCTCGACCCCGCCGACAAGTCCTCGACCGGGGTGGTCCTCGCCTCGGCGGGGTCCTCCGACCCGGAGGCGATCGCAGTGATCGCAGAAATCGCGCGGGAGTGGCGGCGTACCGGTTGGTGCGCCGTGCGGCCTGCGTTCGCCTCCGCATCCCTCCCCACCACCGAACAGGCCGTCACCGCACTCCGGGCGAGCGGCGTCCGTCGCGTGGCGGTGGCCCCCTACGTCCTGGCCCCCGGCCGCCTCCCGGACCGCATAGCCCACGGCGCCACCACCGCCGACCACCTCGCCGACGTCCTCGGCCCCGCCCCGGAAATAGCCCAACTCCTGCTCCAACGCTACGAGTCGGCCCGCCTGCCACGGGTCTGCGCGGTGGGCGCTTGAGCCCAACGTTATTGCGGTGACTGAACACACACCCAGGGGTAACCTGTCGAGGTGACGGGGTCCTTACTCGAACCACTCCTCAACACCACCAGAGACCAAGCGATTTCACTTCTCGCGGGCAGTCTCGCCACCACCACAACCGCCTATGCCCGATGGCAGTTGTCCAAACGCCTACCGGCCCGCCGCACATGGCGTTTCTCCATAAGCGGCCGCCTGATCATGGTGGTGTCGGCGTCGGCGCATTTCCACACCGGTGTCTACACACGTCCCACGACCGGCGTCGGCCAGGTTCGCGCCATGTCCCTGCTCGTCCCCCTGCTGACGCGGGCATATCCGGGAATCGACCTTGAGCAGGTGAACCTGTCGTCCGATACACCCGGACGGGACCTGGAAGCCGATCTCCTCACCATCGGCGGCCCCAAAACCAACGAGATCACCGCCTGCTTACTGCCACGCATACCGCAACTGCCGTTCCGGGTGGACGGAACGGCAATCCACTGGGGCGACGACACCTATGAAGGGCTCGTCCAAGACGGCCATGTGACAAGCGACTTCGGGTACGTGGTACGCACCGTCAACCCGTTCGCGTCGGACCGCCGGGTGGTCATTCTGGGCGGATCCCACACCTACGGCACGATCGCCGCGGCCCGCTGGCTCCGAACACATGGCGGGGCGCGGCGCCTTCCCGCGGACGTGGCCGTCCTCGTACAGGCAGACGTACTTCAGGGCAGACACGTCGGCATTCCGCGCATCGTCCAACACAAGCCCCTGTAAGCAGACTTGCGGACATCCCCGATGAACCCTTATGAATCACGGCGAACCCCTACGAACCACGGTCGCATTCTGCTGTCATGCTGTGAGTGTGCTGACTATCGAGTGCTCGGTCATTCCCAAATCGGGGGACGCTGACCTGTGTGAGGACGGTTTCACCACAGGCTCGCACTTCGCGGCCGTGGTGGACGGTGCGACCGACAAGACCGGTGCCAGATTCGACGGGCTCACCGGTGGACGCTTTGTCATGCGGACCATTACCGATGCCATCCCGAGCCTTTCGCCGGACAGTGATGCGCAAACCGCGGTGACCGCGTTGACCCGGGCAGTGGCGGCTTCCCTGCCCGAGGAACTACCGGCGGACATCCGTCCCAGCGCTTCGGTCACGATCTACTCGGCGCTACGCCGTGAGGTGTGGCAGGTGGGCGATGTGGGCTTCTGGTTCAAGGGACTTCCGCATCAGCAGCCGCGCAAGGAAGTGGACCGCATCAACGCGAGTATGCGTGCGGCCGTTCTGAAGGCGGAGTTGCTCCGTGGCACCACCGAGCAGGAATTGGCGCGCACCGATCCCGGACGTTCGGCGATTCTTCCCCTGCTCCGCAGACAGTCCTCGTTCGCCAACAACCCGAAGGCCGGCCGCCTCGCCCACGCCGTCATCGACGGTCGCCCGGTGCCCGGGAAGCTGGTCACGGTGCGGCAGGTACCCGACCACATCACCGAAGTGGTCCTGGCCAGTGACGGGTACCCGGCGATCCTGCCCACCCTCGCCGACGCGGAAAGCCACCTGGACACGCTCCTGGCTCAAGACCCGCTGTGCATGGGGGAGTTGATGGGCACGAAGGGAGTGTCACCCGGGAACACCGGGTTCGACGACAGGACCTATCTGCGGCTCGCCGTCCAGACGACGTGAGACTCCTCCCCCCTGCACCGCCACGGGCCTACGGAAGGATCGAGTCGACGTAGCCGCCGTCCACCCGGACCGCGCCGCCGGTGGTGGCGGAGGCGTAGGGGGAGGAGAGGTAGACGACCAGGTGGGCGATCTCCTCGGGTTCGATCAGGCGCTGGATCAGGGACTGCGGGCGGTGCTTGACCATGAACTCGTGCTGGGCCTCGTCCCAGGGCAGTTCCTCGCCGACGAGTTCACGGACGAAGGTCTCGACGCCACCGGTGTGGGTGGGGCCGGCGATCACGGAGTTGACGGTGACTCCGGTGCCGGCGGCGTCCTTGGCGAAGCCGCGGCTGACGGCGAGCAGTGAGGTCTTCGTCATGCCGTAGTGGATCATCTCGGCGGGGATGACCACGGCGGAGTCGCTGGCCAGGTTGAGGACGCGCCCCCACCCGCGTTCCTTCATGCCCGGCAGATGGGCGCGGATGAGGCGGACCGCGGAGAGGACGTTGACCTCGAAGTAGCGGCGCCACTCGTCGTCCTCGATGTCCAGCGGCGGGGCGGAGCCGAAGATACCGAGGTTGTTGACGAGGATGTCGACGTCCGGCACCGCCTCCCGTACGGCGGCCGCGCCTTCCTCGGTGGCCAGGTCGCCCACCGCCCCGGTGACCTGGTCGCTGCCGGAGTCTGCGGCGACGGCGCGGACCGCCTCCGCCACCCGGTCGGCGCCGCGGCCGTTGACCGCCACCCGGGCGCCGGCCCGGGCGAGGCCGGTGGCGATGGCCTGGCCGATGCCCTGGGTGGAGCCGGTGACGAGGGCGGTACGGCCGGTGAGGTCGATCTGCATGGGTGCTTCTCCCGGGTCGATGGAGTGGGGCGGAGCAAGTCCGGTGTGGTTGGGGTCAGTTGAAGGTGTCGGGGTCGGGGCCGGTGCGCAGGTCCCGGTCGAGGCCCGCGAGGGCGGTCAGTTCGGTGTCGGTGAGGTCGAAGCCGAAGACGTCGAGGTTCTGCCGGATGCGGTCGGGTGTGACGGACTTGGGGATCACGATGTTGCCGATCTGAAGGTGCCACCGCAGCACGACCTGCGCGGGGGTGGCGCCGTGGGCCTGCGCGATGTCCGCGATCACCTCGTCGCCGAGGACCGCGCCCTGCGCCAGCGGGCTCCAGGCCTCGGTGGCGATGCCGTGCTCGGCGTGGAAGGCGCGCAGTTCCTTCTGCTGGAGGCCGGGGTGCAGCTCGACCTGGTTGACGGCGGGGACGACCCCGGTGTCGGCGATGAGCTGCTCCAGGTGCGCGGCGGTGAAGTTGGAGACGCCGATGGCGCGGGTACGCCCGCCGGCCAGGATCCGCTCCAGCTCCCGGTAGGTCTGGCGGTACAGGTCGCGGGCCGGGGTCGGCCAGTGGATGAGGTAGAGGTCGACGTGGTCGAGGCCGAGGCGGTCCAGGGAGGCGTCGAAGGCGGCCGCGGCCTTGTCCCGGCCCTGGTCGTCGTTCCACAGCTTGGTGGTGACGAACAGTTCCTCGCGGGGGATGCCGGAGGCGGCGAGGGCCTTGCCGACGCCGCGTTCGTTGCCGTAGACGGCGGCGGTGTCGATGCTGCGGTACCCGGCGTCCAGTGCGGTGGCGACGGCGGCGGTGGTCTCCTCGTCGGGGACCTGGAACACCCCGAAGCCGAGCTGCGGCATGGTCACATCGTTGTTGAGCGTCACATTCGGTACGGAGGTCATGGGAACGCCTTTCTCTGGCGGGGTGTGTGGTGAGGTCGCTGGTGGTGCGGTACGGGTCGGGTGGGTACGGGGTTCCCCGGTGGGCGCGGTGGTATCGCGGTGCCGGGTCACGGTGCCCGGTCGGGTGGGGTCAGGGGCCGGAGGTGCGGGCCGAGCAGGCGGCGGTGTCGGGGGTGCCGGCGGCGATGACGGGGCTGGGTGCGGCATAGCCGAGGCCACCGGAGATCACCAGGCCGCCGAGCCACGCGGCCAGCGCGTTGCCGAGGTTGAAGGCGCCGATGTTGGCCGCGGAGGCGAGGGTGGGCGCACCGTGGGCGTGGTCCAGGACGCGCTTCTGGAGCGGGGGGACGGTGGCGAAGCCGAGGGCGCCGACGAGGAAGACGGCCACCACGGAGGCGGGCTTGCCGGATGCCAGGAAGGTGAACAGCAGCAGCACCAGGGTCAGGCCGCCGAGCGCGGTGAACAGCATCGGCATCAGCGCCCGGTCGGCGAAGCGGCCACCGATCAGGTTCCCGGCGACCATGCCGAGGCCGAAGACCACCATCAGCCAGGTGACGGAGGACTCGGCGAAGCCGCTGACCTCGGTCATCATCGGCGCGATATAGGTGACGGCGGCGAACACCCCGCCGAAGCCCAGCACCGTCATCCCCATGGCGAGGACGACCTGCGCGTTCCGGAAGGCGGCCAGCTCGTGCCGTAGCCGTACGCACTGCGGTCGGGGCAGTTCGGGGACGAGGAGGGCGACTCCGGCCAGGCCGAGTACGCCGAGGGCGGCGACGAGCAGGAAGGCGACCCGCCATCCGGCGTGCTGCCCGACGAAGGTGCCGAGCGGGACACCGACGACATTGGCCACGGTCAGGCCGGTGAACATCAGGGCGATGGCACCGGCCCGCTTCCGGGGTGCCACCAGGTCGGCCGCGACGACGGAGCCGATGCCGAAGAAGGCGCCGTGCGCGAGCGAGGCCACCACCCGGCCGATCAGCATGACGGCGAAGACCGGGGCGACGGCGGAGACCAGATTCCCCAGGATGAACAGGCCCATCAGCAGCATGAGCATGGTCTTGCGGGAGATCCGGGTGCCGAGGGCGGTCATGATCGGTGCGCCGATCACCACGCCGAGGGCGTAGCCGGTGACGAGGAAGCCGGCGGTCGGTACGGACACATCGAGGTCCGCGCCGACCTGGGGCAGCAGCCCGATCATCACGAACTCGGTGGTGCCGATTCCGAAGGCCCCGATGGCCAGGGCCAGCAGTGCGAGCGGCATGACAGGTTCCTTTGGTGTTCAGGCGTTCAGGGAGAGGGAGTTCAGGAAGAGAAGGGGGATGGCGGGGAGGCAGGCGGAGCGGCACCCACGGGAAGATGCGTGAGCGCCTTAACCTGCACACGCAATAGTTGCATACGCGGGCTATCTGCAAACGCGGGTACCCTGGGACATGTGTCCCCGCCCGCCCCGACCGAGGGAGCCACCGATGACCGCCACCGACCCGGCGCTGACCGCCCTGGCCCATAGCTGGTCGGCGCTGTCCCTGCTGCACGGCCGTATCGAGAACCGGGTCGAGCGCGCACTCCAGTCCCGGCACCGGCTGAGCGCACGCGAGTACTCGCTGCTGGATGTGCTGAGCCGGCAGCACGACGGGGAGGGCGGGCACCTCCAGATGCGGCAGGTCGCGGACTCCGTGGTGCTCAGCCAGAGCGCCACCACCCGGCTGGTGACCCGCCTGGAGGACCGCGGGCTGCTCGCCCGCTACCTCTGCCCCACCGACCGCCGCGGTATCTACACCGATGTCACCGAGGACGGCCTGCTGCTGCTGGCCGACGCCCGCCCCACCCACAACCTGGCGCTCCGCGAGGCCCTGGACGAGGCAGCCGACGAACCGGCACTCGCCCCGCTGGTGCGCGCCGTCGAGCAGTCGCAGGGGGCGACGACCACCCCGTGATCCAGGGGGTGCCTCCCCGATCTTCGTGGATCAGGCCGCGGCGTCTGGAACGTGCTCTCGGTGTGCCGGTCAAGCGCCCTCGTACTGGACGTACTTGGGCGTTTGGCTCGTGCAGCGAGAGTGCGTGCCAGGGGTCGCGGGCCCGCGAAGATCGGGGAGGCACCCCCTAGAGCTCCGGCCCCCGACCCGACGTTCCGTCAACTGCCCTGTCCACGGCCTCGGTCAGCGTGGTGAGGGGGACGGAGGCGGCGGGGCGGTGCAGTCGGGCGAGGCCGTCGGCGGTCTGCTGAAGGGTGTCGTTGACGGGGGTGGGGACTCCGAACTCCCGTCCCAGCAGGGCGATTTCGCCGTTGAGGTAGTCCGTCTCGACGGTGCCGGTGCCGCGGTGCAGCGACTGCCAGGTGGAGCCGCCGCCGCGGGGTGCGCCGGGCAGCGGTTCCAGGGTGATGCGGTCGCCGCGCGCGGCTCGTTCCTCCGCGGACCGGGTCCAGGCGATCCCGGCCGCGGTGAGCACCGCCTCGCCCTCGGCGCGGGCCCGGACGTAGAGCGCCTCGCCCGCACCGCCGGGGGTGACGGGGCCGGTGGCGGCCTCGATGGCGTTGCCCAGATTTCCGAGGAGTTTGGCGTACTTCCAGCGCATCACGTCCGCCACCACGGGCGCCGCGAAGTGGGATCGCTCCAGATCGGCGGCGAGGGCGCGGGCGGTGTCATCAGTGCCGCGGGGGTAGCGGCCGAGGTGCAGGATGCCGGTGAGTGGGGCGCCCGCAGCGGAGACGGCGCCCGGTTCGACGAAGGTGCACGGCAGCCAGACGCACATCCCGTACACCCGGTGGAAGCGGCGCAGCGCCATCCGTTCGCTCGCCACGCCGTTCTGGGCGCAGACCAGGGGCAGCCGGGCGGGCGCGGCGCCGCCGCCGGCCACCGGGCGCGGGCCCCAGGCGTCCAGGGCGGCGACGGTGTCCTGGGTCTTCACGGCGAGCAACAGGACGTCGTCGGGGCGGAGTTCACCGAGCTGGGCCGGGTCCCGGACGACGGGCAGGCGGTGGGTGCGGGTGCCTTCGGGGGTGGTGAGGTGCAGTCCGCTGGTGTGCAGGGCGTCGTGGTGGGCGCCTCGGGCGGCCAGAACCACCTGGTGCCCCGACTCGGCCAGGCGGCCCCCGACGGTGGCGCCGACCGCTCCCGCTCCGATGATGACGTAGCGCATGGGCCGAGACTGCCACAACTGCCCGGCGGGGGCGGTCAGTCGGCGTCCGGGCGGTACGGGGTGCCCTGGTGGTGGTAGAGGCGCCAGCCTTCGGGAGTGCGGCGCCACAGGGAGCTGCGGTGCACATGCCGCTCGCCGTCGAAGGTGTCGTAGACGAGGTGGACCAGGTCCTCGGCGAGTCGCACTCCGTGCAGATCGGTGACGGTGGCGGCGCCGCCCTCGGGGCGGTCCTCGGCGGCGAGCAGGGCGAGGATCGCGGGGCGGTCGTAGCGGCGGCCGGAGGCGCCGGTCTCATGGAATTCGGGGTGCAGCAGTGCCGCGGCGCGGGCCGGGTCGCGGCGCAACCCGGGCTGGAGCAGGGCGAGTTCGGCGGCGGTGGCGGCGGCGACCGGGTCCGTGTCGGGCTCGGCGGGGAGGCGGTGTGCCGGGTCAGTCACGGGTCATCTCCACGAGGCGGGTCACCGTGTTCCAGTTGCGGCTGGTGGCGACCAGGGGGCGGACGAGACCGGGCCGGGAGAGGGCGGCGGCCAGGTCGGAGCGCCCGACGCCGTCCGGGGCGTAGAGGTAGAGCACCCGGTCGCCGAGGCGGAACTCCTCGGGCAGATAGGCCTGTTGGTCCAGGGTGGCGAAGCGTTCCGGGGTGACGGGGCCGGAGAAGAAGGTGGCGTGGAGCTGGCGGCCCTCCAGTTCGGCGGCCGGGAAGGGGCAGGCCTCGGCGACGGCGGCGAGGTAGGCGTGGTCGCGGACCAGGCAGTCCACCGGGAAGCCGAAGTGCCGTTCCAGAGCCTCGGCGAGTTCCGCGGCGAGCGCGTCCTCGTCGTGCCGGTCGCTGGTGAAGACGGCGTTCCCGCTCTGCAGATGGGTCCGTACGTCCTGGTGGCCGAGGCCCGTGAGGAGGGTCCTCAGCTCCGCCATGGGGACGCGCTTGCCGCCGACGTTGATCCCGCGGAGCAGCGCCGCGTACGGGGTGCGGGCGCCTTGGGCGCGCCGGGTGGTGGTCATGGGGCCAAGAGTAAGGCGGCCGGCGCGGACGGCCGGGGCGGCCGCCGTGCCCCGTGGGGGCGGGCACGACGGCCGCGGCCGGGTGCGGGTGCACCGCCGCACGGGGACCCGTACGACGGTGCGCCTGCGAACTCACTTACCGCTCAAGGGTGTTGAGCAGCGGGAGAGGGTGTCCCCTCCGGGTGTGCTACCAGGGCCAGTCCCAGCCACCGTCGTCGTCGCCGTCACCGTCGTCGTCACCGTTGTCGCCGCCGCCGGCCGCGTCACCGACGTGGAGCAGCAGGTTCGGGGTGTCGCCGGTCGGGTTGGAGATGGCGTCCTTGACGGCACCGTCGGTCAGCGCCTTGGACACGTCCTCCGGGGTGGCGTCGGGGTTCTCGCCCACGTAGATGGCTGCCGCACCGACGACGTGCGGGGTGGCCATCGAGGTGCCGGAGATGGTGTCCGTGGCGTCGTCGCTGGTGTTCCAGTCCGAGGTGATGTCCTGGCCCGGAGCGTAGATGTCCACGATGCTGCCGTAGTTGGAGAACGAGGCCTGCTGGTCGTCCTTCGTGGAGGCGGCCACCGTGATGGCCTCCTCGACGCGGGCGGGCGAGCTCTGGCTGGCGTCGGCGGTCTCGTTGCCGGCCGCGACACCGTAGGTGACACCGGACGCGATGGAGCTGCGCACGGCCTCGTCCAGGGCCTCGTCGACGCCGCCGCCGAGGCTCATGTTGGCGACCGACGGGCCCTGGTGGTTCTTGGTCACCCAGTCGATACCGGCGACGACCTGCTCGGTGGTGCCGGAGCCGTTGTTGTCGAGGACGCGCACGGCGACGATCTTGGCCTTCTTGGCGACACCGTGGGCGTCACCGGCGATGGTGCCGGCGACGTGGGTGCCGTGGCCGTAACCGTCGTCCGCGTTGTCGTCGTTGTCCACCGCGTCGTAACCGTACGAGGCGCGGTCACCGAAGTCCTTGTGGCTGATGCGGACACCGGTGTCGATGACGTAGGCGGTGACGCCCTCACCCGCGCTGTCCGGGTAGGTGTAGGCGTTGTCGCCCTGGGCGTCCTCCTGGTCGAGCCGGTCCAGGCCCCAGGACGGCGGGTTGTCCTGCGTCTCGGAGACGTGGAAGGTCTTGCTCTGGACGACCTTGGCGACGGACGGGTCCGCGGCGAGCTGGCGGGCCTGCTCGGCGCTCATGCCGGAGACCGAGAAGCCGTTGATGGAGGAGAAGTTGCGCTTGACGGAGCCGCCGTACTCCTTGGCGAGGTCCTTCTTCGCGCTGAACTGGGCCTTGCCGTCGAGCATCACGATGTAGCTGCCGGCCACGGCGCCCTTGGCGTCGGCACCGTAGACCTTGCCCTCGGCGTGGGAGGCGGCACCGGCGGCGGGGCCGGCGAAGATGGAGACGCCGACGGCGGTGGCGACGGCGGCTATCGCGGCGGTGGTCCGAAGGGAGCGGGCACGCTTGGGAGTTGCCATGGAGAGGGGCTCCTCGTTTGTGGGGGGATCTATGGGTTTTGTACGCTCGTCTGCTGCGTGGGGTCGCAAACTCAGATCGATCTACCCCCGTAGACCCGGAGGGCATCCGGGGGTTGGCACGAAACCCTGACGGATTGACACGGTCAGATCAAGACCTTCATGCGCCTGTGACTTGTTCAACAAAAATTCTCAACACCAAACCGCCATCAACACGGCGGAACGGGCGTGGAGTTCAAGCCGTTCGCGACGGAGAGTCGCATACGCGGGCCGACTTCCGGGCACACGAGGAGGAGCGGCGGACCCCACCGGAGACGGCGGGCCCGGCAGCATCGGGCACTCCTGTGCCTGTGACCTGTCGGCGGGCGATCGTCCCCACCCCCGGCCGCGGACCACGGGCAACAGGGCACCCCGCCCTCGGCGTTGGCCCGGTGGGGGTGTGCCGATGACGGGGCGCCGAGCGGGACGGGGAGAAGGTTCGACTAAAACCGCGGGCGCGGGCCTCGACCGATCCCCCGGCCCGCCGCCGCGGCTCAACTCCTCGGCAACCGGGCCTCGATGAGGTCGGCGGCGCGACGGGTGCCGCCCTCCGCGGCCATCCCGTCCCGGATCCCGGCGAATCGATGGGCCACCTCCGGATCGTCCGCCACCGCCAGTACCGCCTCCCGCAGGGCCGCCGCATCGGCCTGTTCGGCCGGCAGTCGGCGGGCCACCCCCAGCGACTCCAGCAGTGCCGCGTTGCCGAACTGGTCGGCCGCCTGCGGCACCGCGACCATCGGGGTGCCGGTCGCCAGCCCCTCCTGGCAGCCCCCGGCCCCGGCATGGGTGACGAAGGCGTCGGCCTGCCGCAGCACGGAGAGCTGCGGCACCCAGGGATGCACCTCGATGTTGTCCGGTACATGCCCCAGCTCCGTCGGGTCGACCTGGCGGCCGATGCCCAACACCACATGCCAGCCCGGGAGTTCACCGAAGGCCTCGACACAGGCGCGGTAGAAGGCGGGCTGCTTGGTGAAGGCGGAGCCGAGGGAGACCAGCAGCACCCGCTCCGCGTCCGCCGGGCGCCGCCACCGCCCCTGCGCCGCCCGCTCGCCCTGGCAGGCGCCGACGAAGGTGTACACCGACTCGTCGACCCGGTCGGCGTTCGGCTGGAGGACCTTGGGCACCAGCACCAGGCAGCGCGGCGGATGCCCCATGAACTCCTCCACGGTGAGGCTCATCCCGTGCTCCGCGATCCACCCGGCGAAGGTCTCCAGGAAGGCCCTGCCGCGCTCCGTCCGCCGCAGCGGCTGGTCGAAGACGGGCTGCCAGACCTCCTCCTCGTACCCCTGCCAGGCAACGAAGTTGGGCGAGAGCTGGATGAGGGGGACGCCCCAGCGGTGGGCGAGGACCCGGGCCGGGTAGGCGGTGATGTCGTAGAGGACGAGGTCCGGCGCGTCGTCCCGGTAGGCCTCTTCGAGCTGTGGCAGGGCTTGGAGGGCGTCGGTGAGGAACGGCTCGACGTTGTCGATGAGTTCGGCGCCCCAGTCCTCCGGCCGGTCGTCGGTGGGCAGGATGGACGTCCACACCTTCGGCTCGGCACCGGTCTCGGCGACGATCCCGGCGAAGGACGGCGGGATGGCGTACGTGACCCGGTGGCCGCGGGCGACCAGCTCCCTGATCACCTCGATACTCGGGTTCACATGGCCGTGGGCGGCGATGGAGAACATCGCGATATGCGCGGGGCGTTGGGGCATACCGCAGACCTTAACGATACGTCTCGTCTCGCGCGAACCGTTTTCCGAGCGTCCGGCCGCCGGTGACCGGCCCACCCCTCCGGGTGCGAGACTGGCGGGCGTGGACGACCGGGAAGGCCGGCCCCGGAAGAGCAAGGAGAGCGGGGAGAGATGGACGAGGCGCGGGCACGCGAGGTACTGGAGGCGGCACCACTGCCCGAACTGCCGGCCGGTGCGGCCGCCGGGGCGCGCCTGGCCGCGCTCGGCGAGAACGCCGTCTTCACCACCGCGGAGCTGGCCGTGAAGATCAGCCGGGCCGACGCCGCCCTGCTGGACCGCGCCACCCGCGAACTCCGTATCGCCCGCTGGCTGGAGGCCGAGGAGATCCCCGCGGTACGCGCCGCGCGGGCGGAGCCGCTGGTGGTGGACGGGCATCCGGTGACCGTGTGGCACCGGCTGCCCGAGGCGGTGCGCCCGGCCGAGGCGGCCGATCTGGCGGGGCTGCTGCGGCGGGTGCACGCCCTGCCGGGGCCGCCGTTCGCCCTGGGGCGGCGGGAGTTGCTGGGCGGGGTGGAGCGGTGGCTGCGGCTGGCGGGGGACGCGGTGGACCCGGCCGACGCGGACTATCTGCGCCGCCGCCGGGACGGCTTCGCCGAGGCCGCCGCCGCCCTCACGCCTCATCTGCCGCCCGGCCCGATCCACGGCGACGCCCTGCCCCGCAATGTCCATATCGGCCCCGGCGGTCCCGTCCTGGTCGATCTGGAGACCTTCGCCTCCGATCTGCGGGAACACGACCTGGTGGTGATGGCCCTCTCCCGGGACCGGTACGGGTATCCCGCCGAGGGCTATGAGGCGTTCGTCCGCACCTACGGCTGGGATGTGCGCGAGTGGGAGGGGTGTGCGGTGCTGCGCGGCGCGCGGGAGACGGCGAGCTGTGCCTGGGTGGCGCAGCACGCCCCGGCCAACCCGAGGGCGCTCACCGAATTCCGCCGCCGGGTGGCCTCACTGCGCGCGGAGGACCCCACCGTCCGCTGGTACCCCTTCTGACCCGCCCTTCCTCAACTCCCTTGTGTCCGCCCGCAGTTCACCGCACCGGATCGGGTATCGCGCGCAACGGCCAGGCACCGTCCACCACGGCGTCCGGAGTGCCCTGGCGGCGTAGATAGCTCTGGAAGTCCGCGGCCCGCTCCGCGCTCCAGGTGATCTGCCGGCGGTGCAGCTCGGCCGGGCCGAGACCGGCGATCTTCGGGTGCCGCTCGGCTATCGCCGCGGCCAGCCGGGCCGCGGCCAGCGCGTCGGCCGAGGCGTCGTGCGCCGCCTCCAGCAGCACCCCGTACTCGGCGCAGACCGCCTCCAGGGTGCGTTTGCCCTTGCGGTACTTGTCCACGGCGCGGTCGATCGTGTACGGGTCGACGACCGGGGCGGGCGGGATGCCGCCGAGCCGCTCGGCCAGCGACGGCAGCCCGTACCGTCTCAACTCGGCGCTGAGCAGCGTCAGATCGAAGGAGGCGTTGTACGCGGCGACGGGTGTGCCGCCGCGCCAGGCGTCGGCGAGGACCGCGGCGACGGCCTCCGCCACCTCGTCCGCGGGGCGGCCCTCGGCACGGGCCCGCTCCTCCGTTATGCCGTGCACCGCGACCGCGTCAGCCGGTATCGGTACGCCGGGATCGGCCAGCCACTCCCGCCGGCCCAGCGGCCGGCCGTCTCTCAGCTCGACGACCGCGCCGGTGACGATGCGCGCCTCCAGCGGATCGGTGCCCGTCGTCTCCAGGTCGAAGCCGATCAGCAGCTCCCGGTGCCAGGCCATGTGCGCCCCCTCCTTCGTGGTGCTCCCCCATGGCTCTCCACCCTGCCATGCGGCACTGACAACGCGGCCGGCCCCACTGCGTGGCCGGGGCGGCGGGTCAGGACACCGGGCGCGAGTCGGCCCAGGCGGACTCGAACTCCTCGCGGTAGATGGGGAAGAGCCCCCGGTCCATCGGCTCGGCGCCCGGCCGCCCGGCGCCGCCCGGCCCCTCGGCGCGCACCAGCCGCCCGCTGCCGCGCAGGACGAACACCGGGGCCTCCATGCCGCGGGCCCGCCGCAGATAGGACTGGACGACGGCTATCCCGTCGGGGCCGTCCCCGTCGACCAGGTAGGCGGTGAAGCGGGGCGTCTCGTCGTAGACCTGGATCTCGAAGGCGCCCGGGTCGCGCAGTTCGGCCCGGACCCGGCGCATGTGCAGGATGTTCATCTCGACGGAGCGGCTCAACTCACCCCGTTTGAGGCCGAGTTCGCGTTCGCGGCGCTTCACCGCGCTGCTGGCCGGGTTGAGGAAGAGGAGCCGCACCCGGCTGCCGGACTCGGCGAGCCGGACCAGGCGGCGGCCGGAGAAGTTCTGCACCAGCAGGTTGAGGCCGATCCCGGCGGCGTCCAGGCGGCGGGCCCCGCCGAAGAGGTCCTCGGCGGGGAACTGCCGCAGCAGCCGCACCCGGTCCGGGTGCACCCCCACCACGTCCGCGTACCGGTCGCCGACCAGGTCCTCCACCGCGTCCACCGGCAGCCTGCGGGCGGAGGGCACATCGGCGCCGGAGCCCAGGATGTCCAGCAGCCGGGCGGCGGCGCGCTCCGCCTGGGCGAGGACGGTCTCGGAGAGCGCCCGGTTGCGGGAGACGACATTGCGGGTCACCTCCAGCTCATCCAGGGCCAGTTCGAGATCGCGCCGGTCCTCGAAGTACGGCTCGAAGCAGGGCCAGTGCTGGACCATCAGCTCGCGCAGTTGCGGCAGGGTGAGGAAGCTGAGGACGTTGTCGTCGGCCGGGTCCAGCAGATAGCCCTTGCGGCGGCTGACCTCGCGGACCGCGACGGCCCGCTGCACCCACTCCTGCCCGGCCGGCCCGGCCGCGGCCACCACCCAGTCCTCGCCGTGCACGGGGGCGTACACCGGGCGGAGCACGGCGGCGACGACGGTGCGCAGCCGCTGCTCGACCAGGTTCAGCCAGATGTAGGCGCGGCCGGCGCGCTGGGCGCGGGTGCGGACCTCGCGCCAGGCGTCGGCGCCCCAGTCCAGCTCGGGTCCGATCTGGGTGGCCGGCTCGACCGGCCGCGCCAGGGACACCGCTGAGGGCGGGGCCTTCGCGGAGCCGCTCCCCTCGTGACCCTCGTCACCAGGGGGCAGCTCTCGCCCTCCCGAGCTCACCCGTTACCTGCCTTCCCCTGCCGGGACCGCGCCCCGGGCGCCCTCGCCCGACGCCGCCCGGACCTCCCCGTTCAACGATCAAGGAAGGGTACTCCGCATCCGGTGGGCGGTGCAGCCGGATGCGGCCGGTCTTTTCCCAACTCTCCCTTGGCGCACGGTTGTTCCGCACCGGTGGGTCACCGCGTACCCGCCGGTGACCGTGCCGTGGCGAACGGGCGTTCGACGGGCGGGCGGGACGGTCACCCGGTAGGCGGGGCAGAAGTCCTAGGAGGTTTCCGGACTTTCCGGAACACTCTGGGCGGAGTGGCCCCCAGACCCAGGGCCGGGAGCGGAAGGCTCAATCGATGCAGGTCTGGCCTGGACAGGCATACCCCCTCGGCGCCACCTACGACGGCGCCGGGACCAACTTCGCGGTCTTCTCGGAGGCCGCCGACCGGATCGAGCTGTGCCTGCTGCACGACGACGGCTCGGAGACGGCGGTGGAACTGCGCGAGACGGACGCCTTCGTCCGCCACGCCTACCTCCCCGGTGTGATGCCGGGCCAGCGGTACGGCTTCCGGGTGCACGGCCCCTACGCACCCGAGCGCGGTCAGCGCTGCAACTCCGCGAAGCTGCTCCTCGACCCCTACGCCCGCGCCGTCAGCGGCAAGATCTCCTGGGGCGAGGAGGTGTACGGCTACCGCTTCGGCTCCCCGGACAAGCGCAACGACATGGACTCCGCCCCGCACACCATGACCTCGGTGGTGGTCAACCCGTACTTCGACTGGGGCGACGACCGGCTGCCGCGTACCGACTACCACCGCACCATCCTCTACGAGGCCCACGTCAAGGGCCTGACGATGACGCACCCCGCGCTGCCGGACGAGCTGCGCGGCACCTACGCGGCGCTCACCCACCCGGCGATCCTGGAGCATCTGACCGAACTCGGCGTCACCGCACTGGAGTTGATGCCGGTGCACCAGTTCGTCAACGACCACCGCCTGGTCGAGATGGGCCTCAACAACTACTGGGGCTACAACACCATCGGCTTCTTCGCCCCGCACAACGCCTACGCCTCCTGGGGCGACCGCGGCCAGCAGGTCCTGGAGTTCAAGTCGGCGGTGCGCGCCCTGCACAAGGCGGGCATCGAGGTCATCCTCGACGTCGTCTACAACCACACCGCCGAGGGCAACCACCTCGGCCCCACCCTCTCCTTCCGCGGCCTGGACAACGCCTCCTACTACCGCCTCGCCGACGACGCCCGCTACCACATGGACACCACCGGCACCGGCAACTCCCTGCTGATGCGCTCCCCGCACGTCCTCCAGCTCATCATGGACTCGCTGCGGTACTGGGTGACCGAGATGCATGTGGACGGCTTCCGCTTCGATCTGGCGGCGACCCTGGCCCGGCAGTTCCACGAGGTGGACCGGCTGTCGTCGTTCTTCGACCTGGTGCAGCAGGACCCGGTGGTCTCCCAGGTCAAGCTGATCGCCGAGCCGTGGGACGTCGGCGAGGGCGGCTACCAGGTGGGCAACTTCCCGCCGCTGTGGACCGAGTGGAACGGCAAGTACCGGGACACGGTGCGCGATCTGTGGCGGGGCGAGCCGCGCACCCTGGCCGAGTTCGCGTCCCGGCTGACCGGCTCCTCCGACCTCTACCAGGACGACGGCCGCCGCCCGCTGGCCTCCATCAACTTCGTCACCTGCCACGACGGTTTCACCCTGCACGACCTGGTCGCCTACAACGACAAGCACAACGAGGCCAACGGCGAGGACAACCGGGACGGCGAGAGCCACAACCGCTCCTGGAACTGCGGCACCGAGGGCGACACCGACGACCTCGCCGTACTGGAGCTGCGGGAGCGGCAGATGCGGAACTTCATCGCCACCCTGATGCTCTCCCAGGGCGTGCCGATGCTCAGCCACGGCGACGAGTTCGCCCGCAGCCAGCGCGGCAACAACAACGCCTACTGCCAGGACGGCGAGCTGAGTTGGGTGCCCTGGGACGAGGGGGACGGGGACGCCCGGGAGCGGCGGCTGGCGTTCACCCGGGCCATGGTGTGGCTGCGCCGCGACCACCCGGTGTTCCGGCGGCGCCGCTTCCTGCACGGCCGCCCGGTGCGCGGCACCCGAGACGAACTGTCCGACATCGCCTGGTTCACCCCCGAGGGCGAGGAGATGACGCAGCGGGACTGGAGCGCGGCCCCGGCCAGCGCGCTCACCGTGTTCCTCAACGGCAACGCCATCTCGGAGCCGGGGCCGCGCGGCGAACGCATCGGGGACGACTCGTTCCTGCTGATGTTCAACGCCTCCCCCGGCGCACTGGACTTCCTGGTACCGGCCCACCACGGCAGCCAGTGGCAGGTGGTGGTGGACACGGCCCGCTCGGACGGCGTCCCCCCGGGCACCGGCCCCCGCGTCAAGGCCGGTGACCGGCTCACCCTGATCGACCGCAGCCTCACCGTGCTCCAGCGCCCCGCCTGACCACCCCGCCGCCGGGCCACACCCCCATGGCCCGCTCCGGCGGGACGAAGCCGAGCCCAGCGGGTAGCGATACCCCCATGACGCCAGAGCGTGCCGCCACCCCGCCGACCGCCACCTACCGGCTCCAGTTGCAGCCGGCCTTCCCGTTCGCCGCAGCCGAGCAGGCGGTGCCGCGGCTCGCCGCGCTCGGCGTCTCCCATCTGCACCTCTCCCCGCTGCTGGAGGCGGTGCCGGGCTCACCGCACGGATACGACGTGGTGGACCACGGGCGGGTGCGGGCCGAGTTGGGCGGCGAGGACGGGCTGCGGCGGCTGGCCGCCACCGCCCGCCGGCACGGCCTCGGCCTGATCGCGGACATCGTGCCCAACCACATGGCCGCCGACCCCCGCCACAACCGGGCCCTGCGGCACACCCTGCGGGAGGGCCCGCACTCCCCCTACGCCCGCTGGTTCGACGTGGACTGGGAGGCGGGCGGCGGGCGGCTGCTGCTGCCGGTACTGGCCCGCCCGCTCGGCGAGGAACTGGACGCGCTGCGCGTCGAGGACGGCGCGCTGCACTACGGCGAGCAGGTCTTCCCGCTGCGCGAGGGCACCGCCCACCTGCCGCTGCCCCGGCTGCTGGACGCCCAGTGGTACCGGCTCGGCTGGTGGCGGCTGGCCCGCACCGAGCTCAACTACCGGCGCTTCTTCACCGTGTCCGAACTGATCGGGCTGCGGGTGGAGGACGAGGAGGTCTTCCACGCCACCCACGCCACCGTGCTGCGGCTACTCGGCGAGGAGGTGCTGGACGGGCTGCGGGTCGACCACCCCGACGGCCTGGCCGACCCGGGCCGGTACCTCCAGCGGCTGCACGAGGCGAGCGGCGGCCGGTGGACGGTGGTGGAGAAGATCCTCGCCGACGGGGAGCGGCTGCCCGCCTCCTGGCCGGTCGACGGCACCACCGGCTACGACGCGCTGCGCCGGGTCGACGGAGTGCTCACCGACCCGGCGGGCGCCGGTGAACTGCTGGGCGGATACCGGCGGTTCACCGGCCGGCAGCCGGACCGCGGCGGTGACTGGGCGGCCACCGTACGGCGCGCCGCCCACCGTGTCCTCACCCGTGACCTGGCCGCCGAACTCAGCCGGCTCACCCGGGCCGCGTCCCGGCTCTGCGACCGCGACCCGGCCCGCCCCGACCACGCCCCGTGGACCTTGCACACCGCGCTGCGGGAGCTGCTGGTGCGGCTGCCGGTGTACCGTCCGTACACCCCGGGCGACGCCGCCGCACTGCTCACCGAGGAGACCACCGCCGAGGCCCGCGCCGCGTTCGCGGTGCCCGAGGAGGCGGCGGCGGTGGACACCGTACGGGCGCTGCTGACCGGGCCGGAGCGGCTGGGGGCCGAACAGGCCGCGTTCCGGGCCCGGTTCGGGCAGACCTCGTCGGCGCTGCGCGCCAAGTCGGTGGAGGACACCGCCTTCTACCGCTACACGCCGCTGCTGTCCGCGACCGAGGTCGGCGGCGATCCCGGGGCGCCCGCCGTCTCCCCGGCGGACTTCCACGCGTTCTGCACCCGGATCCAGCGGGACTGGCCGCTCACCGGCACCGTCCTCTCCACTCACGACACCAAACGCAGCGCCGATGTACGGGCCCGGATCGCGGTGCTCACCGAGTGCCCGGAGCGGTGGGCCGATCTGCTGGCCGAGGTGACGGGCGGCGGCGCCCGGCACCGGGGCGCCGCCGCCCCCGACGCGGCGCTCGCCTGGGTGGCCCGGCAGACCGCGCTGGGCCTCGGCGAACCGGACCCGGACCGCCTGCTGGGCGCCCTGCTGAAACACGTCCGCGAGGCGAAGCTCACCACCACCTGGACCGAGCCGGACGAGGCCTATGAGAAGGCGGTGGCGGACTTCGTACGGGCGGAGTTGTGCGGGCCGTCCTGGGCGGCGCTGGAGCGGCTGGCGGAGGAGGTGCGGGAGCCGGTGCGGGCGCGGGTGCTGGCGGCGGCGCTGCTGCATCTGACGATGCCGGGGGTGCCGGACCTGTACCAGGGCACCGAGGCCGAGTACCGGGCGCTGGTCGATCCGGACAATCGGCGGGTGCCGGGCGAGGACGGGGCGGAGGCGGGTGCCGGTGACCTCTCGGCGGAGAAGACCGCGCTGACCGAGGCGGCGCTGCGGCTGCGGGCCCGGCGGCCGGACCTGTTCGGGGCCGCCGCCCGCTACACCCCGCTGGACGCGGAGGGCCCCGCCGCCGCGCACTGCCTGGCCTTCGTCCGCACCGGCCAGGCGCTGACCGCGGTGACCCGCCTGCCACTGCGGCTGGTACGGGCCGGGGGCTGGCGCGGCACCGAACTGCCGCTGCCGGAGGGCCGCTGGCGCGATCTGCTCGCCCCGGACCGCACCCTCACCGGACGGGTACCGCTCACCGACCTCCTCGGCGAGTCCCCGGTCGCCCTGCTGGAACGGACGGCCTGACCAAGTCCCGTACCGGGGGCGGGCGTTGAGGGTGAGGTGCGTCTCCCGGGCTTCCGTGGCCCCCGGAGAAACGTTTCCACCTCCCTCGGGACACGGTCTGCATCAACTGTGAGTAACCGTCTTGACACAGGCCGCGTGGCATGGGGTACTGCGGGTGCGCACCGGGGGCGGGCGAGACGGGGGTGAGTTCCCTGACGGAGCAGCACTATCCCAGCGTGCCCGAACTCGCCGCGGCGGTACGGGTGTTTGCCTCGCGCCACCCCGGCCTCGGCTCGCTGCGGCAGGTGGGGCGGTCCCGGGCGGGCCGGCCGATGCTGCTGTTCTCGGTGGGGGACGCCCCTCACGCCGTACTGGTGGTGGCGGGGGCCCACGCCAACGAGCCGACCGGCGCCGCCACCCTGCTGCATCTGGCCGAACGCACCCTGCGCGAACCGGAGTTGCGTACCGGCACCGCCTGGCACTTCCTGCTCTGCGCCGACCCGGACGGGGCCTATCTGCACCACACCCCGGCGCCCCGCACCCTCTTCGACTACCACCGCGGCTTCTACCGGCCCGCCGGACCCGAACAGCCCGAGTGGTCCCCGTCGGTGCTCCCGCCGGACCGGCTGCCGCCCGAGACGCACACCCTGACCCGTGTCATCGACGAGCTGCGGCCCTACCTCCAGGTGTCCCTGCACAGCACCGATCTCGGCGGTAGCTGGGTGCAGTTGACGCGGGACATACCGGGTCTCGCGGAGCGGTTCGCCAAGTCGGCGGCACAACTGCACATCCCGGTGGAGACCGGAGCCGTGGACGCCGCCGGGTGGACAGTGTCCGGGCCCGGCGTCCAGGTCATGCCGGAGCCCGGAGCCGACGCGGCCTTCCCCAGCCTCCCCGACGACGCCCGCCGCAGCACCTGGTACCGCGCCCACCGCCACGGCGGGCTCACCGCCATCATCGAGGTACCGATGTGGGCCAGCGACCTGGTGGATGACCCGGCGCCGCACCCCGCACCCGCCGAAGCGCTGCGCCGGATCGCGGCCCGGCTGCTGCGGGACACCGGCCGGGTGCGGCAGGTGCTCACCGAGGCGGAGCCCCGACTGCCGTCCGTGGAGGGCCCGTTGGTGCGCGCGGCGCGCTGGCTGCTCGACCTGGTGCCGGGCCTCGCCGACGACTGGCGGCGCCCCCCGCCACCGGACGCCACCACCGCGTACATCAGCTCGGTGGACGCCTTCGGGCGGCGGATACCGCTGCGCGCGGCCTCGATGCTGCTACGGGCCCTGGAGCGGGCCGGAGATCCGGCGGCGCCCCACCTGGAGCGGCTGGTGGCCTCCTGGTGCGACTCCTTCGCCACGCACTTCCGGGCCCGCCGGGTCCCCCTGGCCCACCAGGTCGAGCACCAGGCCCGTACGGTCCTCGCCGCCGCCCGGCACGCGGCCCCGCCGCCCCGCTGAGACGCGCGCGGCCACGGCCACCGGAGTGCCAACAGCCCGCCAGGCAGCGGGACTTGGGCACGTCAGGAGGTGGAGACCCGGAAGGCCATGGTGCCGAAGGCGATCTGGTCGCCGTCCCGTACCACCGCCACATCCACCACCCGGCGGCCGTTGACGGTGGTGCCGTTGCTCGAACCCAGGTCCTTCAGCACCCAGACGCCGCCCTGGTGACTCAGTTCGGCGTGCGCCCTGGACACCGTCTCGTGGGTGAGGCGCAGCCCGTTGCCCGGGTCGCGGCCTATGCGCAGCGGGTGCGCGGAGGTGGGGGCGGGCAGGAGCAGCTTGGGCAGGCGCTCGCCCTGCCAGGCGCGGCGCAGCCGCACCGTGAAACCGGAGCAGGCGCGGACGGTGCCGAACACCACCCGCGCCATCGGGCCCTCGGACCGCAGATCGGCGGTCAACTGGGCCAGCTCGTCGGAGCGGCGGGCCACCAGCGCCTGCTCCATCCGCAGCACGAACGTGTCATGGGAGAGCTTGCCGCTCGCAGCGCCGTCCCGGAGCGCCTTCAGGGTCCGTTCACGTTCGGCGTCCGACATCCGCTCGGGGTGCACAGGGAACTCGGGAGACGATGTCACGCGCTTGATTGTCGGTCAGCGCGGCCGGGGTGTCCAGATCCCCCGACCACTCCCGCACCTCCCGAAGATCCACGCTGACCTGCGGAAACACCCGCGAAATCCGGTTTCGGCCGGGTGTGGGCGCAGCGCACATGGAACAGGGCTGTTACCGACGGCAAGACCGTGTCCGGAAGGTCCCGGCGGTTTTCCCGATCCCCGAGCGCGTTCCCGGCCACTGCCGCACCATGGACGCGCGGGCCCGCGCCCGGCAGGCACGGCACACGGGACGGCGCGGCAGGTACGACGACGGCACGGTGGCACCCGAGGAGAGGGACGGCAGGTGGAGTTCGAGGTGTGGGCGCCGAACGCGACCCAGGTGGCGCTGACCACGGCGGACGGGGACCGGAGCATGGCCCGCGACCCGGACCGCGACGGCTGGTGGACCGCCACCGCCGACGCGCCCGACGGCACCCGCTACGGCTTCCGGCTGGACGGCGGCCCACCGCTGCCCGATCCGCGCTCCCGCCGCCAACCGGACGGTCCGGGCGGCCTCAGTGCGGTGGTCGACCCCGACGCCCACCCCTGGCGGGCCGACTGGCCGGGCCGCGGCCTGCCCGGCGCCGTCCTGTACGAGCTCCACGTCGGCACCTTCACCCGGGAGGGCACCCTCGACGCGGCCGCCCGCCGCCTCGGCCACCTCGCCGGGCTCGGCATCACCCATGTGGAGCTGATGCCGCTCTGCCCCTTCCCCGGCCGCCACGGCTGGGGCTACGACGGGGTGGCGCCCTGGGCGGTGCACGAACCGTACGGCGGCCCGGAGGCGCTGCGCCGCTTCACCGACCGGGCGCATCAGCACGGCCTGGGCGTCGTCCTGGACGTGGTGCACAACCACCTGGGGCCGTCCGGCAACCAACTCCCGTCCTTCGGGCCGTACTTCACCGACGCGCAGCACACTCCGTGGGGCGCGGCGGTCAATCTGGACGGGCCCGGTTCGGACGAGGTCCGCGCGTACTTCATCGGCAGTGCGCTGGCCTGGCTGCGGGACTACCGGCTGGACGGGCTGCGTCTGGACGCGGTGCACGCCCTGCACGACACCCGTGCCCTGCACTTCCTGGAGGAACTCTCCACCGCGGTGGACGCACTCGCCGCCGAGGTGGACCGGCCGCTGTTCCTCATCGCCGAGTCCGACCGCAACGACCCCCGCACCATCACCCCGCGCCCCTCCGGCGGCCTCGGGCTGCACGCCCAGTGGAACGACGACTTCCATCACGCCCTGCACTGCGCGCTCACCGGTGAACACCAGGGCTACTACGGCGACTTCGCCCGCGCCCCGATCGCCGCCCTGGCGAAGACCCTCACCGGTGGCTTCTTCCACGACGGCACCTGGTCCGGCTTCCGCGGCCGCCACCACGGCCGCCCCCTGGACCGCACCCGCACCGCCGCCCACCGGCTCCTCGGCTACGCCCAGACCCACGACCAGATCGGCAACCGCGCCCTCGGCGACCGCCTCGCCGCCCACCTCTCCCCCGGCCTGCTGGCCTGCGCCGCCACCCTCGTCCTGACCGGGCCGGCGACCCCCATGCTCTTCATGGGCGAGGAGTGGGGCGCCGACACCCCGTGGCAGTACTTCACCGACCACACCGACCCGGAGCTGGCGCAGGCGGTACGCCGGGGCCGGCGGCGGGAGTTCGCCGCGCACGGCTGGGCGGAGGAGGAGGTGCCCGACCCGCAGGACCCGGCCACCCGGGACCGCTCCTGCCTCGACTGGGAGCAGCCCGGCCGCGAACCGCACGCCCGACTCCTCGCCTGGTACCACGAGTTGATCGCCCTGCGGCACGCCCGCCCCGATCTCACCGACCCGGATCTGACGGCGGTCAGCGTCGCCTACGACGAGGCGGACCGGGCCCTGCTGATGCGCCGCGGTGATCTGCGGATCGCGGTCAACCTGGGCCCGGCACCGGCCGCGATCCCCCTCGGCCCGCACCCCGCCCGCCCGCTCGCCACCTGGGACCCGGCCACCGGCCACCCCGACGAGGAGGGCGTACTGCACCTGCCGGCCGAGTCCTGCGCGGTACTCCTCCAGGGCTGACCGGGACCCCGCTCGCGCCTGAAGGTTGTCAGGGTGCGGGGCGGCGGGTGGGGAGTTCGGAGAGGCGCTCCAGCAGGATGGGCTCCCAGGCGCGCCGCTGCCAGGCCCTCAACTGCCCCAGTGGCGCCGTGCCTTGGCCCCGGAGGCGGTCCGCGAGCCGCACCAGGGCGTCGCAGCGGGCCAGCCACAGCCCGCGCAGGCAGGTCCGCGCGTCGTACCCGGCGAGGGTCGCGGCCCGTACCGCGGCCGGGGCGCCCACACAGACCGCGAGGCCCGCGATGTCCTCCGCCGGGTCGCCCACCGAGGCACCGGCCCAGCCGAGCACCCCGCGGACCCGGCCGTCGCCGCCGACCGCCAGATGGTCACCGGTGAACCGGCCGTGCACCACACAGCCCTCCGGCGGCGGTGTGAGCTGCCGTACCGCGCCCGGTGTCAACTCCCGTAGCGGCACGTCCTGTTCGTCGGAGCCGGCCAGGCTGTGGGTGGCCTCGGCGGCGCGGGCGCGCAGCGACTCCAGCGCCCGGGGCCTGCTCGCGGCGAGACCGAGGGCCGCGGCCCGCGCCACCGGCACCGTACGCAACCCCGCCAGCAGCTCCGCGAGGTCCGACTCACCGGCCGCCGACACCGGGCGCTGGTCCGCGGAGGCGCCGGGCAGCCGGGTGTCCACGCTGTAGCCGAGGCCCGGCGCCCACTCCCCGGCGGCGGCGCTCAGCGGGAGCCGCACCCCCACCCGGGACCGCACCAGATCACGCAGCCGCAGCTCACGGGCGAGCCGCCCGGTCGCGGGCCGGTCCAGGGCGAGCCGCAGCACATGCCCGCTCCCCGCCCACCAGGACAGCCGCGCCGGGTCGGCGGTGCCCAGGTCGGCCGCGGCCGGGTCCTGTTCGACCGGCCGCACCTCAAGGCCCCCGTCACCCAGCGCCGCGCGTACCAGATCACGTGCCTGCTCGGCCGTCGGCGGCTGCTGCATCCCTGTGTCGCTCCTGCCCGTCGCTCCCGCGGTCACGGGCAGCATCCTGCCCCCGCACGCACCCCCACGCGAGCGGGACACCGCGATTCCCCCGTACCGGGCCCCGGCTCAGGTGACGGCGCCCGGTACGGCCGAGAGCCGGGCGCGGGCGCCGTCGGTGCGGTGCACGGTGACGGTGATCCGGTGTCCGGGCCGGGCCTCGGACACCGCGGTGACCAGGTCGGCGGCGGTGGCCACGGGTGCCCCGTCGACGGCGGTGAGCACATCGCCGCGTACCAGGCCCGCGGTGGCTCCGGGGCCCGGCAGATGCACCCCGACCAGCAGCGCGCCCGCCCCGCCCGGCGCGTCCACCGCTTCCACGGCCAGCGTGGCCCGCCCGGCGCCGGGGTCCGACGCGGGCGCGGCACCGGCCCCCGGAGTACCGGAGGCGCTCATGGGGTGGGCGCCGACCGCACGGTGCGTACGGGGTGCGGCGGAGGGGGTGGTGGGGTGCGCGGGGGTGGTCGCGTGGTGCTGGTCGGCGAGCTTGCCGAGGCCGATCACCGTGGCGCCCACCGTGCCGAGGCCGACGCCCGACAGCAGCAGGGCGGCGCCGCACACCGTACCGAGCAGCAGGGTGAGCAGCCGGCGGCGCCGACGGACGCGGACCCGGGGAGCGCTCTGCTCCCGTCCCCCGCCGGGGCGGGGCGCGGTGGCGCGGCGACGGCCGGGCAGGGGCCTCGGCCGCAGTGCGCTCTGTTCCATGACTCGCCTCCACAGAGAGTCCGTCCGTACGAGAAACCACCGGGGACCGGCCGGGGCGGGACCGGACGGCGGGGGAAGGCCCGGGAACTCGGCTCGCCGCCCGTCCGTTGACCCGCGTGAGACCCCGCAGTTCCCCCGTCTGCGGGGTCTCGTCGACCGCCTCCCCGCTCAGCCCTGCACGGCCAGGAGGGCTCCCGGCAGCAGGGGCGCCGCGTGGACCGCGGGCGGGACCAGGTTCCGCGCCAGGTCGGCCTCCCGGTAGCGGCGGCACTCGCGGTGCCACTTGAGGATGCCCGCGAGCCAGTTCTCCAGCTCCCGCACATAGCCGTCGAGCACCTCACGTGCCTCCGCCGAGAGCTTGAAGTCCTCGTACAGCACCGGGAGTTCATGCGCGGCGACATGCTGGAACTGCTGCATCCGCTGCACCATCAGATCGGCGACGACCCGCTGCGCCCGCTCCCGGTCGCAGCCGAAGAAGTTCTGCACCACCAGCACCGCGTTGTGGATCTCGCCCTCGTACTCGATCTCCTTCTGGTACGAGAAGATGTCGTTGAGCAGGCAGGCGTAGTCGACCGCGGAGTTCTCCAGGGCGCGTACCGGGCCGCTGCGGTAGACCTCGGGCGGGACGGCGGGGCCGTGGCCGAGGCGGCACAGGCTCATCGTCAGATCGGAGCCGAAGGTGGCGCGGCGCATCTCCAGGTAGTCCACCGGGTCCGGGACGCGGTGCTGCGCCTGGTTGGCCAGCTCCCACAGCCAGCTCTCGGTCATCACCTCGACCGAGGCGCGCAGCGGGCCCCGTTCCTCCGGTGTCATGTCGGCGGTGGTGCGCCGCCACAGGTCGGCCAGGCCGCGTTCCAGCGCGTTGGCCGGCGGCGGCACCTCGCCCCCGTCGACCGGCATACACGCGGAGAGCCGCTCGGTGCACACCGCGGCCCCGGCCAGGTCCCGGCGGGCGCCGAAGACCACCGGGTAGTAGTCGTCGCCGTAGGTGCCCCAGGCGAGCCAGGCACTGCTGAGGTCGAGTCCCTCCTCGGTGGCGTCGGGGTGGATACCGGCGGCGCACAGCGGCAGGTCGAAGGCGTCCAGCTTGCGTTCGTCCCAGATGCCCTCGGAGAGGATGCCGTTGCGGTGCGACCACCGGGTCAGCCGGTGCCGGGCGCCCTCCAGATGCGGGCTGAGGGTGACGGTGAACGGCATGGCGAAGTCGGGCAGTTGGGTGGGTGCGACGCGCTGGAACGGTACATGGGTGTGGCGCCGCATCCGGTCCGCTCCGGCCGCCGCGAGCAGTGCCCGTACATCGGTGCTCGCGGTGCCGAGGCCGGTGGGGCCGCCGAGCGGGGAGGAGGTGAGCGCGCCCTCGTTCATATAGCGGCTGGAGCGCAGATGCCACTCATGGCCGCCGGACTGCCAGTCCTGGAGGCCCTGGGTGTACGCGGCGACGGCGGCGACCTGGTCCGGGCTGAGGCCCTTGACGGCGGCGAGCGCGGGGACCTCGGTGAGCGCGGTGTGCTCGAACTGCTGCAACCGCGAGGTCAGTACGTCGTTGACGAGGTCCGCGGCCTCCTGGGTGCCGCAGTCGAAGAAGGTCTCCAACACCAGTACGCCGTTGCTGAGTTCACCCTCGTCCTCCACCTCGCGCTGGTAGGAGAAGAGGTCGTTGCGCAGATGGACCGCGTCCGAGAAGGTCTCCATCAGGACCCGCAGCGCCCGCTCCGACGCGACCTCGGCGGGCACCTCGGCGGTGGCGTACTCGACCAGGCCCGCCGACCAGGGGGCGCCGCCCACCTTGCGGCGCATCTCGATGTACTCGACCGGGTTGGCCACCCGGCCCTCGTTGATGTTGGACAGCTCCCACATGGACTCGTTGAGGAGGTGTTCGGTGCTCTCGGCGAAGCGGCGGCGCCAGTCGGCGGACATCGCGGGCACGGTCCGCGTCCACAGGTCGGCCAGCCCGGCCTCGACCGGATTGGTGGGCTCCGGCATCCCGGCGGCCGGGTCCTGCGGCATGAACAGCGGCAACCGGTCCAGGTAGTCCCGGCCGCCGGCCCGGTCCTGGCTGCGCTTGAAGGTCTCCAGGAAGTGGTCGTCGAAGAAGAAGACCCACACATACCAGTCGGTGATCAGGGACAGCGCGGTCCCGTCGCAGTCGGGGTGGGTGTACGCGCAGAGCAGTGCGTAGTCGTGCGCCTCCAGGTCGGCCGGCTCCCAGATCCCGGACCCTTCGAGCATCCCCATGGTGCGGGCCCAGTCACGGGTGTGCGCACGGGCCTCTTCCAGGTGCGGGTTCAGTCGGGCGGGGTGCGGCAGGTAGAACTGCGGTAGTTGGAACGGCTGATTCATGGCCCGGCCCTACCCGTGCCCCCCAACCCTCATCCGGCACCGGCCTGTTGATCCCCTGATCGCGTGAACCAGGCATGAACGGGGGCGAGTTGGGGAAGGGGGCGGGTTCGGGTTCAGCCGGGGTGTACCGGCGGCCGGGCCGGCAGAGAATGCCGTTCAGTCCTGGGCAGGCTCCAGGCGGAGGGAGAGGGAGTTGATGCAGTAGCGCTGGTCGGTGGGGGTGGGGTAGCCCTCGCCCTCGAAGACATGGCCGAGGTGGGAGCCGCAGCGGGCGCAGCGGACCTCGGTGCGGACCATGCCGTGCGAGCGGTCCTGGAGCAGCTCCACGGCGCCGGTGTCCTTCGGGTCGAAGAAGGACGGCCAGCCGCAGTGGGAGGCGAACTTGGTCTCGGAGGTGAAGAGTTCGGCTCCGCAGGCGCGGCAGGAGTAGATGCCGCGCGTCCTGGTGTCGGTGTACTCGCCGGTGAACGCGGGCTCGGTGCCGGCCTGGCGCAGCACGGTGTACTCCGCCGGGCTCAGCTCGGCCCGCCATTCCTCGTCGGGCTTCTGCACGTCGTACGTCATGGTGATCCGTACCTCTCCGGTGCTTCGACTACTGGGCCAGGCGGTCCAGGATCCGCGGGCCGAGGTCGGTGACGTCGCCCGCTCCCATGGTGAGAACGAGATCGCCGGGCTTCGCCATTCCCGCGACCAGCTCGGCGACGGCCCCTCGGTCGTGCACGGCCTGCACATCGGCGCCCGCGGCACGGGCCGCGTCGACGACCAGGTCGCTGGTGACACCGGGGATCGGGTCCTCGCGCGCCGGATAGACGTCCAGCACGAGGGAGGCGTCGGCGAGGGCGAGCGCGGCGCCCATCTCGGCGCCCAGCTCCCGGGTGCGGGAGAAGAGGTGCGGCTGGAAGACGGCGAGGAGCCGGGAGCCGGCGGCGGCGCCGCGGATGGCGTCCAGGTCGGCGGTCATCTCGCTGGGGTGGTGCGCGTAGGAGTCGATGACCTGCACACCGCCCTGCTCGCCCTTGAGCTGGAGCCGCCGCTGGACTCCGGTGTACGAGCCGAGGGCGGTGGCGAGGTCGGCGGCGGGCACCCCTAGCGCGGTGCCGGAGGCGAGGGCGGCGACCGCGTTGTGCGCGTAGTGCCGGCCGGGCACCGAGACGGTGAAGGTGTGCTCGGTGCCGTCGAGGAGGACGGTGACCTCGCTGCGCAGGCCCTGCGGCACCACCGAGCGGATCCGCACATCGGCGTCGGCGGACTCGCCGTAGGTCACCACCCGGACATGTTCGCCGGTGAGGCGGCGGGTGAGGTCGCGGGCGCCGGGGTGGTCGGCGGAGACGACCAGGGTGCCGCCGTCGATGATGCGCCCGGTGAACGTCTCGAAGGAGTCGTGGATCTCCTCGATGGAGGCGTAGTTGGCGTGGTGGTCGAGCTCCACGTTGAGGATGACGGCGACCTCGGGCGCGTACTTGTGGAAGCTGCGGTCGCTCTCGTCGGCCTCGGCGACGAAGATCTCGCCGGTGCCGTGGTGGGCGTTGGAGCCGGGCCCGTCCAGGTCGCCGCCGATGGCGTACGACGGGTCGAGGCCGAGGGTGGTGAGGGCGACGGCCAGCATCGAGGTGGTGGTGGTCTTGCCGTGGGTGCCGGCGACGGCGAGCGGGCGCAGGCCGTCCATGAGCGCGGCGAGCGCGTCGGAGCGGTGCACCACGGGGATGCCGAGGGCGGCGGCGCGGGCCAGTTCCGGATTGTCCGCGCGGATCGCGGAGGAGACGACCACACAACTGGCGTCCTCGGCGAGGTGGTCCGCGGCGTGGCCGAGGTGCACGGTGGCGCCCTGGGCGCGCAGCGCCTCGACGGCGGCGGACTCGCGGGCGTCGCTGCCGGCGACGGCGGCACCGCGCTGGGCGAGGATCTTGGCGATGCCCGACATTCCGGCGCCGCCGATGCCGATGAAGTGCGGTCGGTCCATGGCGGCAGGAAGGCCGGGTGCCATAGGTGTCTCCCCTGGTGCTGGCGCCGCCGGTCCGGCCGGGGCGCTGGTGTGCTGCGGCTGCCGTCCGCCCCGGCGCGCTGCGGCGGCCGGGGCGGAGCGGGCCCAGCCTATGCCTTGCTGTGGGAGAAGAGTTTCAGTACCGGCACCCCGACCTTGTGGCGGGCGCGGGAGGCCCAGTCCCGGTGGAAGAACTCCTCCACGTAGTGCGGATCGGTCAGCACGATCACCTCGTCCGCGCCGGCCTCCTCCACGATGTCCTTGAGCGCGTCCAGCGGATGCGTCTCGGCCAGGCGCCCCTCGGCCTGGCAGCCCGCCTGGTGCAGGGCGCTGAGGGAGACCTGGAGGGCGCGGGTCGCGGGTTCGGTGGCCGCGTCGCCCTCCGGGGTCTCGCGTTCCCTGGCGGCCTCGTCCAGCTCGCCCATCGCCACGTCGTCGATGGCTCTCAGGAGCCGGTCCGCCTGGTCGCCCCGTGGCTGGAGCAGCACCTGGAAGGTGACCTCCTCCTCCCCGTGCAGGGTGGTCACGAACTCCACGTCTGCGGACGTCAGAGCCTTCTCGATCATCAGTACGCTTGTGAACACGTCGGAGCCCTTTCCTCCACGGGCCGGTACGGCCCCTGCTGAAACCATCCTGCTCCCCTCACACCGGAAGCAGCGAGACTCAGTGTGCCCGGACTCAGCTAACCGGAACGACGTATTCCGGTTATTGGGCACTCGAACTGTGGTGCGGAACGGTACGCCGGAAGCGGGAATACGCCGAGGTGGCGAGGGGTGGCGAGAAGTGGCGAAGACCCCGGGACGGCGGCCGGCGGGCGGTGCGCGGCACCGTGCGGCGGGGCCGGAACGGGGGTGCGGCAGGGGGTGCGCGCCGGGGGCCGGGAGGCCGGAGCCGGCGCGCGCTCAGGTCCCGTGGCGCGGTCGCCGGTAGCGGGTGAAGAGGAAGCCGTCCTCCTCCAGGACCGACACCAGCTCCAGCCGGGACGGGACCGCCACCGCAGGCCCGCCCGCGATCCGCTGCGCCTGCCCCGCCGCCAGCATCGGCGACACCGTGAGGCACAGCTCGTCCACCGCGTCGACCGCGACGAACTCGCCCAGCAGCCGCGGCCCGCCCTCCAACAGCAGCCGCGTCAGGCCCCGTTGGGCCAGCGCGCCCACCACCCGGGCCGGGTCCGCACCGGCGCCCTCGCCCGCCGCCACCACCTCCACCCCCGCGGCCCGCGCCGCCGACACCCGGTCCTCGGGCGCCCTGGCACCGGTCACCACCAGCGTCGGCACCAGCGGCCGGGAGAACAGCGGCAGCGAGAAGTCCAGATCGAGCGAGGCGCTGACGACGGCGATCGCCGGGGCGGGCCCCTGCCCGGCCGCCGCCCGCCGCCCGGCGAAGGCCTCCCGGGCGCGGGCCGGGCGGTACTCCTCCTGCCGCACCGTCTGCGCGCCCACCACGATCACGTCCGCCAGGGCCCGCAGCACCCCGAAGATCCGCATATCGGCGGTGCCGGAGAGGGGGGCCGAGTGGCCGTCGTGCTGGCCCGCGCCGTCCAGGGTGGACACCATGTTGGCCCGCAGCCAGCTCGCCGCGGGACCGGTCTCCTGCGGGTAGGCGTAAGCCTCGGCCAGCTCCGGCAGCGGCCACTCCCCGCCGTCCCCTTGGTCCGATCCGCGCCGCGGGCCGCCGGGCGGGGCGGCCGCTGTCTGATCGGTCACAGGGAACAGTCGTCGCATGTGATGCAGTCTCCCACGGCCCTTAAAGTGGTTAATCGTGTCCTCCTCCACCCCTGACGCCGCCGTCCGCCCGGCGGGCGAGACCGGTCCGCGGTCGCTCTGCGCCCGCCATCCGCAGGTACCGGCCGAGCGGCTGGTCGCCGAGATGGTGCCGCCGCCCCGCTTCGACTCGGTCCGCTTCGGCACCTATCTGCCGGACCCGGCGCAGCCCAGCCAGACCGAGGCGGTGGAGGTCCTGGAGGGTTTCGCCCGCGGCCTCGGCGGGGCGCACGCCTCCGGCTCGGGCCGCCGCCGCTGGTTCGGCGCCCGGACCCGCACCCCCGCCCCCGCCGGCCCCCGCGGCGTCTACCTCGACGGCGGGTACGGCGTCGGCAAGACCCATCTGCTGGCCTCCCTCTGGCACGCGGCACCCGCCGCACCCGAGCAGAAGGCCTTCGGCACCTTCGTGGAGCTGACCAACCTCGTCGGCGCCCTCGGCTTCCAGCAGACCGTACGCACCCTCAGCACCCACCGGCTGCTCTGCATCGACGAGTTCGAGCTGGACGACCCGGGCGACACGGTGCTGGTCTCCACCCTCCTCGGCAAGCTGGTGGAGGCCGGGGTGGCGCTCGCCGCGACCTCCAACACGCTGCCCGGCAAGCTCGGCGAGGGCCGGTTCGCCGCGGTGGACTTCCTGCGCGAGATCCAGGGCCTCTCCGCGCACTTCCGCGCGGTCCGCATCGACGGCGAGGACTACCGGCACCGCGGCCTGCCCGAGGCGCCCGCCCCCTACTCCGACGAACAGGTCACCCAGGCCGCGTACGCCGTGCCCGGGGCCTGCCTCGACGACTTCCCGCATCTGCTGGAGCACCTCTCCACCGTCCACCCCAGCCGGTACGGGGCGCTGACCGACTCGGTCACCGCGGTGTGCCTGACCGGGGTCGCACCGGTGCCGGACCAGTCGACGGCGCTGCGCCTGGTGGTCCTCGCGGACCGGCTCTACGACCGCGAGGTACCCGTCCTGGCCTCCGGGGTGCCCTTCGACCGGCTGTTCAGCGAGGAGATGCTCGCCGGCGGCTACCGGAAGAAGTACTTCCGGGCCATCTCCCGACTGACCGCCCTCGCCCGCGACGCCAAGCCGCTGGCCCGGCATGGCTGAGGACCAGCCCGCCCCGGACGGGCCGCCGTTCGCCGAGTGCGTGCTCTGCCGGGAGCCGACCGAGTACCCGGAGTCCCACCGCGGCATCACCCTGTGCCCCCGCTGCACATGGCAGGAAGCGGCCCGCACCGCCTGCACCGGGTGACCAACTCACCCCCGCCCGAACGGCCGCCCTGGCAGACTGGACGGGTGACCGACGCGCAGAACCCCGCCCCCGACCGGCAGGCGCAGACTCCGCGGCGCGGCGCGCCGGACAGCCCCTTCCGGTTCGAGCGGAGCGGGCGGGACGCGGCGCCGCAGTTCGTACTGCCGCTGGTGGTCAGGCTGGAGCGGGCCGAACCGCCGTCGCGTACCGATGCGTTGGAGGCCGCCGCGCGTGCGGTGCTGGTGCTGCTGTCCGATCCGCGGGCGCACGGCGACGGGCCCTGGGCGCGGGCCGTGCGGGACTGGCAGGACGCCCGGATCCGGAAGGTGGTGCGGCGGGCGCGCGGTGCGGAGTGGCGGCGGGCCGAGGCACTGGACGGGATCACCGTGTCCGGTGGCACGGCCGAGGTCCGGGTCTTCCCGCCGGTCCCGCTGGACGGCTGGCCCAAGGACCTGGCCCGGCTCCAGGTCTCCGGCACCGAACTCGACGACCCGGCCGAACCGCCCGCCGCGGGCCCCGGCGTACCTGTGCTGTGGCTGAATCCACGGATCGACATGTCGGCCGGGAAGGCGATGGCGCAGGCCGGGCACGGGGCCCAGCTCGCCTGGTGGGAGCTGTCCGGGGCGGAGCGTGAGGCCTGGCGGGAGGCGGGTTTCCCGCTCGCCGTGCGGACCGCGGACGCCGAGCACTGGCCCCGGCTGACCGCGGGCGGGCTGCCGGTGGTCCGCGACGCCGGTTTCACCGAGATCGCCCCCGGTTCCTGTACGGTCGCCGCCGACCACCCCGCCCTCAACTCCCGCGCCCACGGCGCCCGCTGAGACCACCGATCCGACGAAAAGCGCCGCCGAACCTCAGATGTAGCTCTGAAAACCGGCCCCTCCCGGTTGCCCGCCGCCGTGTGCGGCGAGGGTACGGACAGGAAACCGGCCCGACCCCTGTGCACCGCGCGGGGCCGGACCGAGACGGGGGAGGTCTCCCACGGAGGGACGGGGTGACGGCATGACGGCACTGACAGGGCGGGCGGGGCGAGCGGGGCGGACGGCCACGGCGGAGCGGCGGACCACGGGCCGGGAGCCCGTACCGGGACGGGCGTCCGCGAGCGACCGGGCATCCGCGCCGCGGCCCGCGCACACCGCGCTGGGCACCGGTATCGGCTGGCGGCCGGAGATCGCCGAGGCCGTGGAACGGATGCCGGGCGTCGACTGGGTGGAGGTCGTCGCGGAGAACATCTGCCCCGGCCACCTCCCGGAGTCCCTGCGACGGCTGCGGGCCCGCGGCGTCACCGTCGTCCCGCACGGGGTCGGGCTGGGGCTCGGGGGTGCCGAGCCGCCGGACCCGGCCCGGCTTGAGGCGCTGGCGGCCCGCGCCGAGGCGCTGGGTTCGCCGCTGGTCACCGAGCACATCGCCTTCGTACGGGCCGGGGGGCCGCTCACCGCGAGCCCCGCGCTGGAGGCCGGGCATCTGCTGCCCGTGCCGCGCACCCGGGACGCGCTGGACGTGCTGTGCGCCAATGTCCGCGCCGCCCAGCGCGCCCTGCCGGTACCGCTCGCGGTGGAGAACATCGCGGCCCTCTTCGCCTGGCCCGGCGAGGAGATGACCGAGGGCGAGTTCCTCTACGACCTGGTCGACCGCACCGGGGTACGGCTGCTGATCGACGTGGCGAACCTGCACACCAACCACGTCAACCGCGGCGAGGCCCCCTCCCTGGCCCTCGCCGAACTCCCCCTGGAGGCCGTCGCCTACGTGCATGTCGCGGGCGGCTACGAGCGGGACGGCGTCTGGCACGACAGCCACGCGCACCCCGTGCCGCCGCCGGTGCTGGGCATCCTGGCCGACCTGGCCGCCCGCACCACACCCCCCGGAGTGCTGCTGGAACGGGACGAGAACTTCCCCGAACCGGCCGAGCTGGCCGCCGAGTTGGACACCATCAGGGCCACCATCCGCACCGCCGCCGCAGCACACCCCGGCGCACCCGCGCGGCCCGTGGAGCCCGAGGTTCCGGCGGAGGCCAGGACGCGGCTCGCGGTGGCGCAGACCGCGCTGCTCTCGGCCCTGGTCGCGGGCACCCCCGCGCCCGAGGGCTTCGACCGGACGCGGCTCGCCGAGCAGAGCCGCGCACTGGCCCGCAAGCGCGCCGATGTGGTGGCCCGCCTCGCCCCCGAACTCCCGGAGATCCTCGGCCCGTTCTTCCGCCCCGCCTTCCTCGGCTACGCCGGAAAGCACCCGCTGACCTCCGGCTACCGGCGGGACGCCCTGGACTTCGCCCGGTACGCGGCACGGTCCCCGGCGATCCGGAACCGGGCGGTGCGGCGGCGGCTGGCCCACTGGTGGCTGGAACGTTCAGGTCCGGTTCCGCCCGCCACCCATGGCGCCGCCCGCCTGGCCCGCACCGCGCGCGCCGCCCTCCACCTCGTCTGACCTACGCCCGGCACGCCGCCGGGGGATGCGGTTCTGGCCACGATGTGAGAAAGGCGTGGCGTTCCGGTGTGCGGATCGCATAGAACCGAGGCGTGATCTCGGTGATTCTGCTCCTCGGGGCCTGTGCGGCGGCCGGGTTGAGCTGTGCGCGGCTCTGCCTCGCCGCGTCCCGCGCCGCCGACGAGGACCGTACGCCCGCTGCGCCCCGCCCCGAGCCGGGACGCGGTGCGCTCACCGTGTACGAGACGGCGTTCCTGTCCGGCGGCCCGCGGCGGGTGGCCGAGGTGGCCCTGGTGTCGATGGCGCAGGAGCGGCGGCTGCTGCTGGCGCACACCGGGTGGGCCACCGTCGTGGACCCCTGCGGGCGGGACGAGTGGGAGCGGTCCGTGCTGAGCGCGATCGGTCCCGGCGGGCAGTCCCGGATCGCGCCGGTCCGCTCGGCGACCGCCGGTGCGGACACGGTGCGGGCGCTCGCGGACCGGCTCGCCGCGGCCGGTCTCGCCACCCCGCCCGGGGCGCGCACCACGTTCGCGGGGGCGGCCGCGCAGGTACGGGCGGCATCGCTGGCGGTGGTCGGCTTCGCGGCCCTCGCGCTGTCCCTGCCGCAGACCGGTCCGATGGTGCCCGGCGGGTACGGGCTGCTCGCCGTCTGGTTCGCGCTGCCCCTGGTCCTGACGCTGAGCTGCCTGCTGATCGCCCGGGTGGAGGCCCGCCCCGGCACCCGCTGGGCCTCACCCGCCGGGCGCCGCCTGCTGGCCGCCGGACCACCGCCGGAGGGCCGCTCCCCCTGGCTGACGGCGGTGGCCCTGCGCGGTGTCCGCGCCATACCCGATCCCTCGCTGCGCGCCGCCCTCGCCCACCGCGACAGCTAGGCCGTGTCGTTTGGGGACGGCGGGCGCCCGACATGCGCCGCCGCGGTGCTTTACCGGCGCGGATCCGGTGCGGATCATCCGAGGATCTGCTCGCGCGGCGCCGCGGCCCACCCCGCCTCCGTATGGCGCCGGGTGCGGCCGTGGGCGCCGGGTACGAAGGGACCCGCACACCATGGCAGTTGACCGGACCACACCCGCCGGACGTCTCCGCGGGCGGGCGGTGGGCGCCGCGCTCACCCTGCTGCTGGGCACCGCGGTACCGGCGGGGGCGGCGAGCGGCGGGGCAGGCGGAGGTGCGGTGCCCGAGGCCGTCGGGGTGGAGCTGGCGGCGCGGCGGGCGGCAGCGGCCGGGGTGCGGTTCGGGCCGTGTGCCGAGGCCGACCATCTGGACGCGCCCGTCCGCTGCGGCACCGTCGTCGTCCCCCGTGACTACACCCGCCCCGACGGCCCCCGCGTCCGCCTCACCCTGAGCCGTCTCGCCGCGACCGGCGGGCGGAAGGTGCGGCGGCAGGGGGCGCTGGTGCTGGCGCCGGGCGGGCCCGACGGCGCAGGTTCGACCGGCCTGTACTTCCCGCTGGTCGTGGACCTCGCCGTATGGCGCCCGATGGCGGAGGCGTACGACCTGGTGGGCTACGAGGCGCGTGGAGTGGGGCGTTCCGCTCCGGTGTCCTGCCGGGATCCGGAGCGTCCCGGACGGGTGTCGGGCGCGGATCCCCGGCATCCCTCGGCGGCCGAGCGGCGGCGCCTGGTGACACGGGCCGCGGCCTACGCACACGGCTGCGCCCGGCGCACCCCCGGCCTGGCCGGCTACACCACCCGCAACAACGCCCGCGACCTGGAAGTGCTGCGGGCCGCGCTCGGCGAGCAGCGGCTGAACCTGCTGGGCGTCGGCTACGGCGCCTACCTCGGCTCGGTGTACGGCACCCTCTTCCCGCAGCGGGTGCGCCGCCTGGTGCTCGACTCCCCGCCCGACCCGTCCCCGCACCGCCTCGGCTACCGCTCGCTGCTGAGCCGCCCGCCCGCGTTCGAGACCCGCTGGGCCGACTTCCGTACCTGGGTCGCCGCCCGTGACGAGGTGTACCGGCTGGGCGCCACGGCGGAGGCGGTGCGGCGCAGCTATGAGCGGGTGCGGGCGGCGGTGGCGCGGCGACCGGCGGGCGGTGTGGTGGGACCGGCCGAGCTGCACCGGGCGTTCCTCACCGCGGCGTACTACGACGACTACTGGCCGGTGCGGGCGCTGGCGCTGTCCGCGTTTCTGCACGGGGACCGCGGCCTGCTGGCGCGGCAGGCGGGGCCGATGGCGGGCGCGGCGGCCGAGCAGGAGCACGCCGAGGCCGCGGGCACCGCGGTCGCCTGCAACGACGGCCGCTGGCCCGGGGATTCGGGGCGCTGGCTGCGGGACGCCGACCGACTGGCGCGGAGGGCACCGTTCCAGACCTGGCCCGAGGTGGCGTCGCGGCTGCCGTGCGCGTTCTGGCCGGGGGCGCGGGCCGAGCGGCCGGTGGCGGTGGGCGCGGTGCCGGGGGCGCTGCCGCCGGCCCTGGTGCTGGCGGCCCGGCGGGACGCGGCCGCCCCGTACCCGGGGGCGGTGGAGGTGCGGCGGCGGCTGCCAGGGGCGGTGCTGGTGACGGAGCGCGGGGCGGGGATGCACGGTCTGGCGGGCGGTCCCGGCGACTGCGTCGACGCCCGGCTGCGCGCCTATCTGCTGACGGGTGCGGTGCCGCGGCGGGACGTGGAGTGCGCACCGCACCCGGCGCCCCGCCCCATCCGCCCCGCCCGCTGAGACCGCGGGCCGGGACGGACGGCGAGCCCGGTCAGGCCAGGCCGTCCACCAGGTCGCCGACGCTCTTGCGGCGGCCGGTGAAGAACGGCACCTCCTCGCGGACGTGGCGCCGTGCCTCGGAGCCGCGCAGGTGGCGCATCAGGTCGACGATGCGGTGCAGCTCGTCCGCCTCGAAGGCGAGGATCCACTCGTAGTCGCCCAGCGAGAAGGAGGCGACGGTGTTGGCCCGCACGTCCGGGTAGCCGCGGGCCATCTTGCCGTGGTCGGCGAGCATGGTCCGCCGCTCCTCGTCGGGCAGCAGATACCAGTCGTAGGAGCGCACGAAGGGGTAGACGCTGATGTAGTCGCGGGGCGTCTCGTCGGCGAGGAACGCCGGGATGTGCGCGCGGTTGAACTCGGCGGGCCGGTGCAGCGCCATGTTCGACCAGACGGGCTCCATGGCACGGCCGAGGCGGGTGCGGCGGAAGCGGTTGTACGCCTCCTGCAACTGGTCCGCGGTCTCGGCGTGCCACCAGATCATCAGGTCCGCGTCGGCGCGCAGCCCGGACAGGTCGTAGGTGCCGCGGACGGTGACGTCGTCCTTGGCGAGCTGGTCGAACAGCTCCTGCACCTCGTCCGCGTAGCCGGTCCGGTCCTCGGGCAGCAGGTCGCGCAGCTTGAAGACGGACCAGAGGGTGTACCGGATGACCTCGTTGAGGTCCTTGGCCTTCTTGCCGGCGTTGGGGATTCGCTCAGGGGCAGCACTCATGGCGCTATTGTCCCGCGCCGCTGTGCTGCCTCGGCACCGGGTTCGCCGTGACGTCGTCCACAGTGCGCCGGTCGTCGCCGGTCAACTGGTCGGCGGCGGCCTGGCCGCCCGCGATACAGGCGGGGATGCCGACACCGTCGTAGGCGGCGCCGCACACCACGAGCCCGGGGAGCTTCGCCAGGTGTTCGCGGACCCTGGCGACCCGCGCGGTGTGCCCGACGGGGTACTGCGGCAGGCCCTGGTGCCAGCGGGTGACCCGGCTGTCCACCGGGCGCGCGCCGAGCCCGGTGGCCTCCCGCAGATCGTGCCGGGACACCTCGGTCAGCTCCTCGTCGGTGTGCTGGAGGATCTCCTCCTCGCCGTAGCGTCCGACCGAGGTCCGCAGCAGCAGCAGGTCCGGGTTCTCGTCGCTGATCCAGCCCCACTTGCGGCTGGCGAAGGTCGCGGCCTTGATGGTGCGGCCCTCGACCGGCGGCACCAGGAAGCCGCTGCCGTCGGGCAGTCGGGCCTCGTCGCGGCGGTAGGCGAGGGTGATCAGCGCCATGGAGGCGTACTCGACGGTGCGCAACTCGCCTGCGGCGGCGGGTGATTCGGCGTCCAGCAGGGCGGCCGCGGCGGGCGCGGGCACGGCGAGCACCACGGCGTCCGCGTCGAGGTGGCGGCCGTCCACGGTGATCTGCCAGCGCGCCCCCGGCTCGCCCTCCGGCCCGGTCCCACCGGGGAGCCGCCGCAGTGCGGTGACGGGCGTGCCGGTGAGTACGGTGCCGCCGAGGCCGCGCACCGTGTCGGCGACCGCGCCCGGCAGCCGCCCGATGCCGCCCGCGATGCCCATGAACACGGACCCGGTCTGCTGCCGGGCGGCCGCCGCCCGCTGGATCTCGCGGACGCCCTCGGTGAGCGAGGGGTGGCGGCGGGCCGCCTCGAAGAGCTGGGGTACGGCGGAGCGCATCGAGATCTGGTAGGCGTTGCCCGCGTAGACCCCGCCGAGGAGGGGTTCGACGATCCGGTCGACGACCTCGCGGCCGAGGCGCTCCGCCACATAGGCGCCGATCGCCACGTCCTCGCCGACCTCGGTGGGCGACAGCGTCCGGTCGTCCTCGATCCGGCGCAGGCCCTCCGCGGAGAGGACACCGGTGAGCGCGGCGGCGTCCCCGGGCACGCCCATCACATGGCCCTTGGGCATGGGCCGCAGTGCGCCGCGGGTCCACAGTGCGGCGCTGGCGGTGGCGGGCGGCTGGAGCAGCGCGGTGAGGCCGGCCTCACGGGCCAGGGCGACCGCCTCGGGACGGCGGGCCAGCATGGACTCGGCGCCCAGATCGACCCGCGCTCCGGCGACCTCGCCGGTGAGCAGCTTGCCGCCGAGACGCGGCCCGGACTCCAGGACGGTGACGCGGTTCCCGCGGCGGAGCAGGCGGTGTGCGGCGGCCAGTCCGGTGATGCCGCCCCCGATGACGACGACGTGTCCGCGGCCCCTGCCCATCTCACCCTCGCTCATGTGTCCACTGTCCCATGTCCGCCGGGCCCCCGGACCGGGTCTCGGCGGCCTCCCCGGCGGCCTCGGGGGCGGCGAGTCCTGACCGTGACCGCATCGGGACCGGCTGGCAACGTCCCGGCGGGCACGCGCTGCGTCGAAGCGGGAGACGGCCGCGCACCCGGCTCGCGGACGAACTGAAGCCGACCGGAAGCCGATCTGAAGCCGGGTCAGAAAAATTCTCCAAAGTCGCGTGACGTTCGCCGAGTTGCGGTGTCTGAAGAGCAACACCCCGAGATTCGGGGCGGCGGAGCAGGTCGGATCGCAGGACGGAAAGAGGGGAGGCGTCAGCGCCGTGGGGGTTGCCGCGGTGCCCGAGGGACGGGTGCGCGCGGGCAGGGGCGGCCGGAGGTTCCGGCGGCCGGGTTCGAGTTCGAGTACGGAAGGCGTGGGGGTACGGCATGAGCCGGAGGTACGGGTTGCGTGACGGGACATCGGGGGCGCGCCCCCCGAGGGCGGGGGCATGGGCCGCCGTGGTGTGCGCGGTGGTGGTGACACTGGCCGGGTGCAGCGGTACGGGCAGCGGGGACCGCGCTCAGGCGCCCGCCCGCGGCCCGGCGGCGACGGCCGGGGACCAGGCCACCGGCGCGGGCGGCGGCGCGGCCGCGAGCTCCGCACCGGGTGACGCCAAGGGGAAGGGCAAGGGCGCGGACAAGGCCGGGCCCAGCAAGGGCTCCACTCCGGCCGGCCTGCACATCGTGCGCACCGCGGAGCTGTCGGTGCGGGTCAAGGACGTGGCCAAGGCGCTGGACGCGGCCCGGACCGCGGTGACCGACGCGGGCGGTCTGGTCTCCGACGAGCAGACCTACGCGGCGGGCGGCGGGGAGCGTTCCCGGCTGGTGCTGCGGGTGCCGCAGGAGCACTACCAGCAGGTGCTGGACACCCTCTCCGGCGGCGGCAAGCTGATATCCCGCTCGGTGAAGGCGCAGGACGTCACCGATCAGGTGGTCGACGTGGACAGCCGGGTCCGCTCGGCCCGGGCCAGCGTGGCGCGGGTGCGGAAGCTGATGGACGAGGCCTCCGAGCTGAGCGATGTGGTGTCCCTGGAGGGCGAGTTGAGCAGCCGCGAGGCCGCTCTTGAGTCACTCCTCGCCCAGCAGGCCTCGCTGAAGGACCGCACCAGCCTCGCCACCATCACCCTGACTCTCTCGGAGCGCCCCACCGCCCACACCAAGACCGCGGCGAAGGACGACCCCGGCTTCCTGGACGCGCTGTCCGGCGGCTGGCACGCCCTGCTGGCAGTCCTCCGCTGGCTCGCCCTGGTCCTGGGCGCGGTACTGCCGTTCCTGGTGCCGCTCGCCCTGCTCGTCCTGCTGTGGTGGCGGCTGATACGGCCACGGCTCGCCCGGCGCCGCCCCGCCGCCCCCGCTCACCTCGGCCACCCGCTCCCCCGCCAGGCCCCCCGGCCCGGCCCCGACCCGGCGAACGCCGCGGGAGTCGGAGCCCCGCCAAAGCCTTCCGCCCGAGCCTCAGCCCACACCTCGCCCCAACCGCCGCCCCCAGAAGAATCCGCCACGGACACGGCCGACGACAGGAAGGACGACGCAGACTGAGCAGTCGAGGAGGCCGGGGCTCGCCGGGTACGCGGGGCCGCTACCCGCCGTAGCGTGGGCGCATGAATTCCTCACGGCAGCGGCTGGTGGTCATCGGTGGCGATGCGGCGGGCATGTCCGCCGCATCGCAGGCCCGCAGGCTGAAGGACGCGGACAAGCTGGAGATCATCGCCTTCGAACGGGGCCACTTCACCTCCTTCTCCGCATGTGGCATCCCGTACTGGGTGGGCGGCCAGGTCGAGCAGCGGGACGCGCTCATCGCGCGCACCCCCGAGGAGCACCGGGCCCGTGGGATCGACCTGCGGATGCGGACCGAGGTCACCGAGATCGATGTGGATCGCGGCCGGGTCCGTGCCCGCGGGCCGGTGGACGGTACCGAGGAGTGGGTGCCCTACGACAAGTTGGTGATCGCCACCGGGGCCCGCCCGGTGCGGCCGGCGCTGCCCGGTATCGACGCGGCCGGGGTGCACGGCGTGCAGACCCTGGACGACGGGCAGGCGCTGCTCGACACCCTCCAGGGCACCGTGGGCCGGGAGGCGGTGGTGGTCGGCGCCGGCTATATCGGCGTCGAGATGGCCGAAGCGCTGCTGAACCGCGGCTACCGGGTCACGGTCGTCAACCGTGGCCGGCAGCCCATGTCGACCCTCGACCCCGACATGGGCGAACTGGTGCACCGGACGCTGACCGGCCTCGGGGTCCGGGTGGCGAACGAGGCCACCGTCACCAAGATCCTCACCACGGAGGACGGCCGGGTACGGGCGGTGGCCACGGACGACGCCGAATATCCGGCGGATGTGGTGGTGCTGGGTATCGGGGTACGCCCCGAGACCGGGCTCGCCGAGGCCGCCGGGCTGCCTTTGGGTCAACACGGCGGCCTGTGCACCGACTTGGCGATGCGGGTACGGGGCCACGGCGACATCTGGGCCGGCGGTGACTGCGTGGAGGTGCTCGACCTGGTGTCCGGCCGGGAGCGGCATATCGCCCTCGGTACCCACGCCAACAAGCACGGCCAGATCATCGGCACCAATGTGGGCGGCGGCTATGCCACCTTCCCCGGGGTGGTGGGCACCGCCGTCAGCAAGGTGTGCGATCTGGAGATCGCCAGGACCGGGCTGCGGGAGCGCGACGCCCGTGCCGCGGGCCTGCGGTTCCGGACGGTCACCGTGGAGTCCACCAGCCGCGCCGGCTACTACCCGGGGGCGGCGCCGATGACGGTGAAGATGCTGGCGGAGGAACGCACCGGCCGGCTGCTCGGGGTGCAGATCGTGGGCCGGGAGGGCGCCGCGAAACGGGTGGACGTGGCGGCGGTGGCGCTGACCGCGCAGATGACGGTGGAGCAGATGACCGCGCTGGACCTGGGCTACGCGCCACCGTTCTCCCCGGTGTGGGACCCGATCCTGGTGGCCGCCCGCCGAGCCACCCGAGCCCTCACCACCTGACGCCGGTCGGTGGCGCCCCCGCCCCGCGCGCCCCTGCCCCACGCGCCCCGGCGCCGGGACCACCGGATGAGGCGGGTCGGGTGGCCCCGGCAACGAGGCGGCGGGCGTTACCAGGACTGCATCTCGTCGCCCGAAACCCCCTCCGACACAAAGCCGTTCGGGCCCTTCGCCGGTCGCCGAGGACCATGACGCGGCGCATGACGCGGTGCATGACACGGTCGACGTCGAGAGGGGCGAAGTCGGTGGAGGCGAACTGGCAGGGAAAGACCACACGGTGGTCGAGGACCGCCTGGCGGATCTCGACCACCATGGCCTCGTCCAACTCCGGGGCGGGTGGCCTCAGCCCGAGTGCGCGACCCACTGCATCCACAGCGGGAGCAGCACCAGGGCGACGGCCGAGCTTTTGATGACGAGGGCGGCGGACATGTCCACGCTCACGTCGTAGCGCTGGGCGAAGATGAACAGGTTCTGCGGGGCGGGCATCGCGGCGATCAGGACCAGGTAGTTCAGCCACTCGCCGTCGACTCCGAAGCCGTAGCGGCAGACCGCGTAGGCCACCAGCGGGAAGGCCACGCATTTGAAGGCGATCAGCCATATCTCCTCGCGGGTCGTCCCCCGCACCTCCAGGCCGGAGCCGCCCAGGTGCAGGCCGAGGGCGAACAGCGCCACCGGTGAGGCGCTGTCGCCGACGAAGGCGAAGCTGTCGAGCGCCACCTGCGGCAGGTGCAGGGACAGCAGATTGAGCGCGATGCCGGCGTTGCAGGCGATCACCACGGGGGTCAGCAGTGAGGCGGCGACGGCGCTGCCGAGTTTGCGCGCCGGGCCTCCGGTGCGGTCGGAACGGCCCAGTTCCATGGTCGAGATGATCACCAGGGACAGTACGCAGACTTGGAAGAGGAGGACCGGGAAGATCGGGGCGGCGTCGCCGAACAGCATGATGAACACGGGCACCGCGAAGTAGGCCGTGTTGACCTGGATCGCCGCCATGATGCGCAGCGCCACCTGGCGCGGTTCACGCACCCCCGTCGTCCAGCAGAGCGCGGTGACCAGGACGACGGCGAGGGCCGCGGCGGCCGCATGGCCGGTGAGCGCACGCCAGTTGAAGAGCTGGGCGAGGTCGCTGGTGTAGACGTTGCCGAAGAGGTAGCAGGGGACGGCGAAGAGGAAGGCGTAGTCGGCGAAGACCTTGGAGCTCTCGGCTGGCACCACCTTGCGACGGGCGAGGACGACCCCGCATCCGAAGGCCAGCACCACCGGTGCCAGTTTCTCCAGCGCTTCCAGCGCCCCCATGGACCTGCCCCCTGCTGTCGCGGACCCCACCCGGCAGGACCCTGGTGCCGTGCTGCTACTGCCGTGCCGTCGGCGCCGTGGCCCACACATCGGGCGCTGCCATGTCGCCGCGGCCGTCGACCAGGTCCCGGTAGCCCTTGATCAAGGTGGCGATGGTCTTGGTGCCGGACAGCTCGTAGGCGTGCCGGTCGATCCGCGCGGCGGGGAGGCTGGTGTCCTCAACGAAGGTGCCGCGGTCGTCGAGAAGCAGGGCGTCGTCGTGTCCGGCGCGCGGTGCCTCGTTCTTGGAGACGGTGCCGATCATGTGGTCACCGGCGGCCTTGGACTCGACCGGCGCGTACTCGGGCGAGGGGCGGCGGAGATCCGAACGGTACGGACTAGCGAGCCGTCGCCTCGTGGACGTGGGCGACGAGGCGGGTGAGGGCGTCCGGGGGGGTGGTGGGCAGTACGCCGTGGCCGAGGTTGAAGATGTGGCCGGGGAGGTTAGCCGCCGCGGTCAGCACCTCGCGGGTCTTCTCCTGTACCGCCTCGGTGGAGGAGAACAGCACGGCAGGGTCCAGATTGCCCTGGAGTGCCTTGCCGGGGCCGACCCGGCGCACCGCCTCGTCCAGCGGCACCCGCCAGTCGACGCCGACGACGTCCGCCCCCGCCTCGCCCATCGCGCCGAGGAGTTCACCGGTGCCGACGCCGAAGTGGATCCGCGGCACCCCGTACCCGGCGACCGCGTCGAAGACCTTGGTGGAGGCGGGCAGCACCGAGCGCCGGTAGTCGGCGGGGGCGAGTGCGCCCACCCAGGAGTCGAAGAGCTGCACGGCGCTCGCCCCGGCCTCGATCTGCACCTTCAGGAAGGCGGCGGTGATCTCGGCGAGGCGGTCCAGCAACTCCGCCCAGAGCTGCGGGTCGCCGTACATCAGGGCCTTGGTGTGCTCGTGGTTGCGGGACGGGCCGCCCTCCACGAGGTAGCTGGCCAGAGTGAAGGGCGCACCGGCGAAGCCGATCAGCGGGGTGGTGCCCAGCTCGGCGGTGAGCAGACCGATGGCCTCGGTGACGTAGGAGACGTCCTCGGGGGTGAGGTCGCGCAGCCCCTCCAGGTCGGCGCGGGTGCGGACGGGCTGTTCGACGACGGGGCCGACGCCGGGCTTGATGTCCAGGTCGATCCCGATGGCCTTGAGCGGTACCACGATGTCGCTGAAGTAGATCGCGGCGTCGACTCCGTGGCGGCGTACCGGCTGGAGGGTGATCTCGGTGACCAGCTCCGGCCGGGTGCACGAGTCCAGCATTCCGATGCCCTCGCGGACCTTGCGGTACTCGGGCAGCGAGCGGCCCGCCTGCCGCATGAACCAGACCGGGGTGTGCGGCACCGGCTCCCGGCGGCACGCCTTCAGGAAAGCCGAGTTCCTCAGACCGTCCCGGAGGTCGTCCCGGCTGTCCGGGAGGTCGCGGGTCTCGGTCTGCTGCTGGCCCCGAAGGCTGTCGTTGGCGCTCACACGCCAAAGTCTCGCATGAGGCCGGCGGGGGCCTCGGCGCGGGCCGGAGCCGGGTGCTTCGGCCCCGGAAAGGCAGGATCCGGACAGCCCGTACCCGCGGAGGGTGTCCTTCCCTGCGGACACGGCCGCTTCCCCTTACTCTTCCCGGCATGGCTGCGGCTCAGGGACGACTGTCGGACGGCGCTGACGGAACGAACGGAAGGGCGACAGAGGGTGCGAAGGGGTCACCGAGCGAGTCGGCGGACGCGGTTCCGCCACCGTTCCGCTCCGCCGTCGAAGCCCTGGGGGCGGCCCGGCTGAGACCGCAGGTGGAGATCGAACCGGTACCCCCGCCGCGCCGACTCGCCCCGTACGCCCATGCGTTGGAGGCCTCGGTGGTGGAGGGCGAGGACGAACTCGCCGACGGCAGGCTGGTGTTGCTGCACGACCCGGCGGGGCACGAGGGCTGGCACGGCACCTTCCGGCTGGTGACGCTGGTGCGCGCCGAACTGGAGCCGGAGATGGCGGCCGATCCGCTGCTGCCCGAGGTGTGCTGGTCCTGGCTGACGGGCGCACTGGGCGCCCGCGGCCTGTCGTACGGGGAGCCCAGCGGGACGGTGACGCGGGCCGCCTCGCACTACTTCGGGGGGCTGTCGCAGCGGCCGGCGGCCTCGCAGATCGAGATCCGGGCGTCCTGGTCGCCGCGTGAGGGTGCGCTGGGTGTGCCGGACGCGGCGGCGCATCTGGCGGGCTGGTGCGATCTGCTGTGCCAGGTCGCGGGGCTGCCGCCGACAGGTCCCGCGGACGGCTCCGTGGTGACACTGCCCCAGCGCCGGGGACCACAGGCGCACTGACCATCCGGGTGTACGAGCCCTCCGCGCGCACTCGCCCAGGCGCGGGGCGCGCGAGACTCGGGCACCGGCGCACGCCCCCGGCACATACGCCGGGGGCGTTGCTCGTGCCCGTCACTGCGGGCCGCTGAGCTGGGCGTTGCCCATGACGTGCGACGGACTGGCCGAAATCTGACCTCCGTATCGCACCTCATTGATCGATCATGCGTGCGAATGATTCGTTATCAATCGAAATTGATCGAATTATTACTCCCCCTATCGTGATCACCCCTAAAGCCAGGTGGATGCAGTGCCGAAGAGGTTTGTGACCTTGAAATCACGGTTCGCCCCGGCTCACCTCCCCAGAGCCGGCCCCCCGTCCCCACACCCCAGGAGGCCTGGTGTCCGTTCTCCTTGAGCAGCCCTCAAGCCTGGTCGCCTACCGCCCGAACAAGCCGACCGCCATGGTGGTGGTGGCCGACCCCCGGGTCCGCTCCACCGTCACCCGCCATCTGTGGGCCCTCGGCGTACGCGACGTCATCGAGGCGTCGTCCATCGCGGAGGCCCGCCCCCGAATCGGCAACCCGCGCGACATCTGCGTTGCCGACGTCCACCTTCCCGACGGCAGCGGGCTCACCCTGCTGTCCGAGACCCGTGCCGCGGGCTGGCCCAACGGCCTCGCGCTCTCCGCGGCCGACGACATCGGCGCCGTACGCAACGCCCTCGCGGGCGGCGTCAAGGGCTATGTCGTCACCGGCACCCGTACCAACATCGGCCTGCCCACCCGTCCCGGCGCCGCCCCCATCGGTGCCGCGGCGGCCCGTATGCACCGCCGCCCCCCGGGTACCCCGAGCCACCCGGGCGGCTACCGGGAGCTGTCGGGCCGCGAGGTCGAGGTGCTGCGGCTGGTGGCGGAGGGCCAGTCGAACAAGGCCATCGGCGTCTCGATGGGCCTGTCCGCACTGACCGTCAAGAGCCACCTGGCCCGTATCGCGCGCAAGCTCGGCACCGGCGACCGCGCCGGAATGGTCGCGGTGGCCCTGCGCACCGGCATCATCCACTGAATCCACCGAATCCACTGACCGTCCCGGCCCCCGCAGGGCCGGCCCGAACCCCCACGGCACCCGTCGGCGGCCCACCCGCAGGCGGGTGCCGGCACATGTCGGCGGACTGTCAGATCCGGCGGATACCCTGGACCGGTGACCGACGCCCAAGAATCCGCACACGACAGCGCACCGCGCACTCACGGGGACCCTGGACGGCAGCCGACGGCAGCCGACGGCCCCGAGGCACCGGACAGGACGGCGGTCCCCCTGCTCGAACCCCGCGAGGGCATCCCCCCGGTGATCTCCGACGCGGCGGCGCTGGCGGACGCGATCGAGGCCTTCGCCGCAGGGCACGGGCCGATCGCGGTGGACGCCGAGCGGGCCTCCGGTTACCGCTACGGGCAGCGCGCGTATCTGGTGCAGTTGCGGCGCGAGGGCGCGGGCAGTGCGCTGATCGACCCGGTGGCCTGCCCCGATCTGTCCGGGCTGGGCGCGGTCATCGCGGACACCGAGTGGGTGCTGCACGCCGCCACCCAGGACCTGCCGTGTCTGCGGGAGATAGGGCTGCTGCCGACCCGGCTGTTCGACACCGAGCTGGCCGGCCGGCTCGCGGGCTTCCCGCGGGTGGGCCTGGGCGCCATGGTGGAGAACGTCCTGGGCTTTGTACTGGAGAAGGGGCACTCGGCGGTCGACTGGTCCACCCGCCCGCTGCCCGAGCCGTGGCTGCGCTATGCCGCTCTGGACGTGGAGCTGCTGGTGGATCTGCGGGACGCGCTGGAGAAGGAGTTGGACCGGCAGGGCAAGCTGGAGTGGGCCCGGCAGGACTTCGCCGCGATCGCCGCGGCCCCGCCCGCCCCGCCCCGCAAGGACCCCTGGCGCCGTACCTCCGGGATGCACAAGGTGCGCCGTCGCCGTCAGATGGCGGTGGTGCGGGAGCTGTGGCAGGCCCGGGACCGGATCGCGCAGCGCCGCGACATCTCCCCCGGCAAGGTGCTGGGGGACGCGGCGATCGTCGAGGCGGCCCTGGCCATGCCGGCCGACGTCCAGGCGCTGAGCAGGCTGCCCGGCTTCGGACACCGGTCCGGCAAGCGGCAGTTGGAACAGTGGCAGGCCGCGGTGGACCGGGCGCGGGCGCTCCGTGAGACGGAGCTGCCGCAGCCTGGTCAGTCGGTGTCCGGTCCCCCGCCGCCGCGTGCCTGGGCGGACAAGGACCCGGTGGCCGCGGCCCGGCTGTCGGCGGCGCGGGCGGGGGTGTCGGCGCTCGCCGAGGAGCTGAATCTGCCGCAGGAGAATCTGATCACCCCGGACACGGTGCGCCGGGTCTGCTGGGAGCCGCCCGCCGAGGCGACCGCGGACGCGGTGGCCGAAGCGCTCACCACCCACGGCGCCCGCCCCTGGCAGATCGAGCAGGTCACCCCTCTCCTGGTCGCCGCACTCGCCGCGACGCCGGAGTAGCGGCGGACCTCGCGCGGTGCCGTTCCCTGCTGGGACAGGCACCGCGCTGGGCGCCGCACCGCCCGCGGCGACGCCTTTTCCGGTGTGACTTACGCCGCTTGGGCGGGCAGGACTGTCGCCTTTGGTTACCCGTAAGTAGCATGGCGGTACAGCGGTCCGGCGCGTCCCGGCGTGCCCCGCGCAGCAGTGCACCCCGCATCTGGAGGAGAGCCAATCGTGCCTCGTACCGTCAGGGACGTCGTCTTCGTCGACGGCGTCCGCACCCCGTTCGGCAAAGCGGGCCCGAAGGGCATCTACCACGAGACCCGTGCCGATGATCTCGTGGTGAAGTCCATCCGGGAACTGCTGCGCCGCAACCCGAACCTCGACCCGGCGAAGATCGACGAGGTGGCCGTCGCCGCCACCACCCAGATCGGCGACCAGGGGCTCACCCTGGGGCGTACCGCGGGGATTCTCGCGGGGCTGCCGCAGTCCGTGCCGGGCTACTCCATCGACCGGATGTGCGCGGGCGCGCTGACCGCGGTCACCACCACCGCGGGCTCCATCGCCTTCGGCGCCTATGACGCGGTGATCGCCGGCGGTGTCGAGCACATGGGCCGGCACCCGATGGGCGAGGCCGTCGACCCGAACCCGCGGTTCGTCAGCGAGAAGCTCGTGGACGAGTCCGCCCTCTTCATGGGCATGACCGCGGAGAACCTGCACGACCGCTTCCCGCACCTGTCGAAGCAGCGCGCCGACGAGTACGCCGTGCGCTCGCAGGAGAAGGCCGCGAAGGCCTACGCCAACGGGAAGATCCAGCAGCATCTGGTGCCGATCTCGGTGCGCCGCACCACGCCCGAGGGCGGTGAGACCGGCTGGGGCCTCGCCACCGAGGACGAGCCGATGCGCCCGGGCACCACCCTGGAGTCGCTGGCCGGTCTGAAGACGCCGTTCCGTCCGCACGGCCGGGTCACCGCGGGCAACTCCGCCGGTCTCAACGACGGCGCGACCGCCTCCGTCATCGCCGCCGAGGACTTCGCCCGCGAGCACCAACTGCCGGTGAGGATGCGGCTGTTGTCGTACGCCTTCGCGGGTGTCGAGCCTGAGGTGATGGGCTACGGGCCGATCCCGGCCACCGAGAAGGCGCTCGCCAAGGCCGGTCTCTCCATGTCGGACATCGGCCTCTTCGAGATCAACGAGGCCTTCGCGGTCCAGGTCCTCGCCTTCCTCGACCACTACGGCATCGCCGACGACGACACCCGCGTCAACCAGTACGGCGGCGCCATCGCGTTCGGCCACCCGCTGGCCTCCTCCGGGGTGCGGCTGATGACGCAGCTCGCCGCGCAGTTCGAGGAGCAGCCGGACGTGCGCTACGGCCTGACCACCATGTGTGTGGGCTTCGGCATGGGCGCCACGGTCGTCTGGGAGAACCCGCACTTCGATGGAGGCACCAAGTGAGCACCACCGCCGAACTCCTGACGGGCGCCGCCGCGCTCTTCCCCGACGAGGTCGTCACCGAGGCGCACGTACGCCACCTCGATCTGCCGGATGGCGCGGGCCGGTTCGCGCTGATCACCCTCGACAACGGCTTCGACCACACCAAGCCGACCACCGTCGGCCCGCAGTCGCTGGCCAACCTCAACACGGCGATCGACCAGGTCGAGAAGGAGGCCGCGGAGGGCTCCATCGTCGGTGTCGGCGTCACCGGCAAGCCGTTCATCTTCGCGGTGGGCGCCGACCTCAAGGGCGTCGAGCTGCTGAAGCGGCACGAGGACGCGCTCGCCATCGGCAAGGGCGGCCACGACGTCTTCAAGCGGCTCTCCGGCCTGGCGGTGCCGACCTTCGCGTACTACAACGGCGCCGCCATGGGCGGCGGTGTGGAGATCGGGCTGCACTGCACCTACCGCACGGTGTCCAAGGCGGTGCCGGCGTTCTCGCTGCCCGAGGTGTTCCTCGGTCTGGTGCCCGGCTGGGGTGGCTGCACCCTGCTGCCGAACCTGATCGGCGCCGACCGCGCCGTCACGGTCGTCATCGAGAACTCGCTGAACCAGAACCGTCAGCTCAAGGGCGCCCAGGTGCATGAACTCGGCATCGCGGACGCGCTGTTCGAGGGCGCCGACTTCCTGGAGCAGTCGCTGCACTGGACGGCGTCCGTGCTGAACGGCGGGACCGAGGTGGTCCGCGCCGAGGTGGACCGCGGCGAGGCCTGGGACCAGGCGGTGGCACGCGGCCGGGAGATCGCGGACAGCAAGGTGCACGGCGCCGCGCCCGCCGCGTACCGGGCGCTGGACATCATCGCCGAGGCGAAGAACGGCGACCTCCAGCAGGGCTTCGACGCCGAGGACCGGGCGCTCGCCGACCTCATCATGAGCGGTGAACTCCGCAGCGGCATCTACTCGTTCAACCTGGTGCAGAAGCGGGCCAAGCGGCCGGCCGGCGCCCCGGACAAGAGCCTGGCGCGCCCGGTCACCAAGGTGGGCGTGGTCGGGGCCGGTCTGATGGCCTCGCAGTTGGCGCTGCTCTTCCTGCGCCGCCTTGAGGTGCCGGTGGTGCTCACCGACATCGACCAGGCGCGCGTCGACAAGGGCGTGGGCTATGTGCACGGCGAGATCGACAAGCTGCTCGGCAAGGGCCGGATCAACCAGGACAAGGCCAACCGCCTGAAGGCGCTGGTGACCGGTGTGCTGGACAAGGCGGAGGGCTTCGCCGACGCGGACTTCGTCATCGAGGCGGTGTTCGAGGAGATCGGCGTCAAGCAGAAGGTGTTCGCGGAGGTCGAGGCGGTCGCCCCGGAGCACGCGATCCTCGCCACCAACACCTCCTCGCTGTCGGTGTCGGAGATGGCCGCGCAGTTGAAGCACCCGGAGCGGGTCGTCGGCTTCCACTTCTTCAACCCGGTGGCGGTGCTGCCCCTGCTGGAGATCGTCCGCGGCGAGCGGACCGACGACGCCTCGCTGGCCACCGCGTTCGCCGTGGCGAAGAAGCTGAAGAAGACCGCGGTCCTGGTGAAGGACGCCCCGGCGTTCGTCGTCAACCGCATCCTGACCCGCTTCATGGGCGAGATCCAGAACGTCATCGACGAGGGCACCCCGGTCGAGGTCGCGGAGCGTGCGGTGGAGCCGCTCGGCCTGCCGATGTCGCCGCTGGTGCTGCTGGAGCTGGTCGGCCCCGCGATCGGGCTGCATGTCTCCGAGACACTGCACACCGCCTTCCCGGACCGCTTCACCGTCTCCCCCAACCTGAAGGCGGTGGTGGAGGCCGGCAAGCGCGGCTTCTACGTGTACGACAGCGGGCGCCCGGAGTTGGACCCGGAGGTCGCCGCGCTCCTCCAGCAGGGCGACAGCGTCCTCACCGAGGAGCAGACCCTGGAACGGGTGCTGGCCGCGGTCGCCCAGGAGATCGGGCTGATGCTCGACGAGGGGGTGGTCGCCGAGGCGCAGGACGTCGACCTGTGCCTGATCACCGGCGCCGGCTGGCCCTTCCACCTGGGCGGCGTCACGCCGTACCTGGACCGGTCGGGCGTCAGCGAGCGGGTCAACGGCAAGCCCTTCCTGGAGCCGGGAGTGGCGAGCGTCCCCGCGTAACGCGCATGGGCAACGCCCGGGGGCCGTACGGGACTTGACTCCGTACGGCCCCCGGTTCTGTTGCGTTCAGAGGCGTTTGGCGCTGCGGAGGGTGGCGGCGTAGTAGCCGTTGCCGTCGAGGCGGGATGTGCCGCCCTTGTCGCCGATGGTGGGTCCGTTGACCTCCTCGCGGCTGGACACGAAGATCATGTGGCCGTCGGTGTCGTGGCCCATGAACATCCCCACGTGGTCGAGGCGTTGGCCGGTGCGCCGGTCCAGTTTGAAGAAGACCAGATCGCCCGGTTGCAGCCGGTCGATGGAGGTGGGCCGGTCGGCGGGGGAGATTCCGTTGAGTGGCAGGACGTCGGCGCCGAGCTTGGAGCGGGCCATGCCGTTGGCGGTGCGGGGCAGCCCGTCGCCGTTCTTGTCGGAGGACATCAGCGGGTAGCGGGCGCGGTAGCCCCAGATGAGGCGCTGGAATCCGGAGCAGTCCACGGAGCGGGCGCGGCGCGGGTCGGGCCGCCGCGAGGTGCCGTCGCGGAAGGTGTACGGGGTGCCCAGGTAGTCGAAGAAGTCGGAGAGTTCGTCACGGAGGTCGTTGCCCTCGCTGCCGTTGGGGTTGAGCGGGCCGAAGTTGGCGTCGCCTGCGTAGGCGACGCCCTCGTCGTCCTTCTTGACCGGGGCGCCCTGGGTGTACTGGAAGGCGTAGGCGAAGAGGTCGTCCTCCTCGCTGCCGTAGAACTCCTTGAACCAGTCCTTGAACCACTTCTCCCGTTCGGCGCCCTTGCGCCAGGGCTCGGGCATCAGCCGCACCCAGTCGTCGCTGACCACACGGGACTTGGTGTTGGCCGGTTCGGCGAAGGTGCGTCCGGGGCCCTTGAGGGTGGCGGTGCGGGCGTCGTCGGTGAAGGTGGCCAGGACCTGGCCCTTGGCGCCGCGGAGCACGGAGCGCGCCGGGTGGCCCAGCCGCTCCCACTTCTGGGCCCCGCCCTTGTCCCCGGTGCTGGACTCCAGCAGGGGGTTGTCGGTGACGGTCTGCGCCTCGGGTGCCTTGGCCTGCTCGTCCTCGCGGAGTTCCACGGTGAGGTACGCGCTGCCGCCGAGCAGGGCGACGACGGTCAGCGCGTGCAGTACGGGTCGTTTCTTCTTGGCGCTCATCAGGTCGACTCCGGGTGGTTCAGGCGGACGGCATGAAGCCGAGGAGGATTCCGGCGGTGAGGACGACATAGGCCATCAGCGTCACCGAGCCGGTGGCGAGGAGGGTGGCTCCCTTGGGCTGGCGGACGAGCTGGTAGCCGATGAGGCCGGGCACGATGAAGCCGAGGGTCTGGTTCCCGTACATCAGGGGGAACTCCATGGAGAGCACGATCATCACGGTGGCCTGGAGTACGACGCCGGTGAGGACCACGGCGGCGAAGAGGCGCTTGCCGTAGAGGATCACGAAGCGCTGCATGATCAGGGTGCTGACATAGGTGAGCACGGTGATGCCGACGACCATGGCGGCCCGCTGAAGGTCCTCGACGAGGGTGAGGGCGAGCCAGCCGGGGGTGATCATGCCGCCCGGGGAGAGGTTGGTGGTGAGGTAGCAGACCAGGGAGAACAGCAGTCCCAGGGCGATGCCCACCGCGGCGATCTCGGGGGTGAGGACGGAGGGGATCAACGCGGTTCTCCTGGGTGCTGCCACGGGTCGGTGTCTTCGTCGTACGGGTCGAACTGCCCCCGGGCGCCGTCCTGTTGAGGGGCGGGCCGGTACTGCGGGGTGCGCTGCCCGGGGATCGGCGGCGGCTGCGGCACCGGCTCGTACGGCTGCCGGTACTGGGGCTGGTGGTACTGGGGCTGCTGGTACTGCTGCTGGTGCTGCGCCGTGTACCGGGCCTCGTACGCCTCGGGGTAGGGCTGGTACGGGTCGAGGTAGGGGGCGTAGCGCCGGGCGTCGGCGTGGTGGGGGGCGGGGACCGGGGCGAGGCCGGACGGGGCGGCGGGGCCGGGGTGCTGGACGGGGTAGGCGGCAGGGTTCTGGTCGTGGTGGCCCTGGTTCGCCTGGTCGGGGAAGGCGGGGTGGGGCGGGGTCGGCTCGCCGGGGCGGCCGGGCTCGTCGGGGGTTTCGTCGGCGGGGAGTTCGGCCAGGTGCTCCAGGAGGACTTCGCCCTGCCCGTGGATGTTGCCGATGGCGACGAGGGAGCTGTCGGGGCCGAGCCGGCCGAGGAGCTGGGCCATGAACTCCTCCGGGTCGCGCCGGTCGCCGCCGAGGTCGACGGCGCGGTCCCGGTGGGCGGCGGGGATGGCGTCGATGGCGGACTTCGCCGGGTGGCCGATGACGAACACCTGGTCCGGGTCGAGGTCCGGGATCAACTCGCCCATCTGCCCGTTGCGTTCGACCCGGTCGGGGCGGCAGTTGATGACGACGTTCAGCGGCCGGTGGATGGCGCCGAGGTCGAGCAGTTGGTTGATGTTCATCAGGGTCGACTCGGGGTCGTTGGCCGCGAAGACGTTGGCGAAGCGGAGCCGCTTGCCGTCCTCGGTGGCGTAGCGCTCCACGGAGAGCACCCCGGGGTCGGGCGGTGCGTCGTACATGCCCGTCAGGGCGGTGGCGCGGTCCACGCCGAGGAGTTCGGCGACGGTGAGCGCGATCGCCACGTTCTCCTTGAAGGTGAACCAGCTGAAGCCGCGCAGCTCCTCGTCGGTGACCGTCTCCGGGTCGGCGTACACGAGTCGGCAGTCGCGGGCGTCGGCCTCCTCCTGGAGGATGTGGAAGCGGTCGACCTCGGCGGTGACGCAGATGCCGCCCTCGGGCATGGACCGGCACAGGGAGCGGGCCACGTCGTCCAGGGTGGGGCCCATCTCGGCGAGGTGGTCCTCGCGGACGTTGCAGAGGACGCCGATGGTGGAGCGGATCAGCTTGGACTGGTTGATCTCCTGGAGCGCCGGCATCACCGCCATGCACTCGATGACCAGGGCGTCGGGGTGGTAGGCGGCGGCCCGGCGGACGATGCCGATCTGCTCGACCACGTTGGCGATGCCGAACTTGCGGTAGACGGGCTCCTCGGTGGCGTCCGGGTGGATGAAGCGGGCGGCGGTGCCGGTGGTCTTGGCGACGGTGGTGAGGTCGCCGCCGCGCAGGGCGCCGGCGCAGAGCCGGGTGATGGAGGACTTGCCGCGGATGCCGTTCACCAGGACCCGGGTCGGTATGAGTTCGAGGTTGGTGAAGTGCCGCCGCTGCTCGACGATGCCGGCGACCAGGAGCACGGCGCAGCACACCACCAGCACGGTGTAGAGGAAGAGCACGGCTGGGTCAGTTCCTTCCGGCGGTGGCGGCGGCGCTCTCACGCCGCCGCTGGCGGCCCGCGAGTTGCTGCCGCAGGAGTTCCAGGCTGCGGGTGACGGCGCCGACCTCGTCGTGGTGGCGGGGGAAGAGCACGGTGCGGCGGTCCCCGTCAGCGAGCCGCTCGGCCTGCCCGGCGAGGGCGCGCAGCGGCCGCACCACCACGATGTGCAGCCAGCCGAGGCAGGCGCCGGCCGCGGTCAGTCCGAGGAGCCCGGCGAGAACGGTGCGGTTCTGCAGGCTGTACGCGGGGATGGCGAGGCCGGAGGCGGGCTGCCAGGAGACCACCGTCCAGTCGAGGGCGTTGGCCGGGCCGCCGCCGGTGAAGGGTGCGGCGGCGGCGAGGCCGATGTCCTCGCCGTGGCGGTAGAGGACGCCGCTGGGGCGGGTGCCGCGGCCGGCGCGTTCGCTGCCGGCCTGCACCAGTTCGTCCAGGCGCCCGTCGGGGAGCTTCTGGAAGGCGAGGTAGCCGGTGTTGCCGCCGACGACCCGGCGGTCGGCGTCCACGATGCGGACCTGGCCGAGACCGGGCCGTTTCAGCAGCGCGTTGACGAAGTCGATGCGGAACTCCCCCACCACGGCGGCCCCGTGGCGTCCGGGCAGTTCCGCTGTGCCGACGACGACGGGCTTGCGGCCGTGCTCGTCGCGCACCCGCAGCGGCTGCTTGGCGGGGCCCTCTCCGGCGTCCAGGTGGGGGCGGTGCCCGGCGCGGGCCTGCACGGTGCCGTCGGCGCCGAGGACGTAGAGGGCCTCGTAGCGGTCGTGTTCGGTCATGGTGCGTTCGAGGACGGCGGTCATGTCGGCGGGGCGGGTGCGGTCGCCGAGGAGGGAGGCGACGGAGGTCAGGTCGGCCTGGCCCTCGTTGAGTGCGCGGCGCACCCGGTCGCTGAGGGTGTCGGTGCGCTCCCGCTGGTCGTCCACGAGCTGCTGGGGGACCACGACACCGTCGCCGGCCCGGTTGACCAGCAGCATCAGCGGCCCGGACCACAGCAGCAGCAGGACTCCGGCGGCGGCGACCAGGGTGCGGGCGCCGAGCGGGATACGGCGGCGGGCCGGCTGCTGCTCGTCGGAGGGTTCGCCGAGGAGTTGCCGGCGCAGTCGTTCCAGGGCGTGTCCGACGCGGGCGGCCTCGCCGTAGCGGGGGACGCCCACCGGGCGGGTGAGGTCGCCGCGGGTGAGGCGGCGGCTCTCCAGGAACAGCCGGATCAGGGGCCGTTGCACGGTGCCGAGGAGGAAGGCGACGGTGAGCGCGCCGAGGACCAGCAGGGCTCCGGCGGCGATCACTCCGAACGCGGTGTCGGTGACGGTGGCGGGGTCCTCGGCGACGGGCACCATGGCGACCACGCTGAGGCCGAGGCCGGTGGCGACGGTGGACTCGCCGGGTTGGGCGCTGGCCAGTCCCGCGTAGCCGGCGACGGCCCGGTCCCCGTCGTGGCGGTCGCCGAGGAGGCTGCCGCTGACTCCGGTGAAGCCGCGGGAGCCGGGCTCCTTGGCGGTGACCGGGTTGTGGGAGGAGCGTTCGGCGGCGGTGGCGGCGAAGGCGGTGAGCTGCCGGCGGGCGGCGGCGGCCTCGGCCCGCTGGCTGTCGGAGTCGAGTTCCTCGGCGCGGGGGATGCCGTCGCTGCTGAGGATGCGGCCGCGCTGGTCGACGACGGCGATGGAGCGGAAGTGGCCGAGGCTGATGCCGGGGAACTTGAGGCTGCTGGACGCGACGAGGAGTTGCTGCGGGCGGTTCTGCCAGGTGAGGAGGGCGAAACTGAGCAGTCTGGTCTCGCCGTTGGGCAGCCGCACCATCCGGGGTGCGAGGCCGTTCTCGTCGCCGAGGTGGGCGCGGTCGACCACGGTCAGCGGCACGTTCTCGCCGCGGGCGGCGAGGAGTTGGCCGGACTTGATCTCGACGACGGCGGTGCCCATCCACTTCTGGTAGACGTTGCCGATCTTGTCGAGGACGGCGTCGGCGGGCACCGGCTTCGCGGCGCTGAAGAGGCCCGCGGTGCGGGTGAGGTCGGTCACGCTCTCGTCGATGGAGGCGCGCAGCGCGATGGCGCCGTCCTCGGCGAAGTGCTGCTGCGAGGTCCGTACGGCCTCCGGGACGCGGGGGTCGCCGACCCGGCCGATGGTGAGGGCGGTCACTCCGGCGAGTGCCAGCAGCAGGACCGACAGCACGGCGATGGGCGGCCGTATACCCCCCAGCAGGGACATATCGGCTCGTCGGCGGACCTTGTGCCGCCGCTTCGGGCGCGAAGCGGCCAACGGGGGCTCCTCTCAGGAGGTACAGCGGGGGGCGGTGGCCTTGCCTACCACCCGAAGAAGACATCTGGTGATACGGCCTGCGAACGAGACCTGTTCAGGAAGCGAAGAGTTGTACAGCTTTACGGAACTTTGAGAAATAAGAGCGTCATGTTCGGTCAGTTCCCGGCAGCGGCGGCGGCTCAGTCCGGGAGCGCCTCCAGCGGGCGCAGTCCGTCCCGGGCGGCGCCCCGGTTCAGCAGGGTGCCTTCGGTGCGCTCGAACGCCAGCCGGTAGCGGGCGCGTTGGCCCGCGCTCAGCCCGTCGCCGGTGCGCAGTCTGGCCGCCACATCGATCAGCCGGTGCTCGCGTTCGGCGCGCTCGGGGCTTCGGCCGTCGTCGTCCGGGGCGGGCGGAACGGTCACCAGAGTCGGTACATATCTGGCGGAAACCGCCCAACTCCCTCCGCGCCGGGTGAAGTCGAACCAGCCGATCACGCCCTCCTCGGTGAGCCCCGTGGGCACATCGTGGCGGGCGATCTGGTTGCCCAGGCCGTAGGCGATCCAGGTGCCGTCGACCTTCTCCATGGGCTGCACCACATGCGCGTGGTGCCCGACGATCAGGTCGATGCCGGTCTCCCGGGCCAGCCGGCGGGCGAGGGAGAGCTGGCCGCGGCTCGGGTCGGACTGGTACTCGCGGCCCCAGTGGATGCTGAGGATGACCACCTCCGCACCCGCCTTGCGGGCCCGCCGCTCGGCCGCGGCGATGTCCTTGAACGCCGTCCTGTTGGCCAGCCACGGCTTCCCGGCGGGGATCTCATTGCCGTTGAAGCCGAAGGCGTACGAGAGTTGGGCCACCTTGACGCCCTTGACCTCGGTGATGAGCGGCTTGGCGGCCTCCCCCGCGCTGCGGGCCGAACCGGTGTGCCCCAGGCCCGCCTTGTCCAGGGCGCCGAGGGTGGCGACGACGCCCCGGTAGCCGTGGTCCAGGGTGTGGTTGGAGGCGGTGGAGCAGGTGTCGTAGCCGATGGCCTTGGCGGTGGTGGCGATCTGCGGGGGGACCTGGAAGTCGGGGAAGCCCTCGAAGGGGCCGCCCGGTTTCCCGGCCACCGCCTCGAAGTGGCAGACGGCCAGATCGGCCTTGGAGATCACCGGCCGCACCCCGCGCATCATCGGCCCGAAGTCCAGGCCGTGGTCCCCCTTGCCGGTGGTCTTGGCGTCCTTGCGTGCCTGCTCCACGAGTTGGGGGTGGATCAGGATGTCGCCCGCCGCGGCCACCGAGAAGCCCGGGCCGTCGGGGCGGGCGCCCCGCGCCGTGTCGTCGTGGACGAGACCGCAGGCGGCGGTGGTGGCCAGCACGGCGAGGGCGGCGGCGCGGGCCGCCAGGGAGCGGCGGAGAGGACGAGGAATCACTTGGCTATCTTTATACAATCATGAGGTCGAACCGGACAAAGACGATAACAATTGCGGCAATCCTGGTAGTTGTCGGGTCTCTTGCGGTCGCCGCGATGATAATCGGCGGCTCTTCCCGGCCCGGCGACCACCGCCCGGGCCCGACCGCTTCCCCCTCAGCGACCGAAGAGGTCGATCTGCTCGCCAGGGTTGCCTCCTTCACCGCCCCCTTCCGTCCCGGCACCGGCTACCGCCCGCCCACGGGACGGCAGCGGCACACCGTGGCCCGGGCCGTCGGCCTGCTCCTCGACGGTGAGCAGACCCGCGCCCGCCGTCTCCTCGACGGTGTCGATCTCACCCTCACCCCTCTCAGCGACCGCACCACCGGTCGCCGTTACCTGGAGCTTTCCGACCGCACCGAGCACGCCCCGGCGCCCCGCGGCTGGGGCCGCGTCTATCTGCCGGTCGGGACACCGGCCCGCTGGTCGGTGCAGGTGCCGCATCCGGTGTCGGACCGGGACAGCGAGCGGCTCGGGGTGCGGGTGCTGCGCGGCAGCCCCGGCGGGGTGCTGGTACTGGCCGGGGCGCACCGGGACGCCGGGCGCGGGGACACCGCGGACATGGCGCACCGGCGGGACACCGTCTTCGACGCGGTGGTCGCCGAGCTGACCGCGCGCCGCCTGCCCGGCATCCAACTCCACGGTTTCGCCCAGGACTCGGCGCCCCGCTACGACGCCATCGCCTCCACCGGCGCCGGCCGCACCGCCCGCCCGGAGGGCCGGGAGCTGGCGGACGCGCTACGGGGCCGGGGGCTCGATGTGTGCCGTGCCTGGGTGCGCGACTGCCCGCTGGAGGGCCGCAGCAACGTCCAGGGGCGACGGGCCGCGGCGCACCAAGTGCCGTTCCTGCACCTGGAGTTGGCGCCGCAGCAGCGCACCCGGCCACAGCGGGCGGACCGGGTGGCGGCGGCGATCAGCGAGGTCACCTCGCGCTGGGCGCACGCCGCGGCCCCGTCCCCCAGCAGCAGCGGCAGCGGCAGCCCGACCGGCCAGACGTGAACAACTAGGCCGTGTCGTTTGGATCTCCGTGGAACAAGGAGCGGGTCCTGGTGCGTGCTCTCGGTGTGCCGGCCGGACTCCCTCGTACTGGACGCCGGTGCAGCGAGAGTGCGTGCCAGGGCCCGCGACGCCACGGAGATCCAAACGACACGGCCTAGGACGGAAGGCACCACTCGGGCGCCCCACCGGCCAATTCCCGCCCTGGAACAGGCCATCTGCCAGCCACCCGTTCGAAAATCCGTCTATAGTCCTCACCCAGCGAGGAGTTGCCCCGGGCCGGCCCTCCCCCCACCCGCGCCCCGTCCAGGCCGAATCGGGTACCGGAGAGCGGAGAGAGGCCCCAACCATGTCCCACACCCTGACCGAGCACGGCGCCGGCGGATCGCACCGCAAGGACGGCGGAGCCGACGACGGCGGGCCCGAACGGCCGCCGCGACGGCGGCGGGTGTGGCGCTGGGTACTGCTGGCGTTGCTGGTCCTCGTGCTCGCCCTCGGTGGCACTGCCTGGTGGCTGTACCACGGGCTGGACTCCAATCTGAACAACGTCGACATCGACAAGTCCCTCGGCAAGGACCGCCCGGAGAAGCTGCCGACCAGCGGCCAGAACATCCTGGTCCTCGGCTCCGACTCGCGGGCCGGCGCCAACGCCGAGCTGGACTCCGGACATGTCAGCGGCGCCCGCTCGGACACCGCGCTGGTGATGCACATCCCGGAGGGCCGCAGCCGCGCCACCGCGGTCAGCATCCCCCGCGACACCCTGGTGACCCGGCCGGCGTGCACCACCGGCAAGGGGCGGCAACTGCCCGAGGCGCGGCGGCAGATGTTCAACTCGGTGTACTCGCTGGGCGGTCCGGCCTGTGTGGTGAAGACCGTGGAGTCGATGTCCGGTATCCGGATGGACCACTACATGGAGGTCGACTTCGCCGGCTTCAAGGACCTGGTGGACGCGCTGGGCGGAGTGCGGGTCACCACCGAGGAGGACATCCACGACCCGAAGAGCGGCTTCGACCTCAAGGCCGGCACCCACCGCCTGGACGGCACCAAGTCCCTGCGCTTCGTCCGCACCCGGTACGGCGTCGGCGACGGCAGCGACCTCGGGCGGATAGGGCTCCAGCAGAAGTTCCTGCTGGCGGTGCTCACCGAGGTCCAGCACCAGGACGTCCTCGGCTCCCCGCGCAAGCTGTACCGGGTCGCGGACGCCGCCACCAAGTCCCTCACCACGGACTCCGGTATCGGTTCCCTCACCGACCTGGCCCGCTTCGGCCGCAGCCTCAAGGGCATCGACCCGGGCAGCATGGAGACGATCATGCTGCCGGTGCGCTACGACACCCAGGACCCGAACCGGGTGGTGGCCGCGCACCCGCAGAGCGAGCAGTTGTGGAAGGCGCTGCACACCGGGCAGCCGGTCCCCGAGTCCGCGAAGAAGTCCCCGGCCACCGGCGGCTGAGCACCCGGCACCGGCCCCGCGGCATAGCCTTCGGGTACCGAGCCCCTCCACCCCCGAAGGACCCGCACCGTGACAGCCGCCCCGCCCCCCGTACTGATCGTGGACGCCGCCAATGTGGTCGGCTCGGTACCGGACGGCTGGTGGCGGGACCGGCGGGGGGCCGCCGAGCGACTGCGGGACAGCCTGGTGCCGCGGGCCCGCGAGGGGGTGGCCGGGGTGCCGGGTCCGGTGGAGGTGGTGCTGGTCGTGGAGGGTGCGGCACGCGGCGTGGAGCCGGTGCCCGGGGTGCGGGTGGTGGCCGCGGCGGGCAGCGGCGACGACCGCATCGTGGAGCTGGCGGCCGAGTCCGCGGACCGCGACTGCGTGGTGGTCACCGCCGACCGTGGGCTGCGGCGCCGGGTCGAGGCCCTGGGCGCCCGCACCGTCGGCCCGCGCACCGTCCACGGCCCGCCCCGCGCCTGACGGCCACCGGGCGCCCAACTGGCCTGCCATGCCTAGGAGTTGGGCGTCCCCGCGTCCTGCTGCCGGGCGGTGGACAGGCCGAGGCGGCTGTGGGCGCGGCCGTAGGCGAAGTACAGGACGACGCCGATGGCCATCCAGATGGCGAACCGCACCCAGGTCTCGGCCGGCAGGTTCAGCATCAGCCAGAACGAGGCCATCACCGAGAGCACCGGCACCAGCGGGACCAGCGGGGTGCGGAAGGCGCGGGGCAGATCGGGACGCCGGCGGCGCAGAATGACCACCCCCAGGGCGACCACCACGAACGCGAACAGGGTGCCGATGTTGACCAGTTCGGCGAGTACGTCGATCGAGGTGAACCCGGCGACCACGGCCACCACCACCCCTAGCAGCACGGTGGACCGGTACGGCGTGCGGAAGCTCGGGTGGACCTTGGAGAAGACCCGCGGCAGCAGCCCGTCGCGGCTCATGGCGAAGAACACCCGGGTCTGGCCCAGCAGCAGGATCATGCAGACCGAGGTGAGGCCGACGGCGGCGCCGAAGCTGATCACGCCCGCCCAGAACGGATGGCCGACGGACTTGAAGGCGTCGGCGAGCGGCGCGTCCACGGAGAGCTTGTCGTAGTGCTCCATGCCCGTGACCACGACGGACACCGCGACGTACAGCAGGGTGCAGATGAAGAGGGAGCCGAGGATGCCGCGCGGGACGTCGCGCTGGGGCAGCTTGGTCTCCTCGGCGGCGGTGGCGACGATGTCGAAGCCGATGAACGCGAAGAAGACCACGGCGGCCGCGGTGAAGATGCCCATCACCCCGAAGTTGGACGGGGTGTAGCCCGCCATCAGCTGGATCAGCGGGGCGCTGAGACCGCCGCCGCCCGTCACCTCCTGCTTGGGCGGGATGAAGGGGTGGTAGTTGGAGCCGGTGATGTACAGCGAACCGACGATGATCACCAGCAGGACCACGGTGACCTTCACCGCCACGATGATCCCGGTGACCCGGGACGACAGCTTCATCCCGGCGACCAGGATTCCGGTGAGGACCAGCACCAGCAGCGCGGCCAGCAGATCGAAGCCGAAGGTGCCGCCGTGGGTGCCGCTGAGCGCCGAGGGAAGCCCCACCCCCGCCGTGTCCATCAGCGAGCGCACATACCCGGACCAGCCGACGGCGACCACGGCGCAGCCCAGCGCCAGTTCCAGGATGAGGTCCCAGCCGATGATCCAGGCCGGGAACTCCCCCAGCGAGGCATAGGAGAAGGTGTACGCGGAGCCGGCGACCGGGACGGTGGAGGCGAACTCCGCGTAGCAGAGCGCCGCCAGTGCGCAGACCACTCCGGCGACGACGAACGCCAGGGCGGTCGCCGGGCCCGCGGTCTCCTTGGCGACCTTGCCGGTGAGGACGAAGATGCCGGTACCGATGATGACGCCGACACCGAAGACGGTGAGGTCCAGCGCGGAGAGGGACTTGCTGAGTGCGTGCTCCGGTTCTTCCGTGTCCCTGATGGACTGCTCGATGCTCTTCGTCCTGAACAGGTTGTCGCTCACCGGCCGTACCTCCCACCTGGTCGTACCCGAGCAGCTCGGGAAAGAGCACCTGTGCCCGGCTTTGACGACGTATGCCCGGGCTATGGGATTTTCACGCACGTGGAACGGCCCCGCCACCCGGGGCATGGGCGGCGGGGCCGTCGGAGAAGGCGGGCGGTCAGTCCCGGGCGGGCTCCACGGCGGGCTTGTGGACCGGTCGGGTACGAGCCGGGGTGAGGCCGTCGAGCTTCGAGACGAGGCCGGTGACCTGGCGGGCGATGTCGGGCGCGGTGAGCCCGATCTCGGCCAGGACCTCCTTGCGGGAGGCGTGCTCCAGGAAGCGCGGCGGGATGCCGAAGTCACGCAGCGGCATATCGACCCCGGCGTCCCGCAGGGCCTGCGCCACGGCCGAACCGACGCCGCCGGAACGGGAGTTGTCCTCGACGGTGACCACGACGCGGTGCCGCTCGGCGAGCGGTGCCATGGCCTCGTCGACGGGCTTGACCCAGCGCGGGTCGACCACGGTGGTGGTGATGCCCTGCTTCTCCAGCAGCCCGGCGATCTCCAGGCACATCGGGGCCAGCGCCCCCACCGACACCAGCAGCACATCCGGGGTGTCCGTACCGGCGGCCCGCAGGACGTCCATCCCGCCGACGGTGTCCACCGCCTCCACCGCGGGGCCCACGGCGCCCTTGGAGTAGCGGACCACGGTGGGCGCGTCCGACACCTCGACGGCTTCCCGCAGTTGGAGCCTGACCTGCTCGGCGTCGCGGGGCGCGGCGATCCGCAGCCCGGGCACGCACTGCAGGATCGACATGTCCCACATCCCGTTGTGCGAGGCCCCGTCGGTACCGGTCACCCCGGCCCGGTCCAGTACGAAGGTGACGCCGCAGCGGTGCAGCGCCACATCCATCAGGAGCTGGTCGAAGGCGCGGTTGAGGAAGGTGGCGTAGACGGCGAAGACGGGGTGCAGGCCGCCGGCGGCGAGACCGGCCGCGGAGACCGCGGCGTGCTGCTCGGCGATGCCCACGTCATAGGTGCGCTCGGGGAACGCCTCGGCGAACTCCTTGAGCCCGACGGGCTGGAGCATGGCCGCGGTGATCGCCACGATGTCCTCGCGCTCCCGGCCGAGCTTGACCATCTCCGCGCCGAAGACGGACGTCCAGTCGGTGGCGCCGGCGGCGACCGGCAGCCCCGTGTCGGGGTGGATGGGGCCGATGCCGTGGAAGCGGTCCGCCTCGTCCTGCTCGGCCGGCTCGTAGCCGCGGCCCTTCTGGGTGAGGCAGTGCACGATGACGGGCCCGCCGAACCGCTTGGCCCGTGCCAGCGCCGACTCCAGCGCCTCGATGTCGTGCCCGTCGATGGGCCCCACGTACTTCAGGCCGAGGTCCTCGAACATGCCTTGCGGGGCGATGAAGTCCTTGAGGCCCTTCTTCGCTCCGTGCAGTGTCTCGTAGAGGGGGCGGCCGACGACGGGGGTGCGCTCCAGGATGTCCTTGCCGCGGGCGAGGAAGCGCTCGTAGCCGTCGGTGGTGCGCAGGGTGGCCAGGTGGTCGGCGAGGCCGCCGATGGTGGGCGCGTAGGAGCGCTCGTTGTCGTTGACGACGATGACCAGGGGGCGGTCCTTGGCGGCGGCGATGTTGTTCAGCGCCTCCCAGGCCATACCGCCGGTGAGGGCGCCGTCGCCGATGACGGCGGCCACCTGGGCGCCGGTGCCGCGGACCTGGTTGGCCTTGGCGAGCCCGTCGGCCCAGCCGAGGACGGTGGAGGCGTGCGAGTTCTCGATGACGTCGTGCTCGGACTCGGCCCGGGACGGGTAGCCGGAGAGGCCGCCCTTGCCGCGCAGCGCCGAGAAGTCCTGCCGGCCGGTGAGCAGTTTGTGCACATACGACTGGTGGCCGGTGTCGAAGAGGACCCGGTCGGTGGGGGACTCGAAGACGCGGTGCAGGGCGATGGTGAGTTCGACGACACCGAGGTTGGGACCGAGGTGTCCGCCGGTCTTGGAGACCGCCTCGACCAGGAAGGTCCGGATCTCGCCGGCCAACTGGTCCAGCTCCTCCAGGCTGAGTCGGTCCAGATCGCGCGGTCCGCCGATGCGGGAAAGCAGCGCCACCCCGTGCCTCCTTGCAGATTGAGCCGATGGAGCTTTGTCGGGCCAGCCGAGTCTAATGTTCATCGGCTGCGGCCCGCGGCCGGAAGCCCGCACGGGGGCGCCCACCGGGTGATTTCAGCCGCGGATGTGCCCAACGGCACAGCCGTGCCCCGTGCCGGTCCGGCAGGGGGCACGACGGGGCGGGACTGCCGTCAGGCGCGGCCCGCGCTCTTCTGGGTCTTGCGGGTGACGGCGTCGATGACGACGGTCGCCAGCAGCACCGCACCGGTGATCATGTACTGGATCGGCGCGGCGATGCCCTGGAGGGCCAGGCCGTACTGGATGGAGACGATGACCAGGACGCCGAGGAGGGCGTTCCAGGTCCGGCCGCGGCCGCCGAAGAGGCTGGTGCCGCCGATGACGGCCGCCGCGATCGCGTTCATCAGCAGGTCGCCGGAGCCGGCGCCCTGGTTGGCGGCGGCGATCTTGGAGGCGATGAAGATACCGCCGAGCGCGGCGAAGGCACCGGCGATGCAGAACACCGAGATCCGGATCAACTCGACGTTGATACCGGCCCGTCGGGACGCCTCGACGCTGCCGCCGAGCGCGAAGACCTTCCGGCCGTAGGCGGTGCGGCGCAGCACGAAGTCGGTGAGGAACAGCGCCGCGAGGAAGATCACCACGGCCAGCGGCAGGCCCTTGTTCTGGTTGTAGACGATCGCCACGGCGAAGGAGACCACGGCGAGCAGCACGGTCCGCACCACGGTGTCGCTGAGCGGACGCGAGGGCACACCCGCGGCCTGCCGGCGCCGGTTGTCCAGGAAGGACGTGACGAAGAACAGCGCGGTCACCGCGAGCGCCAGCCCGTAGGCGGCCGCCACATCGGAGAAGTAGTAGCGGGTGAGCTGGCCGACGACGCCTTCCGAGTCCAGGTTGATGGTGCCGTTGTCGCCGAGGACCTGGAGCATCAGGCCGTTCCAGAACAGCAGACCGGCCAGGGTGACGGCGAAGGCGGGGACGCCGATGCGGGCGAAGCAGAAGCCGTGCAGCGCACCGGCCACGGCCCCGGAGACGATGGCGAGCAGCAGCGCCAGCCACTCGTTCATCCCGTGGGTGACGGCGAGCACCGCGAAGACGGCGCCCGCGACACCGCTGACCGAGCCGACCGACAGGTCGATCTCGCCGAGCAGCAGCACGAAGACGATACCGACGGCGATCATGCCGGTGCCGACCATGGCGATGGAGATGTCGGTGAGGTTGCCCGCGCTGAGGAAGTTGGAGTTGAGGCTCTGGAAGATGAGCCAGATGATGACGAGGCCGAGGACCACGGGGATGGACCCGAGGTCGCCGCCGCGCACCTTGCGCTTGAACTCGGTGAGATAGCCCGCGAGGCCGTGCTCGCGGACGAGCAGCCGCGGGTCGACGACGGTCTCGGCGCCCTTGGCGGCCTGCGGGTTGCCGACGCCGTCCGCGGCGGCGTCCGGGGACGCGGCGGTCTTGTCCAACTTCACTTCTGGCCCTCCCCGTTGCGCGCAGCACGACGGGTCACGGCGTTGTCCGTGGCGCCGGTGATGGCGGAGATGATCTCTTCCTGCGATGTGGACTTCACATCGAAGATGCCGTTGTTGCGGCCCAGCCGCAGCACCGCGACCTTGTCCGCGACGGCCTTGACGTCGGCCATGTTGTGGCTGATGAGGACCACGGCGTGGCCGCGTTCGCGGAGCCGCTCCACCAGGTCGAGGACCTGGGCGGTCTGCTCCACGCCGAGGGCGGCGGTGGGCTCGTCCAGGATGACCAGTTGGGGCTCGCCGAGCATGGAGCGGGCGATCGCCACCGTCTGGCGCTGACCGCCGGACAGGGAGGCGATGGGGATCCGGACGCTGGGTATCCGGATCGACAGGGTGTCGAGCAGCTCCCGGGAGCGGCGCTCCATCTCGACCTCGTCCAGGACGCCGCGCTTGCGCAGCTCCCGGCCGAGGTACAGGTTGCCGACCACGTCGATGTTGTCGCAGAGCGCCAGGTCCTGGTAGACGGTGGCGATGCCCAGGCTCTGGGCGTCGTGCGGCCGGTTGATGCGGACCTGCCTGCCGTCCCATTCGATGGCGCCTTCATCAATGGGGTGCACACCGGCGATCGTCTTGACCAGTGTGGACTTTCCGGCGCCGTTGTCGCCGACCAGGGCGACCACCTCACCGGCGTGGACCTCAAGCTCTACGTCGGTGAGCGCCTGGACGGCACCGAACCGCTTGGAGACCCCGCGCAACGCCAGCACGGGCGTAGCGGACACGTGAACCATCTCCTTCGCCGCCTGACCGGCGGGGATGCCGCGCCCTTCGGGGTGGGGCGCGGAGGTGTGGGCGAGAACTCGGGGGCGGACCGCGGCTCGGGGGGGGGTGTGCCCCGGGCCCGGGGTGGGGGGGCCCCCCATGGGGGGGGCGCCCCCCCCCGGCGGGGGGGGGTGTTTGGGGGGGGGGCCCCCCCGGCCCCATACAATGACCAC